>NZ_MAOS01000033.1:0-104996 GCF_001721285.1 Pandoraea sp. ISTKB
TCGAACATCCCCGTCTCTTGCACCCAGTGCGAGTGCCAGTAGGCGTTGAGCGTCTGCGCGCTGTTCACCACCGGACCGCTGACGTTGATCGTCGCGTTAAGACCCGCCGTGATCAGGCTGCCGACGTTCGTCAGCGACCCCGCGTTGATCGTCAGATTGTTACCGGCACCGATGATCGACGAGTTGCCCGACTGCTGATCGACGTACGCCTCGCAGTAGCTCTCCTTGTAGCCGCCCGCCGTCATACAGCCCGAGTACTTTTCGAGCTTGCCGTAGTTCTCGTGCACCTGTACCGGCGGAGGCAGCGTGTTGGTGATGCCGCCCGCAACGTTCAACGTCAGGTTGTTGCCCGCGAGGATGTTGCCCGACGTGTTCGTCAGCGAGTCCGCCGCCGTCGTGCCCGTGGCAGACGAGCCGACACCGCCGATCACGAGATCGTGACCCGCGATGAGATCGCCGTACTTGTTGTTGATCGTGCCCGCCGCAATCGTCAGGTTGTTGCCTGCGATGATCGCCGCGTTGTTCTGCGCGAAGGTGAACGATGTCGTATTCGGGTTCTGCCCGCGAACGTCGTTGCCCCGGTAACAGGCGATGTTGCTCGTGCCCGCAGTACATCCGGCTTGCGACGAAAACTGCTGGGTATTACCCCCTTGGTTGGTAACGCTCGCCGCGAAAATATTGACGTTGTTCTGGGCATAGATCATGCCCTCGTTCACCAGATTGCCGCCGTACAGATTGAGCGTGTTGGCCGCAGTGATCAGACCAAGCGACGTCGACCAGGAAATCGTCGACGTCGATGTCGGCGCAGCCGATCCGGTAGCGATACTGAATGAGACCAGTTGATGCGCCTGCTGCTCATCACCCAGATTCTGGTTCAGATACGCCGGGACTTCAATCGTGCCAAGCGATGCGAGTTGTGCCAGAAACGCCGAGTATTGCCCCTGATCCACCGAGTTGACGACGTTACTGGTCGTCGTCGGAGATACCGCACCATTGGACAGCGAGCCGACATTGAGCGTCATGTTGCGGCCCGCGGCGATCTGCCCGCCTTTATTCGACAGATTCGCGGTCGTCAGCGAGATGTCGCCGCCCGCGATCATCACGCCCGCCGCGCCCATTTGCATTACCGTGGACGTCTGATTGACCGTGGGCAATGCAATGGCGACTGACGCTTGTGCACCCGGAATCGGCGCACCGCTCATCTGCCAATAGTCGTAGTCGACGGCGTTGTCGCCGACCATCCGACTACCCCGCAGCTTGTTCATGTAGAACGTGCCGGACCCCATCACCGGCTCGGCGGTACCAGCATTACATGCATTAGGACCGCCAATCCCCCAACATAGGTCTCCCGTCCACGGATTGATGTCTCCCCGCTTGCCTTCCAGCGTAACGCCCGTCGGCGAAAGCAGGTCGCCGAGCGTTGCCGTCGACGAGACATTCTTCCACCGTACATTCATGTCCCCCTCGCCACCGCCCGGCCCTTCGCTCAGCATCGAACTCCGCATGCCGATCACCGCACTCCAGATCAGACTCGGGTCCACCACCGTGGTCGTGGTGGTCACCGCGCCCGACCCGGCCGCCTGATCGTTCACCACGGCTCCCGCATTCACCGTCAGGTTGTTCCCCGCGATGATCGTGCCGCCGATGTTGTTCAGCGTGCCCGGCATGTTGAACGTGATGTCGCCTGCGGCTTGCGTCTTCGCACCGATGTTCGTGAAGTTGCCGCCGGTCACGCTCAGGTTGCGGTTCGCCTCGATCACGCCACTGTTGACGACATCGCCCGTCAACGACAGGTCGCGGTCCGCGTGAATCGTCGCTCCGGCACCATTGATGAGCGCCGCGTTCACCGTCACATCGCTGCCGCCGATCACGCTGCCGATGTTGGTGAACCAGCCATTGCTCGACAGCGTCAGTGCGCCATTGCCCTGAATCGTCCCGCTGTTGATGAACGACGCCAGCCCCGTGAGCGAAACGTTAGCGCCGCCCAACTGCAACATCCCGGTGTTTTTGATGGCGTTGGCCGTGATCGACATCGTCCCGCCGGCTTGCAGCGCACCGCCCGTCACGTCGAACGTCGCGGCGCGCATCGACGCGGCAAGGTTGCGCGTCGCGGCAAGCTCGCCACCCGCCGTCGTCACCGTGTCCGACCCGTTGACGGTCAGCGCAAGATCCGCGCTCGCGGGCGTCGCACTCGTGACGTCACCCGCCAGAATCATGCCGCCGTTGTTGTTCAACCCGCCGACGTTCAGCGTGACGCCGTTCGCGCCCAGCAACGTGCCGCTGTTGGTCAACGCCCCGCCGCCCGTCACGGACGTCGTATCGCCATTCATCAACCCGGCATTGGTAATGTTGCCCGTCGCGTTCAACGTAAGCGCCTTCGTCGACGCCAGTTGTCCACCCGATCGATTGACGATGCTGCCCGCGCGAATCGACAGCGGTCCCGCGCTGAGCACCGAGGCGCCCGTCGAGTTGGTGAACGTGCCGGTGCCTGCGTCGAACGTCGTCGCACCGTTGATCAGTGCGAGGCCGTGCGTGCGGATCCACTGCGTTGCCGTGACGTCCAGCGAACCGCCCACAATCATTGCGCCCGTGTCGACGCGCGCCCCCGCGAGCTTCGCGCCGTTCGTCACGAAGAGCTGCCCACCGCTCGCGTCGAGCGAGTCGGTAGCGATGGCGGTGAAGGCCTTGGATGCCGTCGTCGCGCCAGTGATGACGACGTTGCCGCCCGTCAGGGTCATGTCGCCCACGACGGTGTTGGTGCCGCCCATCGTCAACGTCTGTCCCGCATGCAGTGTGACGGTGTCATTGCCGGACACATCCGCCACACTCAGATTGCCGGTTTGTGCGGTGAGCGTCATGGCGCCCATGCTCGACACGCCTTGCAGCGCGCTCAGATAGGTCGCTGCCGTCGCGTCGAGTGTGCCGCCGACGAGTGTCTTGCCAAGCGTCAGGCCGCCCGCCGTGCTGGAAAGCGTTAGCTTGCCCATCGACGTCAGCGCGCCGAACAACGCATCGCCTTGCGCCTTGATGCCGAGATCGCCCGCCGTATCCACGCTGCCCAGCGTCAGCTTGCCGCCCGAGGTGATCGCGACATCCTTGCCGAAGGTGAGCGCCGCGTTCGTACCAGCGATATCGCCGCCCGATTGCAGCGTCGCCAGTCCCTTGCCGATGAGATGCCCGTTGAGGGTCATCGCGCCGCCCGAGGTCAGCGTCGTGTCGCCGTTGATCTGGCCAACGGTCTGACCTGAAGTCTGCGCGCTGCCGAGCGCGAGCGCGCCGCCTGCGGTTGCCGCGAAGTTCTTGATGGCGGTGATCGGCCCGGCGAGCGTGAGGTTGCCCCCGGTTGCCGTCAGTGCGATGTCCTGATTCGCCGACAACGCACCGACCACGCTCACGTCGCGTGCTGCGGTGACGGTCACACCGTCGCCCGCCGTTACCGCACCGCCCAGGACGACGTCGCGTCCCGCCCCGATGGTCAGACCGTTACCCGTGGCGATATCGCCCGTCACCCGGACATCGCCCGTGCCACCCGCCGTCAATGCCGCGGACTTGCCCGCCTGAACAGACCCGACCGACAAGTCGCCCGTCGTGGACATCGTCAGTGCATTACCTGCGACGACAGCGCCAGTGACTTGCGTCGCTTTGCCCGAGGTCGTGGTGAGACCGCCATTGCCGAACGTCAGCGAGGTCGCATTCAGATTGCCGCCTGCCTTCAGCACACCGGCCACCGCGTCGGCCACGTCGGCAGCGACGCCGCGCACATTGCCCAGCGTCATGTCGCCGCCCGATGTCAGACGCACGAGGCCATTCGCCGTCGTGTCGCCCTGCATCGTCAGCGACTTGCCTGCGGTGACGTTGAGATCGCCTTGCGCGCCGACGTTGCCCGTCGAGATCGCGCCATTCGATGCCGTCAACGTGAGGTTGCGTTCCGACGCGCTGTCGCCCTGAAGACGAATGTCCCCCGACGTAGCGGTCAGCGCGACGTTGTCACCGCCAACGGTTTTGCCGGTCACCGACACGTCGCGCGCGCCGGTCATCGTCACGGTGCCGAGTGCTACGGCATCGCCGCTCACCCTCACGTCGCCACCGCCTGCGGTGCCGTCCGCCGTCACCGTCAGCGACTGCGTCGCCTGCACGTTGTGCAAGCCCGCATCGTTCGCGGCATGGATGTCCACGTTTTTACCCGACAACGTGCCCGTCAGTGCGGTATTGCGTCCGGCATTCAACGTGACGTCACCGCCGAACACGGTCGCGCCATCGCCGTTGATGTCGTTACCCGCGCGCAATGCGCCAATACCTTGCACACTCGTCTGCCCGGCGAGCGTCAGGTCGTTGGCCGCCGACGCGCGCAAATCGCCCTGGAGGTTCAGCTTGCCGCCAAGCGACGCCTTGCCGCCACTCATCGCCAGCAAGGCGCCTGCCGTGGTGATGTCGCCGCTAATAGTGAGATCGCCCGTGCGCGTGAGCAACGACAGATCGCCCAGCGTCAGGGCCGATCCGGTGACGGAGAGATTGCGCTGCGCGATCAGCTCGCACGCAGCGCCGCACGTCACGCTGCCGGCCAGCAGCACGTCGCGCGCTGCCGTTGCCGAGAAGGCGTTCGGCGACGATACCGCGCCGTTGAAAACGATGTCGCCCGGGCCACCCAATACACCCTGCGCGCCCGCCATGCCGGTCGTCGTCACCTTGATGCCCGCTGCGGAGTTCAGCACGCTCAGCGTGGCATTGCCCCCCGCCGTCACGTCGATGCCGTTGGCCTGTACGCCGCCCGTCAACTTCGTGTCGCCGGCGGAGACGAGCGTTGCCGTGCCCGTGAAGACGGCCTTGCCACTGCCATCGCCCGCGTCGAGCAGTGTGCGGCCCGCCGTCAGATTGGCGTTGACGCCGACAAGCACGGCACCGAGTTGCAGATCGCGACCTGCGTTCACCGCGATGTCGCGCAAGGCGCTCGTCGATGCGCCCAGCACGACGTCCTGCGCGGCACCGATGGAGACGTTCCCCCCGCCGCTGATGCCACCGCTGGCGAGCACGCTGCCGCCGCGTGCGGTCAGAAGTGCGTCGCCGACCGACTGGATCGCGCCGGTCACCTTGATGTCGCGCTGCGCATCGAGCGTCGTCGTGCCGCCACCGCCCAATGTGCCGGTGACGCCGATGTCACGCGCAGCCTTCAACGACAAGACGCCGGAGGCCCCCGTGCCGCCATTGATCGTGATGTCGCCGCCGCCCGCGAGGCCGTTGGCGGTGAGCGTCAATGCGGCCGTCGATTCCGCATTCTTGACGGCGACGTTGTTGCCCGCCGTGATCGTCAGACCGCCGCCTTGCAGCAAGCCGTCATGGGCGACATCGCGGGTGGCGCTCACATCGAACGCCCCCGTGAACGATGTCGTCCCTGCCCCGCTCACGTCGCGACCGGCGTCGATCCGGCCCGTGCCCTGCCCGTTGATCGTGCCGGTGACGATCGTGTCGCGGCCCGACGTCAGCGTCGTATCGCCCGACACGACGGTCTCGCCGCCCATGACGACATCCGTTCCCGCCGACACGCCAAGCCGGTTGCCCACGCCCAGCTTGCCTTGCTGATTGACGCTACCTTGCGTCGCCGTCAGCACGATATCTTTAGCGGCCTGCACCGTGCCCGTGACATTGACGTCTCGCGCGCCGGTCAGCGTCGCCGTATCGCCCGTCGCCAACGTGCCCGCGACGGTGACGTCGCGCGCCGCGCTCGCCTGCACACCACCGACCACGTTCGACGTGCCGTTCACCACGACATCGCCACCGCCCGCGTTGCCGCTTGCCGATACCGTGAAAGCGCCATTGGACGTAACGCTCGACACGGTGGCACTGTTACCCGCCGTCACGCTCACGCCATTGCCCTGCAACACGCCGGACAGGTTGACGTCGCGATTCGCACTGAGCTTCGCGGTATCGGTGAATGCCGAAGCACCAGCACCGACGAGGTCTCGCCCAGCCTGCATCACACCCGCCAATCCAACCAGCGCGCCGCTCAGCACGATGTCCTGCCCGGCCGTCACGGATGCATTCCCGATGGCACTCGTCTGCGGCGCGCCCAGCGTCACCGTCTGCCCGGCGTTCAGCGTCAACTGGCTGTTAGTGCTCAGATTGGCGGTCGTCGATAGATTGCCGGACGACGCCGTCATCGCGACATCGCCCACGGCCGTCACCCCGCCGTCGATGCGGAGATCGCGCCCACCGGTGACGTTGAGCTTGTCGTTCGCTGCAATGCTGCCGGTCGAAGTGACGAGCATGTCGCGCGCCGCGCGCAACGTGGCAACGCCGAACGACGCAAGCGGTCCCGCCACACGAATATCGCCGCTGCCGTCGAGGCCGTTAGCCGTGACGTCGAGCGTGCCGCCCGCCTGGGCGTCGCCAAGTGTGACCGCGTTGCGGCTGGTGACGACGAGGTTCGCCGTCTGCAACTTCCCGCTCAGCGTGGCATTCGCACCGGACGTCAACGACGTATTGCCGAGGAAGTGCGCACCACCGGTGATGTCGAGATTGCCCCCGGCGTCGATCGTGCCCAGCCGTTGGCCGGACACGTTACCTGCGACACGCGTATCGCCGCCGGATTGCAGGTTGACGTCGCCCGCTGCCGTGGCGCTGCCCGCCACATCGAGCGTCGTACCGGCGTTCGCCTTGAGGTCCGCGCTCGCTTCGATGGCACCGGGCACCGTGATGGCATTGCCTGCGGTAATCGACAGCGTCTTCGTCGTGCCCGCCGCTTGCAGCGAGCCTGCGACGCCAACGTTGCGCGCGGCGTTGAGCGTCACCGCGTCGCCACCGGCCGTCGTACCGTTGATGAGGATGTCGCGCGCCGCGTCGAGCGCCGCCGCGCTGTAGAACGACACTTTGCCTTGCAGCGTGATGTCACCGCCGCCAGCCGTGCCCAACGCCCGCAGCGCGGCCGTGCCGGTGCTCTGCACGTCGTTCAGCGACAGGCTGTTCTTCGCTTCGACGTCGAGCACACCGGCCAGCAGTGCGCCGGTCAGCGAGACGTCGCGATCTGCCCGCAGCACGGCGTTCGTGCCGAAAGCCAGCTTGCCTTTGCCCGTGATGTCAGTGCCTGCGCGAAGGGCGGCATCCGCCTGTCCGAGCAGCGTGCCGTCGACGTTCAACGCACCGTCTGCGCTTAATCGCGCGGTGCCCGTCGATGCGATATCACCCTGCACGTCGAGGCCGCCCTTTGACGTCATGTCCAACTGCGCGCCAGAGGCCAGCGTGCCATCGATACGCGTGTCGCCGGTGGATTGCGTCGACACGGCACTGTGCCCTGTCAGACGCGCACCTTGCGCAATCTGGAAATCACCGCCGGTCACGACGGTAACGTTGCCGTTTGCGCCCGTGCTGTCCGTCACGACAAGACTCCGCGCGGCGTTTGCGGCGAGCGTGCCGGCTACCGTCACCGGCCCCGTCAGACGGATATCGCCAAGCGATGCGTCCTGCGTCGCCAGCGACAGATCGCCGCCGACTTGCGCTTCCTTGAGCGTGAGCGCCTTACCCGCGTTGAGTGTCGTGCTGTCGTTGGATTGGAGGTTGGCGAGCGTCATATTCCCGCCCGCCCGGAGGTCCATCGTCTTGCCCGACTGAAGCGATCCCGTCGACGACACGTCGCCGGTCGCCGTCAGACGATAGCCGGTCTCGCCGAGTCCGGTGCCTGTGAGCGCGACGTTACCCCCACTGGTCATCTGCACCTGCTGCTGCGCCGCGTGGTTGGCAACGGTCAGGTCGCCGCCGGACGACAGCGAGAGATCGCCGGCAGTCGACGCCAGATCGCCCGCCATGCGCACGCCAAGTCCGGCCGTCGTGCCGATCACCTGAATCTGCCCGGCAGTCATGGCGCCGAAGCGCGTGGCATCGATGGCGAAGGCCTGCCCATTACCCCCATTGGCGAGCGCGCTCTGCACGGCCTGCGCCGTGTTTGCAGCCCCATTCGACGCCGTGACGTAACGCGTGCCGGTGCCGTCCACCGCGCCCGTCAGCACTTGCTGGTTGCCGGTGATGACGTTGATGCGCGTTCCCGCGTACAGCGGCGCATTCACACCGACCGTCTGCCCGATCAGATCGATGCTCCCGACGGTGCCTTCGATGCCGCTGCCCGGGCCGTTCACACCGGCGTTGCCTTCCAACTGAATGTGGCCGCTGGTGACGTTGTAGCCGAGCGCCGTGGCATGGGTGAAGTCGGTCGGTGTGCCACCGGGGCCGGTAAGGAACTGCGGCGTCCCGGTCGTCAGCGTCACGCCGATCGTGTTCGTGAATCCCGCGCCGCGCACGGAGATACCGTTCGGGTTAGCGATGATGACGGTAGCCGGCGCACCGAACACTTCGAGCGGGCCGTTCAAAGCGCTCGCGTAAGCGCTGCCCGACGACGTCACCTGGTTGACGATGGTGCTTGCCGTGCGCCCCGTCAGGTTCGGGTTGGCGGCAATCGCGCCGCCGTTGAGCGACGTGCCGTTGAGCAGGCTGTTGTTAAGGATCAGGCCAGCCGCGTCGACGTTGAAACTCTGATACTGGTTGAGCGAGATTCCGGCCGCATTCGGCGCAGTGATGTTGACGACCGGCACACCCGCACCGCTCGTGGTGATCTTCGGCGCGAAGACGACGGGGGCCGTCGGGTCGGTAATCGGTGCGGCCATTGCCTCACGCATGCCCACGTGAACACGCAATGTGGCGAGCGAGCGCAGCACCGTCAACGCCGTCTCATCGAAGCCCGGGCGGTTGGCGGCGAGTTCGCGTGCGGCCGACTGACTGAGTTCGAACGTCACCGAAATCGGGCTGACGAGCAACGTCAGCGCCACGCTGGCCGCAATGGCGCGTTGCCACAGGCGGATCGCTGGCTTTTCGTCGAGACCGGGCAGCGGCGTGCCGTCGTCGACCTCGGTCGATTGACGTGCGTGATTCCCGACTTCGATGATCTCTCGCGAAGTTGCCTTCATGACGTGCCCTGTTTTTTCGATGACATGCGCTGCCCGACAACGCCGCGCGCACAAGCGATACGCAGCAGTTCGCCGCTACGCTCACGATGGCCCTGGACGGCCCGCGACTCGTTCGGTGATGCGAAGCTTTCGACCCGCAGCCTGTGAGTCGCGCCCCGACGAGGTCCACGACTCACGGCCGAAGGCCAACGATTACTGCTGAATGCGCGCGCTCTTGACGAGATCGCCGATGATTTGCGCAGTCGCTTTCTCCATCGCGATCTGCTCAAGCTGCTTGCGCAGCAGCGGTGCGCTTTCCTCGAACTTCGGAATCTGCGTGGCGCGCTTGTCGTCGACACGAAGAATCCAGAGCTGGTCGCCGATCTTCAGCGGCTCGGCAGACACGGCGCCCTTCGGCAGCTTGACCAGCGCTTCCGCAATCGGCTGCGGCCAGTTCTGCGTATTGCCTGCGGTGATCGGCGTCTTGAACGAGACCCAGTTCAGTTGACCGCCTTGCGCAGCATTCGGGCCCTGGCTGTACTGGCGTGCCAATGCCGCGAAGTCGGTGCCTTTCTTGAGTTCGTCGAGCACTGTCTGTGCCGTGACGGCGTCTCGCACGGCGATCACGCTCGCGTGGTACTCGTTCTCACCCAGCGTGGCGACGACGGCATCGTATTTCGCCTTCACGTCGGCGTCGCTGACCGGCGCGGCGTTGAGATGCTCGGTCATGTAAGCGCGCGTGACGATCATCGTCTTCGCCGCTTCGAGGGCGGCTTGTACTTCAGGACGCGTCTCGTAGTGCTGCTTTTGCGCCGCCTGCTTGAGCAACTCGTTGGCAATCAGTTGGCCTTTGAACAGTTCACGCAACTGCGGACTGTCGGGCTGGCCGCTGGCCTTGACCATGGCGTCGACCGACACCTTCGAGATCACGACACCGTTGACGCTCGCCACGGCGTCCGTCGGCAACGGCTTGTTCTCGGATTGGCTGTCGCCGGTACCGGCGGATTTGCTCCCCGACTTGACCGAAGACGGCGCCGCAGCCGATTTCGCGGCCAGCACCGGTCCAGTGACAACGCTCAACACTGCGCAGACACCCGCAGCCACCCACACACGACTGAACTTCGCTTTCATGACGACCTCTCCCGCAACGTTGACGGACACCGCGAGCCGATCGCCCGCGCGTCCGCATCTTCCAATTCACCCCGCCCAGTTGAGCGTGACGAGAACGACACTGCCTTTCGGCCCCAGCGACGCCGGCTGTACGAGGGCGCGTCCGGCCATCAACTCGCCGGAAAACGTCTGCCCACGGAACTGCCACTGCGCGCGCACCCCGACACCGGCACCGACGAGCGTCGGCCAGCCGGCTTCGGCCACCAGATGCGCCTTGCCGCCGTCGAGGAACAGATACGGTTCCCAGCGAAGTCCCTGCCAGACGGGGGCGTTGGCCCACACCGCCTCATTGCGGACGTAGAAACCGCTGTCTCCGGCGATGCCGCCTTGCAGAAAGCCACGGACGGAATCCGTGCCACCGAGGAATATCTGCGCGTTGCCGAAGAGCGCTACGGGGCTGTATTGACCGGTGAGTGAGGTGCGCCACGTCCAGTAGGTCGGACCGAGCTGGGCGAGCGGCATCTGGACGGTGGTGCTGGCGTCCAGCTTGGTGAATTGCGCGTGGGCGTCTTGTTTCTGAATGCCGTCGAAATCTCGCGTGGCGTCGAGCCACGGCAGGCCTTGCGAGATGCCGAGCGAGGCCGTCAACGCGCCGGGCTGGCCATTTCGCGTGAAGCGCCAGAGGCCGGAGACACCGACGCGCAGGATCGTGAGGTCTTGAGGCGAGAGGGGAATGTCGTTGACGTCACGCTCGGTCGACAGTTTGGTCAGCGTGGCATCGAGACTCAGCCGCCCGCTCGACGACCGGGTGAGCACGGTATTCCATCCGAATATCTGACTGAGCGTGCGGCCATAGAGCAACGCTGTACCGCCGATGATCTGCTGATATTCGGAGAGCGCCGCCGTGTAGCTGAACGTCTGGTAGCCATAGGGCACCGCCGCCGAGACGACGAGCGCATTGCTGTCGCGCGTGCCCGTGTACGCGAGACTCAGGGACTCTTGCAACCCGATGACGTTGGCGGCTTCCACCGAGGCACGGGTGCGCCATCGGCCGGTTGCCGTGCTGCCATAGTTGTCGACACCGACGTTGTAGTTCAGCCGGCTGCCGAACGGGTTCTGGATCGCGACGATCGACTCGCCTGCGGCCTGCCCGGGCAGGATCTGGATCTGCGCCTGATTACGACGCAACCGGTTGATCTGATCGACGCCCTGTTCGAGCGCGGGAAGTTCGAGGACATCGCCGACCGAGGCGGGGAAGGCCCACGCGGTGCCGGCGTCCGTGAGCAGACCGCCGCCGTCGCCCGGTTTGCCGTCTCCCGTCGGACGCAGCGCGCCACCGTTCAGCGTGAAGCCGCTGATGCGACCGGCCACGAGCGTGATGGCGAGCGTGCCGGACGACAGGTTTTGCGGCGTGGCGAGGTAGGCGCGCGTGGTGATGAGGCCATTGGCCACGAAGGCTTCCGTCAAACGTCGCAGCAGCAGATCGATGCGGCGCCGACCAAGCGATTTGTGCAGGAAAGGCGCCGCGATGCGATCGAGTTGCGATTGACTGAGGACGGCATCGCCTTTGAAGACGATATGGTCGATGCGGAAGGTTGGCTCCGGATCGGGGAGCGTTTCGACGTCGGCGTCTGCCGGGAGATCGGGCACTTGCGACGCCGCGCCGGGGGCCACTTCGATCTGCGCCGGTTGGCGGTCGAGCTCACGCTGCAACTCACGGTTGCGTTGCTCGTCGAGCAGACGCTGCCCAGGGTCCTGTTGCGGGACGATGCCCGGAGGGAGTGCAGGCACGGGCGGCAGACCCGGTGGCGTTTGCGCGAATGCCGGGGACACCATCCACACGACGGCGAGCGTGGCGGCGATACGGCGTGCAGGGTGTACGCTGAGACGCGCTCTCAAGGTCATAAAGGTCATAGCCCGAACCACGTCGTCAGACCGAGATGGGTACCAATGCGCGCCGGTTCACGGTACGGCACGTATGCCGTCTCGATGCCCTGCGGCGCGCGCACACCCTTCGCGCCCGTGATCACGCCGCCTTTGACGACGCCCCGCCCTGTCAGCAGGACTTCACCCGATGCGGCCGAGAACAGACCACCGTCGTTCTGCGCGTAGATGGCGGCCCAGTGGTTACCGAACCACGCCTTCAGCCCACGTGTGCCGTTGTAGGCCGTGTAGCCGAGCAAGCCCTGCGCCGTGACGAGTGGCGCATCTACCGTCAGGTCGCCGCCCCAGGCGATCACGTTGCCGCCGACGTTGCTGGCGCTTTGTCCCGCGTGCAAGGTGATGCTGCCCGCTGCCTGCATCTGCCCGCCGTAAGACGCCGTGGTGCTCGACGCCACTGCCTTGCAGAAAATGAAGCACGAACGCTGATACGACGCCTGCCCCGCCATGACGGCCTGATTGACGAGGTCGCTCGTGGCCGTCACGCGAATATCGCCGCCGTTGGTCAGCACCGTGCCGCCGTTGTTGTAGACGTTACGGCCGGAGAGCGTGACGTTGCCCGCGTCGGCAATGATGTAGGAGAGTTGGCCCGGTGCCGGAATCGCACCGTAGTCGACGGAGAAGCCTTCGTCACGCGTCGAGAAGAGGAGCCAGCGTCGCCCGCTGGTCGCATAGGCGGTCGAGACGCCGCCGTTTGCGCCCTCGATGTGGGAGATGACGTTGCTGAGATCGCCCTGCGCCTGCATCGATACCGATTGGTTCGATTCGATGCGCGCATTCAGGTTGACGATGTTGCCTGCGGCGCGCATCACGACATCGTCGTTCACACCGAAAATGACGCCGAACGCGCCGCCCGGATTGCTTGGGTCCGATGTGTTGGTGATGCTGCCGGTCGCGTCCAGCGTGATCGCGCCCGCTGACGACGTCAACGCGGCGTCGCGCGCCACGCCCTGGATCAGACTACTGACGTTCGTGACATCGCCCTGACTGTTGATCACGATGCCGCTACGCGACGAGACCAGCGTCGACTGAATCGCACCGGCATTGGCGATGAATACGCCGTGGCTCGACAGGTTGATCGAGCCACCGGCGAGTATCGACGCACCGCTCAGGGTCGTCTGTCCCAGCGACTGCCACGACAGGTTGTTCGCGACATTGATCTTGCTCGATGGCGCCAGCATCACGTCGCCCGCCGACGTCAAGGTGAAGTCACCGGCGTTCGCCATCAGCGCCCCGGCATGACGCACGCCCGCGCCGAGGTCGGTCGTCAGCAACTGGATACGGCCCGAGGTGATGCTGCCGTTCGGCTCCACGTCGAGCGCGATGGCGTTGGGATTCGCTTGCTGGTTGTTGGCGAGCGAGACCCAGTCGTTGTTGTTGTCGTCCGGCGAAAAGCTGGTGTTGAGCGAGACCTTGCTGCTACCGGCGATCACGCGCACGTAGGCCGTGGGGGACGAGAAGTCGTTGGTAATGGGCGCGCTGACCTTGACGGTCTTGGCGATGAGTTCCAGCCCGATGAGCGTGCCCGCGAGACCGCCGCCCGTCACCTCGATGGTGCCCTGGCTGGTGTTGAGCACGACGTTGCGCTGGTAGAGGCCGGGGGCGACGAGCACGTCGCTGAACGACACCTGCCCGGTGCTCAGCGCAACGTGGCCGGTGTTGACGAACGATCCGCCGTTGACGGTGATGCCGTTCGGGTTCGCGAGCACGACGTTGGCGCGCGGCCCGGTCACGGCGATCTGCCCCTGAATCAGGCTCGGCGACGTACCCGTCACTTCGTTGACGATGGTTCGCGCGTTGACGCCCGTGTTGTTCAGCGTCGCACCGGCGCGATCGACGTTAAAACTGGTGTAGGTGTTGTGCGACACCCCATAGACAGGGGGTGCGATGGCGACGTTCTGGCGGCCATCGGGACCGACGGTGACGGAGGTCGCCGTGCCACCATCCGGGACGATGCCAGCGGCGTGACAATGCGCGGCCGCGACGAACATCGTCGCCAGGCCGAACCTAGTTGCGCTTCGAAACTGCTGAAACCGCCGAATCCCCGAACTGCGTGTGGTGTGCCCGTCAATCTCGCCGGCCAACGACGAGACTTCGCGCGTTGATTGCCAAGGCATCTGATCTTTCGTTTTCTAGTTGTTTTACTGCTCACAACATCAGACGGCCGTCACGAATGCGGCGCATCGCCACTTCGTTGACGTTCCCCGAACAGCCCATCACGCGCCGGCTATCGTGTTGTGCCAGCTTTGCGCAAAGTGCCGCGCCCGTCGGATTCCTAGCCAGTGAGAACCGGCCCAGAGAGAGCATTACGGATGCAGATTGTGATTTCTTTAGGGTTGCGACGTGATTTTTTTGTTAATTTATTCGTCGCTGGTTTCGAGCTGACTTAAAAAGCACGGCCGCGGCATCGTCGGCAATACCATTCAGTAATACTGAAGGTATCTTCCGCTTCGCAGCTTTAGGTGGTTTGTGACTCGTCAAGCGAGCATGACTCGCCTGGAAGTTTTAGATCGCTCGAAGCTTGAGGGAATGGCTTCCGATGGAGAAAGGAAGCCATAAAGAAGCACAAATGTGCGAGACCCCGTGTGAGTGGACGAGGCGCTGGTCGCCGAGGTGGCGAGAAGGGATGGGGGTCAGCTAGCAGGCGATCTACAACCGGCGTCAGCATTTTGGCGAAACGGAAGCCGCTGACGCGAAGCGACTGGAGCAGTTTTGGCAGGAAAACGTGTGACTGAAAAGCCAGTCACACTAGCTCAGGACTCCTGCCGTTTCATCAGGAAACGCCAGATTATTGCGCCCAACGCGCCGCCGATGAGCGGCGCCACCCAAAAAAGCCAAAGCTGACCGAGGGCGTCGGTCTGGGCAAAAAGAGCGACTGCTGTCGAGCGCGCCGGATTGACCGATGTGTTGGTCACAGGGATCGAGATCAGGTGAATCAACGTAAGCGCCAGGCCGATGGCCAGTGGACCACACCCAACAGGCGCGAGCTTATGCGTCGACCCAAGAATCACAATGAGGAAGCCAGCGGTTAGCGTGATTTCGATCAGCGCCGCCGATAACAGCCCGTAGTTCCCCGGCGACAAATCGCCATAACCGTTGGACGCAAATCCACCGGGCTCAAAACCGGGGGCGTCGCTGGCGATGACGTAAAGCAGTGCGGCGGCTGCCACGCCGCCGATCACCTGTGCGGCCCAATACGGGAGAACATCGCGCCAGGACATTCGTCCTGCGGCCGCTATGCCCAGCGTAACTGCCGGGTTGAAATGCCCGCCGGAGATACCGCCAACGGCATATGCCATCGTCAGCACGGTTAGACCAAAAGCTAGTGCAACACCGGCAAAGCCGATACCAAGATTCGGAAAACCTGCCGCAAGCACTGCACTACCGCAGCCGCCGAACACGAGCCAGAAGGTTCCAAATATCTCCGCAGTCAATTTCACTTTCATAGCAAACGCTTTAATTCAGGATTCCTGAAAACTTTTGGTTTCGCAAACATGCGTCGCCGATCTGCATCGCGCATCAATCAAGGATGAGATTCAATGACATCTGCGGCAATTTTTTACATGCAGAATGCTGGCCTTTTCCCGTTAATTCCCCGCAGTTGCATAGCATTCGGCACACGTGTGCCCTGGAAACATCTACGCAATTTACGGCCATAACAGTATCAAAACTGCTCCGCGGCGAATATGGGATTAGGCCCATTCTTGAAAGGGGGGTAGATTTCCGCGTGTGTTGTGGGCTCGCAAGATCACGAAGGCGTCGACGTTCACCGCGCGAGCTGGATTGCGCAGCGACCGAGCTATTGGAACCACGACGCCGTTGGGCGCCAGCAACGGGCCGACAAAGACGTGGAACGCGTGACGCTCCGCGACGTTCTTCGTGCCGCGTTCAGTGATGGTGACGAAGTGCTCGCGACCGGCACCCTGTCGTCAGCTCGACGGCCTCGCAGGGGCATGGTGATTCACGACTCGCGCGGCAACGGCTTGAAAGGCCATCGCTGGGGACCAGATTGGAAACGCGTTCGTGATTTTAGAAACGCAAAGGGGTTACGAGAAATCTCGTAACCCCTTGCTGTATTTGGTGCCGGCTGCAGGACTCGAACCCGCCACCTGATGATTACAAATCAACTGCTCTACCAGATGAGCTAAGCCGGCGAAGTCGTGTATTGTAACCGATTCACCGGTCACTGCGACTACCTGTCGGTGCAAAATCGTTCGCTTTTGCTGTCGTGCCGTGCGATGCCGAAAAAAGCATCACGCCGGCGGACCGGCGACGCGAATTACTTCACCACCTTCAGATGTGCGCGTCCGGCGTTGCCGCCAGCCGGGCTATTGCCGCCCGGGCGCGTCGGATCCGGATCGTCCTCGGCCAACTCCTGCACCGGCGGTACCGCTTCCAGCTCCGGACTTTCGTCCGCACTTGCCTGCTTGTCGACCGGGAAGGCCATCCCCTGGCCGTTCTCACGAGCATAAATCGCCAGCACGTTCGGCACCTGCACTTCCACCTTCTGTGAGATACCGCCGAAGCGAGCGCTGAATTCGATCCAGTCGTTGCCCATCTGCAAACCGCTCGTGGCGTCGAAGCTGATGTTCAGCACGATCTCGCCATCTTTCACAAACTCGCGCGGCACCCGCGTTTTGGCATCGACATGCACGGCCAGATACGGCGTGTAACCATTGTCGGTACACCACTCGTACAGCGCGCGCAGTAAATAAGGCTTGGTAGACGTTTCAGGCATATAACCAACGTATCCCGCCGCGAAACCCGTCCGTCTCACTCGACAGACCGGCATCGCCAGCGGGCAAATCAACGCATTAACGACGCATGACCTTTTCGGACGGCGTCAGTGCTTCAATGTACGCCGGACGGCTGAAAATCCGCTCGGCATACTTCATCAACGGCGCAGCATTCTTCGACAACTCGATGCCATAGTGATCCAGACGCCACAGCAGCGGTGCAATCGCCACGTCGAGCATCGAGAACTCTTCACCCAGCATGTACTTGTTCTTCACGAAAATCGGCGCCAACTGCGTCAGACGATCGCGAATCGATTGACGTGCCTTCTCGTGATTCTTCTCCGCTGCCTTGCCCTTCTCGTTCTCGAGCGCGCTCACATGCACGAACAGCTCTTTCTCGAAGTTGAACAGGAACAGGCGCGCACGCGCACGCTGCACCGGATCGGCCGGCATCAGTTGCGGATGCGGGAAACGTTCGTCAATGTACTCATTGATGATGTTCGATTCGTACAGAATCAGGTCGCGCTCCACAAGGATCGGCACCTGACCGTACGGGTTCATCACCGCAATGTCTTCCGGCTTGTTGAACAGATCGACGTCACGGATTTCGAAATCCATGCCCTTTTCGAACAGAACCAGCCGGCAACGCTGGGAGAAGGGGCACGTCGTGCCCGAGTACAAAACCATCATAGCGCGTCTTCCTTAAAAACCAACGGGGCCGGGGCGGGAAACCGACGCTTCCCAAACCCTGGCCCCGTCGTACAGACGTTATTTTACTTCACGTCCTTCCAATAGGCCGAATTCAGGCGCCAGGCAAGTACCGTAAAGAGTCCCAGGAACAACAGAACCCAGACACCCAACTGCCGGCGCGTTCGCTGCGCCGGTTCCGACATCCAATCCAGATAAGATACCAAATCCGCCATAGCAGAATCAAATTCCACTGGTTTCATCGTCCCTTGAGTGATCTGGACGAACTGCGCCGGACCATGCTCCGCGCCCTCCGCGTGCTTCAAACCCCGCTGTCCCTGCAACTGCCAGAACGGGTTCGGCATGCCCACATTGGGAAACGCCAGGTTGTTCCAGCCCGTCGGACGGGAATCGTCCCGGTAGAAGGTACGCAAGTAGGTGTACAGCCAGTCCGTGCCGCGTGCCCGGGCCTCGACCGACAGGTCCGGCGGCGCCGAACCAAACCAGTCCTTGGCGTCCGCCGCGCGCATGGCCACGGTCATCGTTTCACCGATCTTGTCCGTCGTAAAAAGGAGATTGTTCTTGATCTCCGCTTCCGAAAGCCCCAGATCCTTGAGACGCGAATACCGCATCGACGCCGCCGAGTGGCAGTTCAGGCAGTAATTCACGAACAGCTTGGCGCCCCTTTGCAGCGATGCCAGATCGTCGATGCGATTGGGCGCAGTGTCCAGCGCCCCACCTTCTTCAGCCATGGCCGGCGCCGTGAAGCCACTCAGGAGCGCCAGGATAAGCAACAGTTTTCTCATCTTGATATCCCTAGTCGTCGTTTGAGTGCGCTCAATGCGCCGCGAAGGTCACGCGCTCCGGCACCGGCTTGAAGGTGCCGCGCTTGCTCCACAGCGGCATCAGCCAGAAGAATCCGAAGTAGTACAGCGCGCCGACCTGCGAGATGGCGGTCTTCACGGGCGTCGGCTCCTGGATCCCCAGATAGCCCAGCACCGCGAAAATGACGACGAGAATACCCAGCAACACCTTGTGGAAGCCCGGACGATAACGGATCGACTTCACCGGGCTATGGTCCAGCCACGGCAGGAAGAACAGCGTCACCACGGCGCCGCCCATCACCACCACGCCCCAGAACTTGGCTTCCGTCAGGAACATGAACACCAGCAACAGGACCACACCGCCGGACGCCGCCACTTTGGTCGTCACGGCCGCGCGCCCCTTGATCCACCAGACCGCCGTCACGAGCACGGCGATACCCATCAGCAGATGCTTGAAATCGTCCGTCGTGGCCCGCAGCATCGAGTAGAACGGCGTGAAATACCACACCGGAGCGATGTGCGGTGGGGTCTTGAGCGGGTCGGACGGGATGAAGTTGTTGGCTTCGAGGAAGTACCCCCCCATCGTCGGCGCGAAGAACACGATGGCCGAGAACACCATCAGGAACACGCCCACGCCCATGATGTCGTGCACCGTGTAATACGGGTGGAACGGAATGCCGTCGAGCGGGCGGCCGTTGGCGTCCTTCTTGTCCTTGATCTCGATGCCGTCCGGGTTATTCGAGCCGACTTCGTGCAGCGCGATGATGTGCGCAACGATCAGCCCGATGAGCACCAGCGGGATCGCGATCACGTGGAACGCGAAGAAGCGGTTGAGCGTGGCGTCGGAGACGACGTAGTCGCCGCGAATCCACAGCGACAGGTCCGGGCCGATGAACGGGATGGCCGAGAACAGGTTCACGATCACCTGCGCGCCCCAGTACGACATCTGGCCCCACGGCAGCAGATAGCCCATGAACGCTTCTGCCATCAGG
Organism: Pandoraea sp. ISTKB; assembly: GCF_001721285.1. Lineage (NCBI taxonomy): Bacteria > Pseudomonadati > Pseudomonadota > Betaproteobacteria > Burkholderiales > Burkholderiaceae > Pandoraea > Pandoraea sp. ISTKB. The sequence continues at coordinate 19,218 of NZ_MAOS01000033.1, forward strand.
CACAGGAAGATCAGACAGCCGAACACCCACACCAGCTCGCGCGGCTTGCGGTACGACCCGTACAGCAACCCCCGGAACATGTGCAGATACACCACAACGAAGAACATCGAGGCGCCCGTCGAGTGCATGTAACGGATCAGCCAGCCCCACGGGACTTCGCGCATGATGTACTCGACCGACGCGAACGCGAGGTTGGCGTCGGGCTTGTAGTTCATCACCAGAAAGATGCCAGTGAGGATCTGGATCACCAGCACCAGCATGGCCAGCGAGCCGAAGAAGTACCAGAAATTGAAGTTCTTGGGGGCGTAATACTCGGACGCGTGGTCCTTCCAGAGCTGTGTGAGCGGAAACCGGCGATCGATCCAGCCCAGCAAGCCCGTCGTGTCGACCTGTTTGTCGGCGGCCATGATTACGCTTCTCCTTTTTCGTCTTTACCGATCACGATCTTGGTGTCGTTCACGAACATGAAACGAGGAACGTCGAGATTCTTTGGCGCCGGCTTGTTTTTGTAGACGCGCCCGGACATGTCGTAGGTCGAGCCGTGGCACGGGCAGAGGAAACCGGGATCGTTGCCCAGCGCAGGGATGGTCTTTGCCTGATAAGGGCCGGAGGGGATGCAGCCCAGATGGGTGCAAACGCCGATGACCACCAGCAGGTCCTTATGCTCGATCCGCGTGCGAAATTCGTTCTTCGCGTACTCGGGCATCGGGAAGCTGAAGGTTTCCTTGGAGTCCGGATCGGCCAGCTCAGCCGTCACTTTGGACAGCGAAGCCATTTCGTCCGGGGTACGACGCACGATCCAGACGGGAAGTCCCCGCCAGGCCACGGTCATCTTCTCGCCGGGCTTCAGGCCGCTGATATCGGCTTCGACGGGTGCTCCGCCAGCCTTGGCGCGCTCCGAGGGTTCGAGGGAACTGACGAAAGGAACCAACGTTGCAACGCCGCCCACGCCTCCAGCTACGGACGTTGCAATCAACAGATTCCGGCGGCTACTGTCGACGGCCTTTTCTTGATTGTCACTCATCACAAGCCCCACACGGTTGAATTTGTATTTCCGTCAACCTTAAATCATACGCGAGCGTAAATGCCTGAAACAACGGCAAAACGCCCCAGTCTCCTAGTGGTTTTCGCGTATTTTCAAAGGATTAACGTACCCTGCGGGTGGCTACCGCCCACCCGGGGTTTCGCTTCTGGGATGCTGCACGAGAACCGCTATGATCGCCGCTTTCGTTGACGCGTGCACGACATTTAGTCATCATTTTCCTTGTCTCGCCCCGGTGACATCGTGCGTGGCCTGTGGCAATCGCGTGACATTGATGGACGTTTTGATCGACGTCGGCGATGCCGTCATCCCGAGACCCGCATGAGATTACCGGTCAAATCAATGCCAATTCGTGATGGCTGGTGCAGCGATGCTCCCCCCGGCCATTCATCAAAAACAGCGGAGGAATGGCATGAGCTTCATGTCGGAATTCAAGGAATTTGCCGTCAAGGGCAACGTGGTCGACCTGGCCGTCGGTGTGATCATCGGCGGCGCGTTCGGCAAGATCGTCGATTCGGTGGTCAAGGACCTGATCATGCCGATCGTCGGTGCGATCTTCGGCGGGCTGGACTTCTCCAGCAAGTTCATCCTGCTGGGCGCGATCCCGCCGGACTTCAAGGGGAATCCGACGTCTTACGCCGACCTCACCAAAGCCGGCGTGGCGGTATTCGGGTACGGCAACTTCATCACCGTGGCCCTGAACTTCCTGATTCTGGCGTTCATCATCTTCCTGATGGTCAAGCAGATCAACCGCCTCAAGCGCCCGGCGCCGGAAGCCGCGGCCGCCCCGGCCCCGACGCCGGAAGACATCGTTCTGCTGCGCGAAATCCGCGACAGCCTCAAGAAGCAGAACGGGTAAAGCTCGGGCATCAGGCGTCGCATGGGGACGGTCGGCGGCATGCTGGCCGCCCTTGCCGTCGGCTCCCGCCAGAAGTCTCTGCAGATCACTCGCGGGGCTACCTCTGCGGCGAGCGGCGCTGTCAGGCCGGGTTCGGCATATCGAAGAAGCGATGTTCGAGGCCGAACCGCCCGGCCAGGTGCTCGCCAACGGCCCTGGCGCCGCCGCGCTCGGTCGCGTGATGGCCCGCCGCGAGATATCCCACGCCGCTCTCCAGCGCGAGATGTTGCGTCGGCTCGGACACTTCACCGCTGATATACACGTCCGCCCCGGCAGCAATCGCCGCTTCGAAGAAGCCTTGCGCCCCGCCGGTGCACCACGCCACACGGCGAATTTCGCGCCCCGGATCGCCCAGCATCAGCGGCTTGCGTCCCAATTGCTGGTCGACGTGAGCGGCAAGGGCCGCCAGCGTCGTCGGTCGCGCCGGCGTGCCGAGCCATCCGAGTTGATCGGGGCCAAAGCGGCCGCCATCATCGGCAAACCCCAGCAATTTACCGAGTTGTGCGTTATTGCCCAGTTCGGGATGCGCGTCGAGCGGCAGGTGGAAAGCGAACAGGTTGATGTCGTGACCGATCAGCAGCCCGAGACGCTTGCGTTTCATCCCGGTAATGCGGGCATCTTCGTTCTTCCAGAAATAACCGTGATGAACGAGGACGGCATCGGCACCCCAGTCGCGCGCGGCCTCGAGAAAGGCCAGACTGGCGGTCACACCGGTGGCGATCTTCTGGATCTGGTCGCGCCCTTCGACCTGTAGGCCGTTGGGGCAGTAATCGCGAAATTGCGCGATTTGCAGGGTATCGTTCAGATACAATTCGAGTTCAACACGATTCATATAAGGTCTCGCTCTTTCATGCTCAGACGCTTCTGGCTACTGTTCGCGCAAGCGGTCACCGTGCTGCTTGCGTTGCTCTTCATCATCGCCACTCTCAAGCCTCAGTGGCTGCAACGCCAGGGTTCGTTCGGCAAGCAACTGGCCAATCCGATCATCGCCTTGCAGGAAGTCGCACCAAGCCTGTCCGACAAGCCGGCGACCGGCTCGTACGCCGACGGCGCGCAAAAGGCCATGCCTGCGGTCGTCAGCATTTTTTCCAGCAAGGAACAAAAGCAGAATCGCGATCCGCGCCTCGATGATCCGCTGTTCCGCTATTTCTTCGGCGACGGCGGCGGCACGGTGCGTCAGGACCCGGTGTCGAGTCTCGGTTCCGGCGTGATCGTGAGCAGCGAGGGCTATATTCTCACGAATCACCACGTGGTGGACGGCGCCGACGAGATCGAAGTCGCCCTCGCCGACGGTCGCAAGGCCCGCGCCAAGCTGGTCGGCAGCGACCCCGAGACCGATCTGGCCGTGCTCAAGATCACGCTCGACAACCTGCCCGCCATCACGCTCGGCAGAATGGATCAGGTGCGCGTCGGCGATGTAGTGCTCGCCATCGGCAACCCGTTCGGCGTCGGTCAGACAGTCACGATGGGCATCATCAGCGCGCTGGGGCGTAATCACCTCGACATCAGCACGTTCGAGAACTTCATTCAGACGGATGCCGCGATCAACCCCGGCAATTCGGGCGGTGCGCTGGTGGACGTGAACGGCAACCTGCTGGGTATCAACACGGCCATTTACTCGCGTAGCGGCGGCAATATGGGCATTGGCTTCGCGATTCCCGTGTCGACGGCCCGCTCGGTGCTCGAAAGCATCATCACGACCGGCGGCGTCACGCGCGGCTGGGTCGGGGTCGAGCCGCAGGACATCACGTCCGATATCGCCGAGTCGTTCGGGCTTCAGCAGGATTCGGGCGTCATCATCGCGGGTGTCGTGCAAGGCGGCCCGGCCGACAAGGCGGGCGTTCAGCCGGGCGATATCCTGACGAAGGTGAACGACGAGTCGATTCGCGACACGACCGAACTGCTCAACGTCATCGCCCAGATCAAGCCGGGCGCGCAGGCCAAGCTGCATGTCACGCGCAAGAAGAAGGAGCTGGACCTGACGGTGACGATCGGCAAGCGTCCGCCCCCGCCCAAGCGCGCGGTACAAGACGACGACGACGGCAGCGACGAAAACAACGCCGACTGATCGGCGCGACGCCCGGACCGATGTCCGGCGTCGGGGCGACTGCCCCGCTGAAAGACTAAACGGCTGCGCTTCGGCGCGGCCGTTTTCGTTTGAACGCCCGTGGACGCGTGCCGTGACGTCTTTGCCGAACGACTGCCGACCGCCATCCACGAATCGGCACGCCGGTGACAGGCGCCCGGAGCTGTGCGTCGTGCGTCGTGCGTCAGTATCTGCGGACAACAAAAAAGCACGGGGCGATACCCGTGCTTTTTGTGTCGATGCTGGTTGGGAAACTGCCCTGCTGCACTACCGTCCGATCGGACGATTACGACGTAGCTTCCCCGTTCCCTTCGCTATCGCTCTTCTCACCGCTCTGCGGCTGCTGTCCTTGCTTGACGAACAAACGGGCAGCAATCAGGCCGAGTTCGTAAAGGATACACAGCGGCACAGCGAGCAACAGTTGCGAGAGGATGTCCGGCGGCGTCACCACGGCCGCGAGCACGAACGCCCCGACCACCACGTACGGGCGAATCTGCTTGAGCTTTTCGATACTCACCACGCCCATGCGCGCGAGCACCACGACGACCACCGGCACCTCGAACGTGACGCCGAACGCCATGAACATCGTGAGGACAAAACTCAGGTAATTGTCGATATCGGTGTTCATCTCCGCGCCCAACGGCTGGTTGTAATGCGCGATGAAGTGGAACACCGTCGGGAAGACGAGGAAGTACGCGAACGCCATGCCGATCAGAAACAGCGTGTAGCTGCTCACGACCAGCGGCATCACCAGCTTCTTCTCATGCTGATACAGGCCCGGCGCGATGAACGCCCAGATCTGATACAGCACGATCGGCAGCGCGATCACGAACGCGACCATCAGCGTGACCTTCATCGGGACGAAGAACGAACCGGTGATGTCGGTGACGATCAGCTTGCCGTCGGCCGGCAGCGACTGCGTGAGCGGACGGGCAAGCAGCCGGAAGATGTCCGGTGCCCAGTAGACCAGCGAAAGGAACACCACGATCACCGCCGTACCCGCACGAATGATGCGGTTGCGCAGCTCGATCAGGTGCGAGATGAAGGTCTCTTCGGCGCCCCCGTCGGGGATTTGTTTCTCGTCGCTCACGTCGACTTATCCAGGAATGAAGCCGGCACAGGGCCAGATGGCGGGAAGTTCGGGCGGTTTAACTCGGAAGCTCGCGGGGCTCTCGGCAGGTCTCGGAAGGCCTCGTGATCCCTCAGAAGAACTTGACGGGCCGGCGCAGCTTGGCCGGTGTATGACGCGCCACGCGTGCCGCCCCCGACTGTACGCGCGTACGCGTAGTGCTCGCCTGCTTGAACCAGATGGGCGTAGCAGCCCGGCGCACGCGCCAGTTGCGGCGCTTGGTCGACGCGCGAATGCTCGACGTCACCACCGGTTCGGCGAGATAGCTGTCGGAATACCCGGTCGCCGCATCGGTGCCGCCACCGGCGATTTCGCCGGAGGACGTGCCGGTCGCACTTGCCCAGGCATCGTTAAGCGACGCCTCCTGCTCATGCAACTGCTTCTGAACGGTGTTTTGAGCGCTGCGGGCCGCGTCCTCGAACTGGGTGCGCATGTTGCGCAACTCGTCGAGTTCCATCTCGCGGCTCACTTCCGCCTTCACGTCGTTGATGTAGCGTTGCGCGCGCCCGAAGAGCGCGCCCGCCGTACGAGCGACCTTGGGCAGACGCTCAGGACCGATCACGACCAGCGCAACCACGCCGATCAACATCAGTTTGGAAAGACCGAGATCGATCATGTCGACGCCGGCTTAGCCTTGCTTGTGATTGCTCGCGTCCTTGGCCTGCACGTCGATGGTGGTCGAATCGCGCAGTTCCTTGGCAGCCGCCGGGTCTTCCTTGGCACCGGGGGCGCCTTCGCCTTCCTTCATGCCATCCTTGAAGCCCTTGACTGCGCCACCGAGGTCGCTGCCGATGTTACGCAGCTTCTTGGTGCCGAAAACCATCATCACGATCACCAGCACGATCAGCCAGTGCCAAATACTCAACGAACCCATGACCACTCTCCTTGCGTTTGCTGACCTCTGCCGCTTCGCGGCGAGGTTTTATCGAGCGCGACTGCTGACGACCTCATGGCCTGCCACGCAGTGGCGCTGTGTTTGCCCCGTGTTTCGCGATTACGTGCCCCATTGTGGCACATCACACGTCACGTCCAGCATCGTAACCGGGCACGGCGCCGGGTAGAAATAAATGTTTCGTGAAACCTTTCCCGATGCGGGAGCGTTGCACGTTCCCGGCATATAACGCGGCAAGATGTCACGTTATTCCCGGAAAACCCGTCTTTTATACGCGCTTACATGCGCTTCCACGGCCGCGGTCCGGCCAGGATATGCATGTGGAGATGATAAACCTCCTGGCCGCCGCCGGGCCCGGTGTTCATCACGACGCGAAACCCGTTGCCCTCGATGTTCGACGCATCGCCGTCGAAGCGATATCCCTGCTCCGCCGCCAGCTTCGGCGCGAGCAGCATCATCTTGCCCAGCAGCGCCTGATCTTCCGGCTGGCAGTCCTGCAACGTCGCGATGTGCTTGCGCGGCACCATCAGCAAATGCAGGTCCGCCGCCGGATTGATGTCCTTGAACACCACGACATCGTCGTCGGCGTAGACCTGAGCGCTCGGGATCTGCCCGGCGACGATTTTGCAGAAGATACAGTTGTCGTGCGTCATGCGTGTGTCGTCCTCTATGGCTCTTTGTACTTTGCGTGGGATCGAAGCGCCGCCCTGTCGTCAGACGCGCTTCACATACATGGGTTTGCCGTCGTTCAGATAGAGCCAGCCCTTGACGATCCGGTACAGCGTCCAGATGAGCAACGCCCAGAGAATCGCAAAGCCGACAAGCACGAACGCCAGCGCGAAACCGATCACGCCCCAGACCACCGACCACCAGAAGGTGCGGATCTGCCACGTGAAGTGGGAGGCGTAAAGCGTGCCGACCGCGTCGTCGCGCTTGATGTAGTTGATGATGATGGCCACGATGGCCGTCACACCGCCCGTGAGCCAGAACAAGGCATAGAGCGCGTAGAGCACGTGCGTGAGCTTGCGCATCGCACGCTCCTGCTCCTCGGTAGGCGCATTCACGATATTGGGCGGTTGAGAGGTATAGGGGGTATAGGGATGGTCCGGGCTGCCGGGGGAGCCGGACGAGCCGGGGCTATGCGGATCGTTCATGAAGCGCCTCCTACTGAGAGCCTGCGCGCCCCGACGTCACGAAACGGTCGGGGGCAGCAGTGTCGGACAGATGAAAATGTCGCCGGCAAAACCGCAGAATCAGTCCGCGTGTTCGCCGCGCGTACCGCGTTGTGCTTTCTCGACAAGTCCCGACAATCCTTCGCGGCGCGCCAGCTCGGCGAGCACTTCGTTCGGGCTCAGGTCGTGATGCGCGAGCAGCACCATGCAGTGAAACCACAGATCGGCAGTTTCGCTGACCAGCTTCTGGCGCAGATCGTCGGCTCCGCCAATGCGGATGTCCTTGGCCGCGAGCACGACTTCCGTGGCCTCTTCGCCGATCTTCTTGCAAATGGCGTCGTCGCCCTTGTGGAACAGACGGGCAACGTACGACTTGTCCGGATCGCCGCCGCGGCGCGAGGCGATCACTTCGGCAACACGTTCGAGCGTATCGTTCATGGTGCTCACTTGTCGTAGATCTTGCTGGGGTCCTTGAGCACCGGCTCGACGGTGGTCCACTGACCTTCCTCGACGTTGCCCTCGAACTTCTGGAAGAAGCAGGAATGACGGCCGGTGTGGCACGCGATCCCGTCGTTCTGCGTCACCTTGAGCAGCACCACGTCTTCATCGCAATCGAGACGGATCTCGTGCACCTTCTGCACGTGGCCCGACTCTTCGCCCTTGTGCCACAGACGCTTGCGCGAGCGCGAGTAATAGACGGCTTCGCCAAGTTCCACCGTGCGCGCCAGCGCTTCCCGGTTCATCCAGGCGAACATCAACACGTCGTTGCTGCCGACTTCCTGCGCGATCACGGGCACGAGGCCCTGCGCGTCCCAACTTACCTTGTTCAGCCAATCCTGGGTCATGATGCGTCGATTTCCGTTCAGAGGCGTACCGAAATGCCCTTGTCGGCCATGAAGCGCTTCGCTTCGCCGACCGTGTGCTCACCGTAGTGGAAGATGCTCGCAGCGAGCACGGCGTCCGCATGGCCTTCGGTCACACCGTTAGCCAGATCGGCCAGCGATCCCACGCCGCCCGAGGCGATCACGGGAATGCTCACGGCATCGGACACCGCACGCGTAAGCGCCAGATCAAAGCCGCTCTTGGTACCGTCGCGATCCATGCTCGTGAGCAGGATCTCACCGGCGCCCAGCGCCTCGATCTGCTTCGCCCAGGCCACGGCGTCCAGGCCCGTGTTCTTGCGCCCGCCGTGCGTGAAGACTTCCCAGCGCGGCGCTTCGCCGTCGGCCGAGACACGCTTGGCGTCGATCGCGACGACGATGCATTGCGAGCCGTACTTGGCAGCCGCGTCGGCCACCAGTTGCGGGTTCGCCACCGCCGACGAGTTCATGCTGACCTTGTCGGCACCCGCGTTGAGCAGACGTCGCACGTCCGCCACTTCGCGCACGCCGCCGCCCACCGTCAGCGGGATGAAGACCTGCGAGGCCACCGCTTCGATGATCGGCAAGATGAGGTCGCGTCCGTCGGAGGTCGCGGTGATGTCGAGGAACGTCAGTTCGTCAGCGCCCTGCTCGTCATAACGGCGGGCGATCTCGACGGGGTCGCCCGCGTCGCGAAGTTCGACGAAGTTGACGCCCTTGACCACGCGGCCGGCCGTCACGTCCAGACACGGGATGATGCGTTTAGCGAGAGCCATGATGTTGGCAAGCGAGACGGCACAAGCCGTCGTCTCGCTTATGCCGCTCCTTCGGAAAGCTCGTCTGCACGCGTTTGCGCCGACGAGAAATTCAGATCGCCCGAGTAGATGGCACGGCCGCAGATGACGCCTTCGACGCCTTCACTTTCGACCTTGCAAAGGGCATCGATATCGCCCAGATTCGACAGGCCGCCGCTGGCGATCACCGGCACCGTCACGGCCTGCGCGAGGCGCACGGTCGCGTCGATGTTGATGCCCTGGAGCATGCCGTCGCGGCCAATGTCGGTGTAGATGATCGACTCGACGCCGTAATCCTCGAACTTGCGCGCCAGATCCACGACTTCGTGGCCGGTGAGCTTGCTCCAGCCGTCGGTGGCGACCTTGCCGTCCTTGGCGTCGAGGCCGACGATGATGTGGCCGCCGAACGCGCTGCACGCATCGCGCAGGAAGCCCGGGTTCTTCACCGCCGCCGTACCGATGATGACGTACGACAGACCGTCGTCGAGGTAGCGCTCGATGGTACCCAGGTCACGAATGCCGCCGCCCAGTTGCACTGGGATGTCGGCGCCCACTTCCTGAATGATGGCGCGGATGGCCGCTTCGTTACGCGGCTTGCCAGCAAATGCGCCGTTCAAGTCCACCAGATGGAGACGGCGCGCGCCCTGATCGACCCAATGTCGGGCCATGGCGGCGGGGTCCTCCGAGAATACGGTGGCTTGATCCATGTCGCCTTGTTTAAGGCGAACACATTGACCGTCTTTAAGGTCGATGGCCGGGATGAGCAGCATAGGCAATCGTGAAACGTCGCTAGTGGGAAGTAAAAGGGATTCGCGAAGTACGCGGACAACACAAAACCGACCCCGGTCTTGCCGGACAACGGCGCATCGGGATCGGGTTCATCAACATGACACAGTATAAGCCGTGATGGAGAGCACGCTCTGGGAGGAAACCGGGAGCCGCCATACCGCACGGGACTTCATCAGGGCTTCCACTGCGCAAAATTGCGATAAAGCGCAAGGCCGGCCTGGGCGCTCTTTTCCGGGTGAAACTGAGTGGCGAAGATATTATCTTGGGCCACAGCACAGGTAAAGGGCACTCCATAGACCGTCTCGCCGGCCGTCAGTTCGGGCTTGGCGGGCACAACGTAGTAGCTGTGCACGAAGTAGAAGTAGCTGTCGTCGGGCACGCCGGCCCAGATCGGGTGACCGCCCTGCGTCTGGCGCACACGGTTCCAGCCCATCTGCGGCACCTTGAAGCGCGAGCCGTCGTCCTGCACCTGGCCCTCGAGGTCGAAACGCACCACGCGCCCCGGCAGCAGGCCGAGCGCGGGCGTGTTGCCCTCGTCCGACATGTCGAACAGCATCTGCTCGCCCACGCACACGCCGAACATCGGCTTGGTGGCGGCGGCCTCGACGACCGCCTCGCGCAGACCCGATTCGTTCAGGCAGCCCATGCAGTCGCGCATCGCGCCCTGACCCGGCAGCACCACGCGGTCGGCAGCGCGAATCTCGGCGGCGTCGCTGCTGATGCTCACGTCGGCCTCGGGGGCTGCGGCCCGCAGCGCCTGATAGACCGAGCGCAGGTTGCCCATTCCGTAGTCGACAATCGCAATCTTATTCATCTCAAACCCGGCAGCAGTATTTTCAAACCATCGATAATGAATTCCACGGCCAGCGCCGAGAGGATCAACCCCATCAGACGCGTGCCGATGTTGATGCCCGTGCGCCCGAGCCAGCCTTCGATCCGGCTCGCACTGCGCAACGCCACCCAGCACACCGCCCCGACACCCACGCCGATCGCCATGAGCGCCAGAATCTGCGCCCAGCCGTGCGCGCGTCCCGAGTAGATGATCACGGTACTGATCGTGCCCGGACCGGTCAGCAGCGGGATCGCGAGCGGCACCACGGCGATGTTCGGCCGCTCCTCCGCTTCATGACGCTCTTCCGCCGTCGCCCGGGTGTTGCCCGTCTGCGCGTTGATCATGTTCACCGCCATGAGCAACATGATGACGCCGCCACCGACTTCCAGCGACGCAATCGAGATGCCGAAGAAGCGAATGATCGCCTCGCCGAACAGGCCCGACCCCGCGACCACCAGCGCCACGGCAATCGCCGCGACCTTGATCGTATGGCGCTTCTCTTCGCGCGTCTGCGCGGACGTCAGGCTGATGAACAGCGGGATCGCCCCAAGCGGGTTGATCAGCGCCAGCAGCGAGATGAAGAACTTGAAGGCGTCGAGCGTCATAGGAGGCCACCGGACGATCCGGAGCGCATGGGGCACGATCACCGGCGTCCGGCCGGTCGATGAATCTTCGCAGGGGCACCGGACTTTCGGCCGGCGGGCTATCCGGCGCGTGACGCCGCTCAGGCTGGCATCACGAACCGCTCACAGACCTTTGGCAACTTTCAGAGGCTACCCTTCGTGGACGGCACGACACCCGCCGCACGCGGATCGATCTCGACCGCCATGCGCAATGCGCGACCGAACGCCTTGAACACCGTTTCGCACTGGTGATGGGCGTTGATGCCGCGCAGGTTGTCGATATGGAGCGTGACGCCCGCGTGATTCACGAAGCCGCGGAAAAATTCGATGAGCAGGTCGACGTCGAAGTTGCCCACGCGAGCGCGCGTGAAAGGCACATGGAATTCGAGGCCCGGACGACCCGAGAAGTCGATCACCACGCGCGAGAGCGCTTCGTCGAGCGGCACGTAGCTATGGCCGTAGCGCACGATACCCTTCTTGTCGCCGATGGCCTTGGCAACTGCCATGCCCAGCGTGATACCGACGTCTTCCACCGTATGGTGGTCGTCGATGTAGGTATCGCCCTTGGCCTCGATATCCATATCGATGAGGCCGTGGCGCGCGATCTGGTCGAGCATGTGGTCCAGAAACGGCACGCCGGTATCGAGGGTCTTACGGCCGGTGCCGTCCAGGTCGATCTTGACGCGTATTTGCGTTTCGCTGGTATCGCGAACGACTTCCGCAATGCGCATGATGGTGAGTTCTCGTCGTATAGCTTGTTAGAGCGATGCCGCCAGGGCGCTGACCATGGCTGCATTCTCCGTGGGGGTGCCGACCGTCAATCTGAGGCAATTGGCCAGCAATACGTGCATTTTACCCACGTTTTTGATCAACACCTTGTGCGCGAGCAGGCCAGCGTGGGTTTTGTCGGCTTCCGGCACACGCACCAGCAGGAAATTGGCGTCGCTGGGGAACACCGTCACCCCCGGCAGCGCCGCCACAGCAGCCGCCAGCCGCGTGCGCTCAGTGCGCAATTCGGCCGCCTGGGCGTCGAGCACGTCGAGATGATCGAGCATGAATTCGGCGCACGCCTGCGTCAACACGTTGACGTTATAGGGCGGACGCACCTTGTCGAGCTGGTCCAGCCACTCGACGCTGCCTGCGACATAACCCAGACGGATGCCCGCCAGGCCGAGCTTCGAGACGGTGCGCATGACCAGCAGGTTCGGGAATTCCATCACGCGCGGCATCCACGTCTTGCCGGCGAACGGCTGGTAGGCCTCGTCGATCACCACGAGCCCATTGCCGGCGGCACGCACCAGCGTCTCGATATCCGCGTCGGCGAACAGGTTGCCCGTCGGGTTGTTCGGATACGCCAGATACACCACCGCGCCCGGATGCGCCGCGATCGCATTCAGCATCGCCGGCATATCGAGCGAGAAATCGGGACGCAGCGGCACGCCGACAAACTCGATGCCCGCAAAGCGCGACGACATCTCGTACATCACGAACCCCGGCATCGGCGCGATGACCGCCGCGCCCGGGCGCGCCGTCGCCATGGCGATCATGCTGATGATTTCGTCCGAGCCATTGCCCAGCAGCAGCTTCGCCCCGGCCGGCACGCGCATCGTGCGGGCAAGCTTCTCCAGCAGTGCCTGCGGGCGAGGCGCCGGGTAGCGGTTGAGCGCCACGTCGGCCAGCCGCTGCCCCAGCGCGATGCGCAGCGCATCGGGCAGGCCGTAGGGATTCTCCATGGCGTCGAGCTTGAGGAAGCCGCTGGCATCGGGCACGGGGTACGTGCTCATGGCGAGCACATCGGGGCGGATCACTTGGCTGACGGACATGGCGATGAGTGTGAGGGAATGACGTTGGCCGAAGGTGAGGGTCAGTTGAAGGCGAACGTGAGCAACCCGGCGTCCGCACCGTCGATCTTGACGGTACAGCGCCGACCGGTCTCAACGCTGCCGAGGGCATCGGTAATACGCTGCACGCGCACGCCCGTCTGCCAGGACAGCGCCTGCGCCACGGCCGGGCTCACCCGGGTCCGAGACTCCTCGGCTTCGCAACGCATGGCGACGAGTCGGTTGCCTACACGTCCGAACACGCCGTGCGCGACCTCGTCGTCGGTGCCGCGCAACGCGGTCTTGCCGTCCAGCCGCAGCACGTAGACGTCGTTATCGAACGCCTGACGTCGCACGCACACCGTCATCTTCTCGACGGAGGCGCCTTCGAACGTGGCGTGCTGACAGTAATTACCGGCCGCATGCGCGGCCGTGCTGGCAGCCAGTCCGAAGCCGAACAGGCCAACGATGGACACGACAGCGCGCAGCACAGCCCGCATCAAGCGGGCTGGCAGCGGCAGCAACAACAGGGAAAGGGGGGCGTTTGCGCGGGTCCGACGCCGGGCCGTGGCCGGCGTCGATTGACAATACGCGGGCCGCAGGGCGTCGTCGCGCATGTCAGGACTCGTGATGCAGACGGTATTCGGCACTGCGCGCGTGCGCTTGCAGGCCTTCGCCGTACGCCAGTTCGGCCGCGATCTCGCCGAGCATGCGGGCACCGCCCTCGCTCACTTCGATGAGGCTCGAACGCTTGATGAAGTCGTACACACCCAGCGGCGACGAGAAACGCGCGGTACGCGACGTCGGCAGCACGTGGTTCGGACCAGCACAGTAGTCGCCCAGGCTTTCGCTCGTGAACTTGCCGAGGAAGATCGCACCGGCGTGGCGGATCTTGTCGCCCCACTGCTGCGGCGTCTCGGCGGAGATTTCGAGGTGCTCGGGAGCGATCACGTTGGCGATCTCGCAGGCTTCCGCCATATCGCGCACCTTCACGAGCGCGCCACGGCCTTGCAGCGATGCGGCGATCACGTCGCGACGCGGCATGTCGTCGATCTGACGCTCCAGCGAGGCGTACACGCGGGCGATGTAATCGGCGTCGGGGCACAGCAGGATCGACTGCGCGAGTTCGTCGTGCTCGGCTTGCGAGAACAGGTCCATCGCGACCCAGTCGGGGTCCGTCGAGCCGTCGCAGATCACGAGAATTTCCGACGGACCGGCGATCATGTCGATACCGACGGTACCGAACACACGGCGCTTGGCGGCGGCCACGAAGGCATTGCCCGGCCCGACGATCTTGTCCACCGCCGGCACCGTCGCGGTGCCGTACGCCAGCGCGCCGACCGCCTGCGCGCCACCGATGGTGAACACGCGGTCCACCCCGGCGATGTGCGCCGCAGCGAGCACCAGCGGGTTCTGCACGCCATCCGGCGTGGGCACGACCATGACGATTTCCTTGACGCCGGCCACGCGCGCCGGAATCGCATTCATCAGCACGGAAGACGGGTACGCCGCCTTGCCGCCCGGCACGTAGATGCCAACGCGATCGAGCGGCGTGACCTTCTGGCCCAGCACCGTGCCGTCGGACTCGGTGTACTGCCAGCTATGGCTGCCGCATTCGATGCGCTGCTTCTCGTGATAGGCACGCACGCGCGCCGCCGCGGCTTCGAGGGCTGCGCGACGCTTCGGCTCGAGACTCTCGAGCGCGGCGGCCAGCACGTCGGCCGGCAGCTCCAGCGCCGCCATGTCAGGCGCGCTCAGACGGTCGAACTTGTTGGTGTATTCGATGACGGCCGCGTCACCGCGGGTCTTCACATCAGCGAGGATTTCAGCGGCCGCACGGTCGATGGCGGCGTCTTCGCTCGCCTCGAACGCGAGCACGTCGCGCAACTGCTTCGCGAAGCCTTCGGCGGTCGAATCGAGTTTGCGAATGTCGAGTTTCATGCTGTTTGCCGGGACGCCTGCTCGAAGGCATCCAGAATAGGCTGCAACGACTCGCGCTTCAACTTGAGCGCAGCCTGATTGATCACGAGGCGGGACGAGATGTCCATGATCTCTTCCACTTCCACCAGATTGTTGGCCCGCAGCGTGCCGCCGGTGCTCACCAGATCGACGATCGCGTCGGCCAGACCCACGAGCGGGCCCAGCTCCATCGAGCCGTACAGCTTGATCAGGTCGACGTGCACGCCCTTCGCCGCGAAGTGCTCACGCGCCACATGCACGTACTTGGTCGCCACCCGCAGGCGCGCGCCCTGACGTACCGCGTTGGCATAATCGAAGCCGTTCGGTACAGCCACAGACATGCGGCAACGCGCAATGTTCAAATCGATCGGCTGGTACAGACCGCCGCCGCCGTGCTCGATGAGCACGTCCTTGCCCGCCACGCCAAAGTCGGCCGCGCCGTACTGCACGTACGTCGGCACGTCCGTCGCTCGCACGATGATGACTCGCAGGTTCGGATCGGTCGTCGGCAGAATCAGCTTGCGCGAGGTCTCCGGGTCTTCCGTGACTTCGATGCCGGCGGCTGCCAGCAACGGCAGCGTCTCCGTAAAGATACGCCCTTTCGAGAGCGCCAGCGTCAACGGTTGGGCTAGCGGCTTGGCCGACGTAGCCGACTTGGCGGAACTCATGCAATCTCTCCCTGGCGTGCTTCGACACGCCGGATTCGCGCGCCCACGGCGCACAACTTGGCCTCGATACGATGATAGCCGCGATCGAGGTGATGAATACGGTCGACGATCGTGCGGCCATCGGCCGTCAGCCCCGCGACGATCAGGCTGGCGGACGCACGCAGGTCGGTGGCCATGACATGCGCACCGGACAGGCGCTCGACGCCCGAAATGCGCGCCGTGTTGCCTTCGATGCCGATATTCGCGCCCAGACGCGTCAATTCCTGCACGTGCATGAAGCGGTTCTCGAAGATCGTCTCGACGACCTGCGACGCGCCTTGTGCAATGCAGTTCAGCGCCATGAACTGCGCCTGCATGTCGGTCGGGAACGCCGGATATTCGGACGTCCGGAAACTCACCGCCTGCGCGCGGCGATCCATCTGCACGCGCAGCCAGTCCGCACCGCCGGTCACGTTCGCGCCGGTTTCCCGCAGCTTCTCGATGACGGCGTCGAGCGTACCCGGCACCACACGGCGCAGCGTGATATCCCCGCGCGTGGCAACGGCCGCGCACAGGAACGTGCCCGCCTCGATACGATCGGGCACGACGTCGTGCGTCGCCCCATGCAGGCGGGCCACACCGGTCACCACCAGACGATCGGTGCCGATGCCTTCGATCTTCGCGCCCATCTTCACGAGCAGATGCGCCAGATCGGTCACTTCCGGCTCGCGCGCGGCATTGGCCAGCACGGTCACGCCGTCGGCCAGCGTCGCCGCCATGAGCAGGTTTTCCGTGCCCGTGACGGTAATCATGTCGGTCACCAGCGTCTCGCCGCGCAGACGCGACACGCGCGCGACGATGTCGCCATGCGTGAGCGTGATCTCGGCGCCCATCTTCTGCAAGCACTTGATGTGCTGATCGACGGGCCGCGCACCGATGGCGCAACCGCCCGGCAGCGACACCCGCGCCTCACCGCAACGGGCGAGCAGCGGACCGAGCACCAGAATCGACGCCCGCATGGTCTTGACCAGATCGTAGGGCGCTGCCGGTTCGGTGATCTGCGAAGCATCCAGCGTCACAGACTCGCCGTGGCGCTCGACCTTCACGCCCATGCGCGCGAGCAGCGTGAGCATGGTGCGCACGTCGTGCAGATCCGGGACATTGCCCAGCACCAGCGGCTCGGCCGTCAACAGGCTCGCGCACAGAATGGGCAGCGCCGCGTTCTTGGCGCCCGAGACCGTAATCTCTCCTGCCAGCCGCTCGCCGCCTTCGATTTCCAGGTGGTCCGCGGCCACTAGCTCGCCGGCGACAATCTCACCGTTGCCGGCGGCGCCAGCGTTTTCTTGCGTAATCCTCATTGCGCCTGATACTCCGCCGGCGTGAGCGTCTTCATCGAGAGCGCGTGGATTTCGGCCTTCATGCGGTCGCCCAGCGCGCCGTACACGAGTTGGTGGCGCGCGATGAGGCGCTTGCCTTCGAACTGTGCGCTCACGATGGTCGCAAAGAAGTGCTGACCGTCACCTTCGACGGCCACGTGTTCGCAAGCCAGACCGGCTTCGATGTACTGCTTGATTTGTTCGGGGGTAGGCAGCATTGCTGATCCTGGAGAAGTTCAGTGACGCAGTTTGTAGCCGCGGCGCAGCAGATTCAGCGCCACGGTTGCGAGTATCAGGAAAGTCGCGCCGACAACGGTGAGGCTCGTCGTCGGGGCCACGTCGGACACGCCGAAGAAGCCGTACCGGAACCCGTCGATCATGTAGAAGAACGGGTTGAAATGCGAGACAGCCTGCCACAAAGGCGGCAGCGAATGAATCGAGTAAAACACGCCCGCGAGGAACGTCGCCGGCATGATCAGGAAGTTCTGGAACGCGGCGAGCTGGTCGAATTTCTCGGCCCAGATGCCCGCGATCAGCCCCAGCGTGCCGAGAATCGCCGCGCCGAGGAAGGCGAAGCTGATGATCCAAAGCGGTGCGGCAAACGTGAGATGCGTGAACGTGACCGTCACCACGAAAACACCGAACCCGACCGCCAGCCCGCGCACGACCGCCGCCAGCACGTACGCACCGAACATCTCCCAGTGCGAGAGCGGGGGCAGCAGCACGAATACGAGATTGCCCGTGATTTTCGACTGGATCAGCGACGACGAACTGTTCGCGAACGCGTTCTGCAACACGCTCATCATCACCAGCCCGGGCACGAGGAAGGACGTGTACGTGATCTGGTCGTAGACCTTCACGCGATCTTCGAGCACGTGGCCGAAGATCATGAGATACAGCAGCGCGGTGAGCACCGGCGCGGCCACGGTCTGGAAGCTCACCTTCCAGAAGCGCAGCACTTCCTTGTAGAACAGCGTGCGAAAGCCGATCATGCCGTCACCTCCTGTGCACGCGAGCCCGACATGATCTGCACGAATACGTCCTCGAGATCGGCCTTCTGAATGTCGATGTCCTCGACGATACCGCCCGCCGCACGGCAGGTGGCGAGAATGGATTCCACTTCGTCGCAGCCCGACAGACGCAACGCGAACTGATGCCCGCCCGTATCCTGGCCGTCGACCAGCAACGGACGCAGCTCGGCAGGCAACGTGCCTTGCTTGAAGCGCAGTACGAGGCGCGTGCCGGCAAACCGCTGCAACAGCGACGCCGTACGTTCGAGCGCTACGACTTCACCGCGCTTGAGCATGGCGATGCGGTCGCACAGCGCTTCGGCTTCTTCGAGGTAGTGGGTGGTCAGTACGATGGTGTGACCTTCGCGATTCAGGCGCGAGATGAACTTCCAGAGTGTCTGACGCAGTTCGACGTCGACGCCAGCGGTCGGCTCGTCGAGCACGATCACCGGCGGGCGATGCACCAGCGCCTGCGCCACCAGCACGCGTCGCTTCATGCCGCCCGAGAGCTGACGCATATTCGCGTTCGCCTTGTCGGTCAGATCGAGGTTAGCCATCACTTCGTCGATCCAGTCGTCGTTACGCTTGAGTCCGAAATAGCCGGACTGAATACGCAGCGTTTCGCGCACCGAGAAGAAAGGATCGAAGACGAGTTCCTGCGGCACCACGCCGAGCTTGCGACGGGCGTTGCGGTAGTCGCGCACCACATCGTGACCGAGCACGCTGATGTTGCCCGAATCCGCGCGCGCAAGGCCCGCAAGAATGCTGATCAGCGTAGTCTTGCCGGCGCCGTTGGGCCCGAGCAGACCGAAGAATTCGCCTTCTTCGATCGAGAAGCTGACGCCTTTGAGCGCCTGCAACGCCTGATAGCGTTTTTTGACGTTACGGATTTCGATGGCGGCCATGGACTGCACGCACCCGTATCGACGGGTACGCCATTATTGTTTTTGGGATCGCATGCACTGCCATGATGGCAACGTCGATGCCCGGGAGGGGGTCACTGCCCAAAAGTCGGCAGAAAACCCCTGATTATAAAGGAAGCCGGTGGCGGCCGTGCTCACACCCCAGGTCCGGTGCTGTAACCCCGGTAACGCAGGGATCGCGCCGAAGGTGCCTCACGGCTACGGCGCACCACCGCACGTTCGCACCAGTTCGCGCACACCCATAAAAAAAGCGCCGTTCGGAGACGGCGCTTCTTCGTCAGGCGGCAGTGCGGCCAAACGAATCAGCTCGAGAGCAGATGGTCGACACCGTACACCAGCGCGAGACTGGCCAAGCCTGTCGGCAAGTTAGTGAACGCCAACGTCGCGCCCCGCCGACTCGCGTGACGGCGCAACGCCAGCAGCACCGCCAGCGCCGACGAGTCGAAACGCGTGAGCCCGGCGCAGTCGACCTGGGTCTCGCCCGCGTCGATGCGATCGATGGCCTGCGCGAGGACGTCGCCGGCAGTGTCGTGAGTCAGGTCGGTCTGCAACGCGAGCATGGGCTTACTTGCCACCTGCGAGTTGTTGGTTACGCTCGGTCAGGAACTTGATCAGACCGTCGATGCCCGACTGGTTGATCTTCTCGTTGAACTGCGTCTTGTACGTCTGGATCAGCCAGGCGCCGAGCACGTTCAGGTCGTACAGCTTCCATTCGCCGGTTTGCGTCTTGTACAGACGGTAGTCGAGTTCGATCGGCTGACCGTTGTTGATGACGCTGGTATACACCACGGCGTCGGTATCGCTCGGCTGGCCGCGGAACGGCTTGTAGTCGACCTGCTGGTCGCGAATCTGTGCGATGGCACCGGCGTACGTGCGCAGCAGCAACGACTTGAACTGCACGGTGAGCTGTTCACGCTGTTGCGGGGTGGCCTGACGCCATGCCGGGCCGGTAGCCAGTTGCGTGGTCTTGGTGAAATCCGCGTGCGGCAGGATCTTCTGCTCGACCAGACGCGTGATGCTGTTCAGATCGCCCTTCTGGATGTTCGGATCGCTCTTGGCGGCGGCCATCACTTCGTTGACGGTCTGCTTGACGAGCACGTCGGGGGCTTGAGCCTGTGCCATCGCCGAGCCGGCGGCGGTGTACGTCATGAAAGCCATGACGGGAATGAGCCAGAACTTCTTCATTGTGGACTTCCTCTTTCGAGTGACGAGTGTTGCGGGTTTGGATACCCGCGTCGCGTCGGGAGTTCTCGGAATGACGACAGTGTCGTGTAACAAACTGTTGCCCCGCCATCGAGCAGGACATCTGCCGTCGACGCCCCGACCTGCGGGGCGCCCCTTCATTTTTTGCAGATCGACGCCGAAGGACTTTCGATCGGCGACGCTAGCGACACATTAGCGAGTCACGACCGGCAACATCAACCACTACCGGTGACTATCGAGACCGGCTCAGCGACGGAACGGCAAACCACCCGGCACCATCTTGCCCGGCACCGGTGAGCCTTGCGGCACTTCCGACTCGCCTTGCGCGCCCGAAGCCGGCGCCGGTGCGCTGGCACCGGACGCAGGCTTGGCGGGCATCGGCTGACCGCTCGTACCGCCGGCTGCCCCGGCCGCACCTGCGGCACCGGCAGCGCCGTCTTCCTCTTCGTAGTTCGGCAGGGAGGCGTCGTTCGCCGCACCACCGCCGATCAGGAACTTACGGCGGGCCAGATACGCATCGCGCGTGAACGAGTAAGGATCGAGCGCAGCGGCTTCGAGCAGGTTCGACGCGTCGAGCAGGTTGGCGCGCGTGTTCACGAGGCGAACGCCATACAGCGAGTAGCTCACCCAGTCCGGCTTGATGTACGAAGTCGGGTCGATGAACATGTTGCCGGCCATACCGACCGTGTCGCGCACCGTGCTCGGGCCGAGCAGCGGCAGCACGAGGTAAGGACCGTCAGGCACGCCCCACTTGCCCAGCGTCACGCCGAAGTCCTGGCTGTGCTTGGGCAGACCGGCCGGCGTAGCGAAGTCGACCAGACCGCCGACACCGAACACCGTGTTGATCGTGATACGCATCAGATCCTGCACAGCGGCCGTGACTTCCAGCTGAAGCAGGTTGTTGGCGAAGTTGTATACGTCGCCCACGTTGGAGAAGAAGTTCGTGACCATGTCACGCGCCGGTTCCGGCACGGTGAAACGGTAACCCTTCGCGACCGGCACGAGCACCGCTTTGTCGAGCGTGTCGTTGAACTTGTACATCGAACGGTTGAAACCTTCGACGGGGTCGGCGGGATTGGGATTGGTAACGGTGGCGCATCCGGCCAGCGCCAACGCGCCGGCGGCCAACACTGCCGAAGTACGGAAGCTGGTCATTTTCTCTTATTTTCCTTGGGTTGCCGTTGCTGCCCCTGGCGCCGGTGCGGGTGCCGGCGCCGGTGCCGCCGAAGCGCCGCCCGATTGGGCACCGCCGGCGTCTGCTGCCTTGTTGTACAGGAAC
This sequence comes from Pandoraea sp. ISTKB, assembly GCF_001721285.1. Taxonomy (NCBI): domain Bacteria; kingdom Pseudomonadati; phylum Pseudomonadota; class Betaproteobacteria; order Burkholderiales; family Burkholderiaceae; genus Pandoraea; species Pandoraea sp. ISTKB. The sequence goes on from NZ_MAOS01000033.1 coordinate 40,552, forward strand.
TGGCCGATCAGGTTCTCGAGCACGATGGCAGACTGCGTGAGCGTGATCGTATCACCGCCCTTGAGCATCTGATCATCACCCCCGGGTTCGAGCCCGATGTACTGCTCGCCGAGCAGACCCGACGTCAGAATCTTCGCCGACGAGTCCTTCGGGAACTGATATTGCGAATCGATGTTGAGCGTGACGTCGGCCAGGTAGCGCTTGTCGTCGAACTGGATCGACCCCACGCGGCCCACCACCACGCCGGCACTCTTCACGGCGGCGCGCGGCTTCAGACCGCCGATGTTGTCGAAGCGCACCGTCACCGGGTACGTATTCGAGAACGACAGCGAACTCAGATTGCCGGCCTTGAGCGCGAGGAACAGCAGCGCTGCGAAGCCGATAACCACGAACAGGCCAACCCAGAAGTCGAGGGGGTGTTTTTTCATTGTGTCAGTGTGCGCAAACTGTCTGTCTATCTATTGGCAGGCGAGCCGGCCCGTTAGCTGAACATGAGAGCCGTGAGCAGGAAGTCGAGGCCGAGAACCGCCAGCGATGCCTGCACGACCGTACGCGTCGTAGCACGCGACACGCCTTCCGGCGTCGGCTGTGCTTCGAAGCCCTGATACAGCGCAATGAACGTGACGGCAATGCCGAACACGATACTCTTGACGACGCCGTTCGCGACGTCCGACCACACGTCCACGCCGCCTTGCATCTGCGACCAGAACGCGCCGGAATCCACGCCGATCAGTTGTACGCCGACGAGATAACCGCCGAAGATACCGATCGCCGAGAAGATCGCCGCGAGAATCGGCATGGCGATGACGCCCGCCCAGAAGCGCGGCGCGACCACGCGGGCGATCGGATCGATCGCCATCATCTCCATCGCGGTCAGTTGTTCGCCCGCCTTCATCAGACCGATCTCGGCGGTGAGCGACGTACCCGCACGCCCGGCGAACAACAGCGCCGTGACCACCGGTCCCAACTCGCGCACCAGCGAAAGCGCCACGAGCAGACCGAGCGCTTGCTCCGAGCCGTACTTGTTGAGCGTGTAATAGCCTTGCAGGCCGAGCACGAAGCCGACGAACAGCCCCGAGACGGCAATGATCACGAACGAGTAGTTACCGACGAAGTGAATCTGGTCGGTCACCAGACGCGGCCGGCGCAGCAACGCGCCGCTCGACGTGAGCATGCGCAGGAACATGCGGGCGCCGTAACCCAGGCGCTCGACGTGGCCGCGAACGAAACTGCCGATAGTGGTGATCATGCACGCGCTCCGATGCCGAAATCTTCCGCCAGCGGCGGCGCGGGATACTGGAACTTCACGGGGCCGTCCGGCTGGGCGTCGATGAACTGGCGCACCGTCGGATCGTTCGAGGCACGCAGCGCATCGGGCGCACCCTCGGCAGCAATGCGGCCTTCGCTGATGAAATAGATGTAGTCGGCGATGGCGAACGTCTCCGCGACGTCATGCGACACGATGATCGACGTCGCGCCCAGCGCGTCGTTCAGCTTGCGAATCAGGTTCGCCGTGATGCCCATCGAAATCGGGTCCAGCCCGGTGAACGGCTCGTCGTACATGACGAGATCCGGGTCCAGCGCGATGGTGCGGGCGAGCGCCACACGACGCGCCATCCCGCCGGAAATCTCGGCCGGCTTCATGTCGCGTGCGCCACGCAGGCCCACGGCATTGAGCTTCATCAGCACGAGATCGCGAATCAGGTCTTCGTCGAGACGGGTATGTTCGCGCAGCGGGAACGCGACGTTATCGAACACCGTCATGTCGGTGAAGAGCGCGCCGAACTGAAACAGCATGCCCATGCGCCGACGCAAGCGATACCAGCCATCGCGATCGAGCGTGGAGACGTCGGTGCCGTCGAAGTCGACTTCACCGCGACTGGCATGCACGAGTCCCCCGATCAGACGCAGGACGGTCGTCTTGCCGCAGCCCGAACCGCCCATGACGGCAATGACCTTGCCGCGGGGAAACCGCATATTCAGCCCGGAAAGCACGAGACGTTCGCCATAACCGAAGCTGACGTCGCGCAATTCGAGCAGATTTTCCGGATTCGGGATAGGCACGTTTCAGATCTTATAGTGCGGCGCAAAACGCCAATTATAGGGGGGATTACCAATCGATGCCGTCCAAGCCCAATCGGCGAAAGCAAGGAACGGCGTAGCTTGGCGGGATTTTACAGGTCCCGCGCCGGTTCGCCGCATCACGTTCCAACGTGCGCAACGATGCAAAAACCTAACGGTGGCAAGGACTTATCTGCGCGCGTCGGGACACCGGTGTTGCGCCGTTGCTACAATACGACGTTCCACGCAATAAATCGTTGATCGGGATGTCATCTCCCAGCCCCAAGCCTTTCCCTCCCATACGATCGCATTCTGCGGTGACGCCGAACTTTCAGATCCGTCCGATGCGAATCGGCGACCTTCCCCACGTACTGGCAGTGCAGGCACTCGCTTACGGTGAGGTCATGCTCGAATCGGAAGCCACGCTCGCGTCGCGATTGCGACTGTCGCCGGGCACCTGCTGGGTCGCGGTCGATGCCGGGGAGATCCGCGACGACATTGCGGGCTATCTGTTCACGCACCCGTGGCATCTGAGCGCCCCGCCGCCGCTGGACACTGTTCTCGACACCCTGCCGGCACGCGCCGACTGCTGGTACGTGCACGACATGGCGCTGGCGCCGCGCACCCGGGGCGCTGGCGTCGCCGGTCAGCTCTACGCCGCCGCCCTGAGCGCCGCGCAATCGCTCGGCTTGCAGGCATCGGCCCTTGTCGCAGTGCAACAGTCACAGGGATTCTGGGCGCGCTTCGGTTACGAGGTGATGGCAGACGTCTCCCCGCAAATCGCCGCCAAGCTCGCGGGCTACGGAAACGGCGCGGTATTCATGACCCGCACGCTGTAGCCTCGCGATCCTCGGCCGACGCAATCTCGCGGCCTGCACGGCGCCGTCGCTGCGCGCATCATCAACGCACAGGACACGACAGACTCAAGCCCGTCGCGCGAATTCCTGCTGCATCCCCTTTACCGCCCCCGCCACATCGGACGCTTCCGTCACGGCCCGCACGACCGCCGTACTTCCCACACCGGTAGCGAGCACCTGTGGCAGATTGGTCGCATCGATGCCGCCGATCGCCACGAGCGGGTAATGCGGCGCGATGAGCTTCACGTAACGCGCGAGCTTCGCCAGCCCTTGCGGGGCCGTGGCAATCACTTTGGTCGTGGTCGGAAACACGGCACCGACAGCCAGATAGCTCGGACGGAAATGATGCGCGGCCAGCATCTCGTAATAGCCGTGCGTGCTGATACCCAGACGCATGCCGCTCGCGTGCAGTGCGGCGACTTCGTCAGCCGAGAGCGCCGCCATGTCTTCCTGACCGAGATGCACCCCGTACGCCCCGGCCTGCGCGGCTTCGCGCCAGTGATCGTTGATGAACCACGCGCTGTCGTGCGTCACGCGTCGTCCGGCGGCAACCGTCCGCTCGATCTCCGAGCGCAATTTGGGATGCGCCGGATCCTTGATGCGTAATTGCACCGTGCCGACCTGAAGTTCGGCCATGCGCTCGCACCAGTCAGCGTCGGGCAGCACCGGATAGAGCCCGAGGCGCGCCGGGCACTCGGGGAAGCGTCCCGGCGACGGCACTTGTCCGAGCACGGTGGGGAACGTCTCCAGCCGGGTAGGCCATGCACCCAGCGTATCGGCGTCCCCTTCATCCCCCTCGCGCGCATGACTGCCGTCGGTGCGCCAGGCGCGTGCCAGCACGAGTGCATCGTGGGGTTCGAAGCCGCAGTCGAGGAACGCGGCAAACGCCGGGAAGAACGCAGGATCGTCGACGCCCGTCACGCGATAGACGCCGTCGCTCGTGTAGAGCGTGTCCTGCACATGCCCCTGCGCCGTTGCGCTGGTGCACAGCACGACCGCACCGCTCGCACGCCACGCCTCTACCTTGACGGATGCCATCGTGCCCAGCCCATGCTCGGGCACGAGCGGCAGCCAGACGACATCGCCTTTGGTGGCGGCATCGGGCGTTCTGACATGCAGACGCCAGTCAGGCGACGTCGCGCTCGACGGCCACGGTGCAAGCCGTGCGCGAATCTCATCGGCGGCCTGCCGCCATGCGTTCGCGAGAGGTTCGTCGGTCGGCAGGCACTGGACGTGCGAAAGCCCGGCGGCGCCGGCGTGCGTCGTCATGAAAAGTCCTTGTTGGTCAGATGTCCGGCGATGGTCCGTGTATTCAGGTCGCGATCAGGCGCCCGTCTGATGCCAGAACGGCACCCCGACGACCGGCGTGCTCGCTTCGGCGCTCTCGCGCTCGGCCATCGGCCCCGCGAGCCATGCGGCACGACCGGCCTTGATCGCCCCGGCGAACGCCCCGGCCATCTCGACTGGCTGCGCGGCAAGCGCCACAGCGGTGTTGAGCAGCACGCCGTCGTACCCCCACTCCATCACCTGGCAGGCGTGAGACGGCAGACCCAGGCCCGCGTCGACGATCAGCGGCGTGTCCGGCAAACGGTCACGCAGCAGACGCAGGCCGTACGGATTGATCACGCCCTTGCCGGTGCCGATGGGGGCGCCCCACGGCATCAGCGCCTGACAGCCAACGTCCAGCAGGCGGCGGCACAGCACCAGATCTTCCGTGCAATACGGCAGCACCTTGAAGCCGTCGCGAATGAGTTGCTCGGCCGCCGTCACGAGACCGAACGGATCGGGCTGAAGCGTGTAATCGTCGCCGATGAGTTCGAGCTTGATCCAGTCGGTCTCGAAGACTTCGCGCGCCATTTGCGCCGTCGTCACCGCCTCTTCCACCGAGTGGCAACCGGCGGTATTGGGCAGCACCGGCACCGCCAGACGGCGCAGCGTCTCCCAGAAATGACCTTCGGACGCCTGCGCGCCCGTGCCCGACAACTGACGGCGCAATGCCACCGTCACCATGCCCGGACGGGCCGCGTCGATCGAGTCGTTAAGCGCTTGCAGCGACGGGTAACGCGCCGTGCCGAGCAGAAAGCGGCTGCCGAAGCGGGTGTCGTAAAGCGTGAGCGCGTCGCGCGTGCTGCTGGCGGCTACGTTGTTCGATTCCGTGAATGCGTTCATTTCAGCCTCCGGCCACCGGTTGCACGACGTCGATCTTGTCGCCCTGCGCGAGCGCGCGCGCGGCGTATTGCGTCTTGGGCACGAATTGCCCGTTGATCGCCGCCGCGAACGGCGGTTTGGCGCCGTAGGCGGCGAGCGCCTCGGCCAGCGTCGCGGTCTCGGCCACGCTCAGTGTCTGTTGATTGATATGGATGTCCATCGCCTGCACCTTCCTCTCATGCCTGACGGAACAAGTCCGGCCAAGGCCGGCTCGCTCGCCATGTCTCCCAGTCGAACGCTTGCCCGATACCCGTTGGCGCGCCCGTCGTTTGCATCAATGCCTGCGCCAGCGCGCAGGCTTCTCCCGTGACCGCCGGCGCCAGCAGATAGCCGTGACGGTAAAGACCGTTCACGCGCAGCAGGCGCGCCCCGTCCCACTGCACACGCGGCAAATGGTCGGGCAGCGCCGGACGGCAATTGACGTTCAGCTCGACGATACGCGCCTCGCCGAACGCCGGATTCAGCGAATGCGCGGCCGAGAGCAGTTCGAGCGCCGAGCGCACCGTCATCGGCGACATGTCTTCGGATTCGAGTTCGGTCGCGCCGATCACGTACAGATCGTTTTCCTTCGGTGCGATATAGATCGGATAGCGCGGATGCAGCAAGCGCACCGGGCGTCGCAACCCGATCCCCGGCGCATGAATGCGCACCACCTCACCGCGCACGCCGCGCAGTTGCGTAAGCGCCTCGCGTGCGCCCAGCCCCCGGCAGTCGACGACCAGACCGGCGTCGGGATATTCGCCTTCCGCGATCTCGGTATGCCAGTGCAGCTCGGCGCCGGCCTTTTCCAGCCCGGCGGCAAGCGCACGCAGCAACTGGCGGTTATCCAGTTGCCCTTCGTTCGGCAGCAGCCACCCTTCCTGGAAACGCCCGGCGAGCGCCGGTTCGACCTCTTTCAGTTGTGCCCCCGCAATGCGCTCGACGCCACCGCGCAGCAGTTCCGGCGGCGCATTCGCGCGCATGCGGCGATCGAACATGACGGCTTCGGCGCGGTCGGGCTGATGCCACACGACCAGCGTGCCGTTGCGTTGGAAGAAGACGTGTTCGGGCAGTCCGTCGATGAGTCCGGGCCAGCGCTCCAGACCGACGGCGCCCATCTCGACGATGCTCGGCTCGGCCACGGCGGCTTCGGCCAGCGGCGCGAGCATGGCGGCGGCCACCCAGCCGGCGGCGGACGAGCCATCGGCGTCGCCCCGCTCGTAGAGCGCCACGCGCGCACCGGCGCGAATCAGTTGCCAGGCCAGCAGACGGCCGGACAGCCCGCCGCCCAGCACGGCGACATCGGGACGCCCGGCAGGACGTGAAGTGACCGCGCTCATACGTGCTTAACCGTGGAGCGCGTGGAACGCGTGGAGCGCGCGCAAGCCATCAAGGCGCGCAGGCACTCACGGGAATTCGAAGGGTGTTGTGGAAGGCAACGCATGGGGTCCTTTCCTCATGAAAGCAAAAGGACGAAACGGTGTTGGACACCTTACCCCACTGGAGGAGTCGGAAACTTCCCACGCCGGTATTACCCGGGTCGGGTGCAAAGGGTCTCTCTCAGCCCCGCATGATCTCTGACATGGTGACGCATGGTAAGCCATCGCCTGCGTCCCGCTTACGTCAGTTACGGAGCACCCCTGTTTCGCCCGGAGCCATTACAACATAGATGCCGACGCCCGTGCAAGCTGGCTTCCCGGGCGTTCGCACGCGATTTACCGTACTTGGCGTCTCGTTTTTCGACGAATCTCCCGGCCCTTGTAACGGTCCGTAAACTGAAAATCCCCGTAACACGCGTCTCAGGCCGTAAATCGTGCAACGCACCATCGGGAACTGCGGTCCAATCAGCCAAAGATGGCGCCCGACGGCGCTCGACAACGCAGCCACACCGCGGCCACGCCGCCTGACGATCATGGCCAAGACGCCGATGTCCCCCACACCGCCCGCCGCCCCGGCCTCCGGCGTCACCGCCACGCCCGCGCCCAGACCGCCGAAGCATCCAAGCGCATGGCAACTGATCCGACCGTATTGGGTGTCGGAAAAGCGCTGGGAAGGCCGACGGCTGCTCGCCCTCGTCATCGCGCTGAATCTGGCGGTCGTGTTCATCAACGTGCGGCTCAACGCGTGGAACGCCGGCTTCTACGACGCGCTCGACAAACGTAACTGGCCGGTCTTCAAGTCGTCGCTCGCCGAGTTCGCGGTGCTGGCGTTCAGCTTCATCATCATCGCGACGTTTCGCACCTACTTTCGGCAGATGCTCGAAATTCGCTGGCGTCAGTGGGTCACCGACGCCAACCTGACCAAGTGGTTCGCCCATCAGGCGTATTACCGGATCGAGCGCGATCACCTCGCCGACAACCCCGACCAGCGTATTTCCGAAGACATCCGCACGCTCGTCAGTTCGTCGCTCGCGCTGTCGCTCGACCTGCTCACGACGCTCGTCTCGCTGTTCTCCTTCATCACCATTCTCTGGACGATTTCCGGCGCGCTGTCGTTCGCGCTCGGCGGCATGAACATCACGATCCCGGGCTACATGGTGTGGGTCGCGGCGCTGTACGCCATCGTCGGTTCGTTCTTCATCTTCAAGGTCGGCCGCCCGCTCGTGGGGCTGAGCTATCGCCAGCAGCAGGTCGAAGCCGACTTCCGTTTCCTGCTGGTGCGCCTGCGTGAATCGGCTGAGCAAGTCGCGCTCTATCGCGGCGAAGGCGCGGAGTTGTCGCGTCTGAAAGGCGCGTTCGGTGCGGTGCGCGACAACTGGTGGCAGATCATGGTCGTGACCAAACGCCTGATCTTCGCGAACTCGATCTATGCGCAGATCGCCATCGTCTTCCCGATCATGGCGGCGGCGCCGCGCTATTTCGCGGGCGCATTCACGCTGGGCGTGCTGATGCGAATCATCGACGCCTTCGGTCAGGTGAGCGACGGCTTCTCGTGGTTCGTGAACAGTTTCCAGACGCTGGCCGACTGGAAGGCGACGATCAACCGTCTGCGCGAATTCACGCGTGTGATCGACGAAGCCCCGCAAACAGCCCAGAAGGGCGGCATCTCGGTGGCGACGGTCAACGACGCCCCGGCCTACGCGGCGGCCGACCTTACGCTGTCACTGCCCAATGGCACACCGCTGACGGTGGCGGGTTCGTTCGCGTTCGCGCCGGGGTCGCGCTGGCTGGTTCGCGGACGCTCGGGCTGCGGCAAGAGCACCATGCTGCGCGCACTCGCGGGGCTGTGGCCCTTTGGCAGCGGACGCATCGAAGTCCCCGCCAACGCCCGCGTACTCTTCCTCTCGCAGCAGAGCTACCTGCCCATCGACACACTCAAGGCCGCGCTGGCGTTCCCGTCGTCGCCCGACACCTTCACGGACGCCGAATGCCGCGACGCATTGAGCGCGGTGAATTTGTCGCAATACAGCGACGAATTGCAGACCACTGCGCACTGGGCACGACGTCTGTCGGGCGGCGAACAACAGCGACTCGCCGCCGCCCGCGCATTGCTGCAAAAGCCCGACTATCTGTTCCTCGACGAAGCGACCAGCGCGCTCGACGTCGAGACCGAAGCGGCCGTGTACGACGCCCTGCATGCACGGCTGCCGGGCACGGCCATCGTGAGTGTGGCGCATCGGGAAACGCTCGGTCGCTTCCATCAGCACACGATGACGCTGCCGGCACTCGGTGGTGTCGAGTCGTCGTCGGTCGCGGCCGCGAGCTAGGTTGTCGATGTCGATCGGCACGATGGATCGGAAGCCGGGGAGCACGCAGGCACGGGCGCTGCGCCCCGGTTCGTTCACTTCATAAATAATATTGACGCGTCTGGTCCGGCGCGCCGGGCGTTTGGCATAATCACGAGCACCCCCTAGGCTTCACCCGGGCTCACCGTGACTACCCCAGCTTCTTCATCCGGCCAGCCGCTGTCCGTGCAGCCGCCCGCCGGACGCACCATCGTCGTGACCGGCGCCGCCTCCGGCATCGGCGCGGCCATCGCCCGCCGTCTCGCTTCCCCTGATACCCGTTTGCTGTTGCACACCCGTGGCGCGTCCGATGAGAGTCAGGCGCGACTGGCGGACGTGCGTCGCCATTGCGAAGCTCTCGGTGCGCAGTGCGCCGTGTGGTACGGCGATCTGACGGACATCTCGATGGCGGCTCGCCTCGTCGATGCCGCGCACGACGCCTTCGGTCCCATCGACCAGTGCGTGAGCAACGCCGGTTTCGCAACGCGCCAGTCCGTGGCCGACATCGCCGACGACGCCTTCGCCCGCACGCTCGCCGCCATGCCGGGCGCGTTCGCCGCGCTGCTGCGTCACGCGCTGCCCGACCTGCAACGCTCGCCATTCGGGAGCGTCGTCGCCGTCAGCTCGTTCGTCGCGCACCGCTTCGCGCCGAACCAGCCGGGCTTTCCGGCGACGGCCGCGGCCAAGGCCGCCATCGAAGCCCTCGCGAAAAGCGCCGCCGCCGAATATGCGCGCGCGGGTGTGACGATCAACTGCGTCGCGCCCGGTTACACGCGCAAGGACAGCGGCCACTCGGCGATCGATCCGGCCGCGTGGCAACGCGCCGCCGATGCCACGCCGACCGGTCGGCTATGCGAGCCCGACGACATCGCCGCGCTCGCCGTCTTCCTGCTCGGCCCGCACGCCCGGCAGATCACCGGACAAGTCATTCATGTCGACGGCGGTCTCACCCTGTGATGCCGCCCGCGATCCGTCATACCGGCATCAGCCACCCGTTTTCCCGAGTCAGACGTGGACTCAAACATCGATGCAATGCATCGAATGACAACCACCACACGTCACGCACATAACGACAAGCACACGATCCACCGAGGAGTCTTCATGGCATTTTTTTCCTGGTTCAACGAACTCAACACGAAGGAGCGCAAGGCCCTGTATGCGGGCTTCGGCGGCTATGCCGTCGACGCGTTCGACTTCATGATCTATTCGTTCCTGATCCCCACGCTTATCGCCGCATGGGGCATGACGAAGGGCGAGGCCGGCATGATCGCGACCAGTTCGCTGATCTCATCGGCGGTGGGCGGCTGGCTCGCGGGGATTCTCGCGGACCGCTTCGGCCGCGTGCGCGTGCTGCAATGGACCATCGCCACGTTCTGCCTGTTCACGTTCCTCTCCGGCTTCACGAACTCGTTCTGGCAGTTGCTCGTCACGCGCACGTTGCAGGGCATCGGTTTCGGCGGTGAATGGACGGTCGTCACGATGATGATGGGCGAGATGATCCGCTCGCCGCAGCATCGTGCGAAAGCGGTCGGCACCGTGCAAAGCAGCTGGTCGGTCGGCTGGGCCGCCGCCGCGCTGCTGTACTGGTTCTTCTTCGCGGTGCTCGACGAAGGCACGGCATGGCGCGCGTGCTTCTGGATCGGTATCGTGCCGGCGCTGTGGATCACGTACGTGCGCCGCAATGTGTCGGACCCTGAGATCTTTACGCAGACGCGTCGCAAGATCGCCGAAGGCCAGTTGCAGGGCAACTTCACCCAGATTTTCTCGCGCGAGCATCTGAAGACGACGATCCTCGGCAGCCTGCTGTGCACCGGCATGCTCGGCGGCTACTACGCGATCACCACGTGGTTGCCCACGTATCTGAAAACGGTGCGCGGTCTGTCGGTGTTCAACACGAGCGCTTACCTGATCGTGCTGATCGTCGGCTCGTTCGTGGGCTATATCGTCGGCGCGATTCTCTCCGACAAGCTCGGACGCCGCGGCGCCTTCATCTTCTTCGCCATCGCCTCGTTCGTGCTCGGCATGGTCTACACGATGCTGCCCATTACCGACAGCGCCATGCTGCTGCTCGGCTTCCCGCTGGGCATCGTCGTGCAGGGGATTTTCGCGGGCATCGGCGCGTATCTGACCGAGCTGTATCCGAACCACATTCGCGGCTCGGGTCAGGGCTTCTGCTACAACCTCGGGCGTGGCATCGGCTCGTTCTTCCCCATTGCCGTGGGCACGCTCGCCCAGACCGGCTCGCTCGTGAAGGCCATCGGCATGGTGGCGGGCGGCGGTTATCTGCTGGTCGTCGTGTGCGCGTTGCTGCTGCCGGAAACGCGCGGCAAGTCGCTCGTCACGACCGACTTCGTGCATTAAGTTCGCCAGATGGCAAAACGGGACGCCGGATCGAACACCACGATCGACCGACGTCCCGCCGCCTCACCGGATAGCCATTTGTGTAAGCCAGCCATCCGGAACCGCTTCAGTGCGCGCCGCTTATGTCGTCCTGTGCGGCGTCGCCACCTTCGTACCCCCGCCTACACACTGCCTGCCGTCGCCCCGGGCAAAGTGCCCGCCAATGTTCCGGCATAAGGCGTTTCCGGCAATCCCTGCACGCCGCATCGCACGGCAAATACGTGACCGTCGTGTTCGTTCGCGTTCGTCCCCGGACGAATGGACGTCACGAACAGCGTGTCGAAATCTCGTCCCCCGAACGCGCACATCGACGGCTTCGACACCGGCAGCACGATCTCGCGATCGAGCGCCCCCGCCGGCGTGAATCGCAGCAGCCGACTGCCGTCGTTGGCACACGTCCAGTAACCGCCGTCGGCATCGACAGCCGCGCCGTCGGGGCGTCCCGGATACTGGTGCATGTCGACGAACAGACGCCGGTTGCCGATCGCACCGCTCTCGGCATCGAAGTCGAACGCCCACACACGACGCACCGTCGGATGCGAGTCGCTCAGATACATCGTGCGGCTGTCCGGCGAGAAGCCCAGACCGTTCTGCGTCACCAGTCCGTCGACGAGCGGGGCGGACAGCCGTCCCTGCGCATCGAAGCGGAACAGCGAACCTGCGTCGCTCGCGAGCGACATGTCGGCGACCATCGTCCCGGCCCAGAAGCGGCCCTGACGGTCGCAGCGGCCGTCGTTGAAGCGCATGCCCGACGCCGGAAACACCGGCGCAGCGAGCCGCTCCAACGCAGACGCCGGCACCTGCCCCGGCGCACCCAGCCGTACGGCGAACAGCCCGGTCTCGCACGCGGCGAGCAGCGTGCCCGACGCGTCGAACGAGAAGCAGGCGACCTGCTCGGGGAATGTCCACTCGCGATGCTCACCGTCGGCGGGCGTCACGCGATGCAACTGCTTCGCGGGAATGTCGACCCAGTAGAGCGCCTGCTCGTCGGCGCGCCATAACGGGCTCTCGCCGACGGCGTGCGGCGCCGCACGCGACGGTTCGAGTCGCTCGATGGAAATACCCGACACGCCGGACACACTCACGCCTTCGGCTCCATCGGCCCCATCAGTACAAACGGGCCGCCCTGGAAGCGCTGCGTCCAGTCGTCCATCTGCGGGTCCGGCGCTTTGGCCGGGAACAGACCGGCGAACTCGGCCGAGCTGTCTTGCGCACGGAAGCCGAGGAACGCCGCCTTGGTGTTGTCGACCCACAGCGTCGGGTTGTTCGACACGCCGTAAATGATCGCGTGACCCACACGATTCGTGAACAGGGAGCAACGCACGAGTTCGACGAAATCGCGATAGCTCAGGTACGTCACCATCATGCGCGGGTTCTTCGGCTGCTCGAACGAGGAGCCGATACGCAGACACACGGTCTCGAGACCGAAGCGATCGAAGTAGTAACGCGAAAGGTCTTCGCCGAAGCACTTCGAGATGCCGTACATGCCGTCCGGACGGTGCGGTGCGTCGATGTCGAGCACTTCCGTCACCGGATGGAAACCGACCGCGTGGTTCGAGCTGGCGTAGACGATGCGCTTCACGCCTTGCTTCTGCGCGGCGCTGTAGACGTTGTACAGCCCGAGGATGTTCGCTTGCATGATGTCGTCGAACGGCGCTTCGACGGACACGCCGCCGAGATGCACCAGGGCGTCCACCCCTTCGAGCAACGCATGGACGGCCGCGCGGTCGGCGAGGTCGACCTGCATGGCTTCTTCGTGCGGAGCCGTGTCGGTGATCGGCACGATGTCGCTCACGCGCACGATGTCCGCCCACTCGGCGAGTTTGCCGCGCAGTTGTTTGCCGAGATTGCCCGCTGCGCCGGTCAGCAGAAGACGACGGAAGGGTTTGCCGGAAGTCTGGCTCATAGTGATTCCTTATTGCTCCTGATTCATCGGTAAATCGCGATGCACGCTTGCCGCGCACGGCTTGTGGGTGGCATCGCTACAACAAAACCGACGCCGCGCCGCACACCCAAGGGGGAGTGTGCGGCGCGGCGTACGTCAAATCTTCGGGCGATGGTGGCGGGGACTGCGTTGTCCCGCATCATCGCACCGGACAGGCAAAGTTCGCTGGCTAGGCATTGGCCGTGCGACTCACGTCGACCTGGGTACGCGGGTTCACTGGCGCCGGCGTGGCCGTCCCCGAGATGTGGGGCTTGACCACCGTCCACAGAATCACCGCGCCGATGATGTCGCCCAGGCCCAGCGCCACGAAGAACGGTGCGTAGCCCACTGCCGTCACGAACGTGCCGATCACCAGCGTGAAGAGCAGGTTGCCGATACCGGCAGACAATCCCGCGAGACCCGTGACCGTTGCCACTTCGTTACGCGGGAACAGATCGGCCGACATCGAAATCACGGTGACGGACAAGGTCTGGTGCGCAAAGCCGCCGAGGCACAGCAGGAAGATCGCCATCATCGGGTCTTTGACGAAGCCCACGCCGCACATCGCCGTCATGACGAGCGCGCCGATGGTGAACACCACACGCTTGCCGTTGAAGATGGTGATCTTGAAATGCTTGTTCAGCCACACCGACACCGTGCCGCCCATCAGGCAGCCGATATCCGCCGCCACGAACGGCAGCCAGGCCGTGGCCGCAATCGTCTTCAGGTCGAAACCGCGCGCCTGATTGAGGTACAGCGGCATCCAGAACACGATCGTGCCCCACACCGGATCGGCGAAGAAGCGCGGCAGTGCGATACCCCAGAAGTTGCGCTGACGCAGGATCGAGAGGAGGTTCGGCTTGCGGGCGTCTGCGGCGGCGTCGACAGCACGGCCTTCGTTGATGTAGTCCGACTCCGCCTGCGTGAGTGCCGGGTGATCGGTCGGATGGCGGTAGAACGCAAACCACAGGACGCCCCACACGAGACCCAGCGCGCCGGCGATCACGAACGCCGTCTCCCAGTTGTAGCGCAGGATCGACCACGCGATGAGCGGCGGCGCGAGAATTGCCCCGATGGACGTGCCGATGTTGAAGATGCCCGCCGCGAGCGCGCGCTCCTTTGTCGGGAACCAGAACGCGGCGGCACGCATGCCCGCCGGAATGAACGACGCTTCGGCCAGACCCAGCAGACCGCGCAGCACGAACAGGCCGATCCAGCCGTCGGCCAGACCGTGCAGCATGCACACCACCGACCACATCACGCCGCAAATCAGGAAGCCCAAGCGCAAGCCGATGCGGTCCATCAGATAACCGGTGATGGGGGCACCGATCGGATACAGCACAAGGAAGGCGCCCGTGATCCAGCCATATTGCTGGGTCGTGATGTGGAGATCCTTCATCACCGTGGGGGCGGCAACGGCAAGCGAGCTGCGTGCGAGGTAGTTCATGACCGTGCCGAGCGTCAGCAGTCCGATCATCCACCAGCGCAGGCCTTTGATCTTCAGTGCCATGATGGTTGTCTCTCTCCGTGGATATTTTTATGGCAAGCGAGAGGCTTGCTTGGAGAGGCATCCTACGTGAGACGATGTACGATGACAATGCCGAATTACGTCGTTTACGGATAATCCCTAGTCTTTTCGACGATTTGCGATGTCAGCGCCAAAAGCCTTATCAGGCTTGAAGTTTGCACATGCTGGGAGAGTTTGTTCGCATGTGGAGGCTTCACAATGACGTCTTGTTGTATGACGTCTTATATTTAGCAACCTACAGAATTTCACAGGCCAAAGGGCGCTTGGCGACCGGCGGCCTCACCAGAGGAACAGGCAAGAAAAAACCGTCCGGACGTTACCATCCGGACGGCTTCTTCACAGCGACGCAGATGCCTACCTCCGCGCCCCCTCCTCTCAACCTCACAACCACCCCGTATTTGTGGTTTTGGCAGGCATTACCGACACACCAGCTTAGTCATTCAGGCCCGGCGCACCCGAAGGCGCGCCTCGAAACACATGCCGGGACTTAGCGCGGCAGTTCCGAATGGCCCATCAGGAACTCGTCCACCGCGCGGGCGCACTGACGGCCCTCACGAATCGCCCACACCACCAGCGATTGACCGCGACGCACGTCGCCGGCCGCGAAGACCTTCGGCAGGTTCGTCGTGTAGGCACGCTCGCCTTCGGTCGACGAGCGCACGTTGCCACGCGCATCCTTATCCACGCCGAACGCGTCGAGCACCGTTTGCAGCGGCGAGACGAAGCCCATGGCCAGCAGCACCAGATCGGCCTTGAGTTCGAATTCCGAGCCCGGCACTTCCTGCATCTTGCCGTCCTTCCATTCGAGACGCACGGCGATCAGCTTTTCGACCTTGCCGTTCTTGCCTTCGAAGCGCTTCGTCGCCACCGACCAGTCGCGCTCGCAGCCCTCTTCGTGGCTCGACGACGTGCGCAGCTTGGTCGGCCAGTACGGCCACACCATCGGCTTGTTTTCCTGCTCCGGCGGTTGCGGCAGCAGTTCGAACTGCGTCACGCCCTTCGCGCCATGACGATTCGACGTGCCCACGCAGTCGGAACCGGTATCGCCGCCGCCGATCACGATCACGTTCTTGCCCGTGGCCAGCATCTGGTTCGCCAGCTTGTCGCCCGCGTTGACCTTGTTCTGCTGCGGCAGGAATTCCATCGCGAAATGAATGCCTTCGAGTTCGCGGCCCGGCACCGGCAGATCGCGCGGCTGTTCCGCGCCACCGGCGATGACTACGGCGTCGAACTGCGCCTGCAACTGCTCCGGCGAGATCGTCTCTTTGGAGAAGTTGTTGATGTGCGCTTCGGGGGCGTCCTTGCCCACGTAGACACCAGTGCGGAACGTCACGCCTTCGGCTTCCATCTGGCGCATGCGGCGATCGATCAGCCACTTCTCCAGCTTGAAGTCGGGGATGCCGTAACGCAGCAGGCCGCCCACGCGATCGTTCTTCTCGAACACGGTGACGTCGTGACCGGCACGCGCGAGCTGCTGCGCCACCGCCATGCCCGCCGGGCCTGAACCGACAACGGCGACCGTCTTGCCGGTCTTGTGCCGGGCCGGTTGCGGCTCGACCCAGCCTTCGCTCCAGGCCTTGTCGATGATCGCGTGCTCGATCGACTTGATGCCCACGGCGTCGCTGTTGATGTTCAGCGTACAGGCCGCTTCACACGGCGCCGGGCAGATACGTCCCGTGAATTCCGGGAAGTTGTTGGTCGAGTGCAGTACCGAGATGGCCGACTTCCAGTCCTGGCGATACACCAGATCGTTGAAGTCGGGAATGATGTTGTTGACCGGGCAACCGTTGTTGCAGAACGGAATGCCGCAGTCCATGCAGCGTGCGCCCTGCACCTTTGCCTGATCGTCGGAGAGCGCGAGCACGAACTCCTTGTAATGCTTGACGCGTGCCAGCGGTGCTTCGTACGACTCGCTCTGGCGCTCGAATTCGAGAAAACCTGTGACCTTGCCCATGTTTCTTCAGTCGGAAAGTTTTGTGGTTACCGTGCCTCACCCGCGCGCGGCACGCCTGCGGGGCCCTCACCCCGCGCGGCGTTGCCGCGCTAGCGGACTCAGGCCGCCAGTGCTTGTTTGTCGCCCGCCTTGGCCATTTCGCCCAACGCGCGTTTGTATTCGCTCGGGAACACCTTCACGAACTTGCGGCGTGCGCCGTCCCAGTCTTCGAGCAGCGCCTTGGCGCGCGTGGAGCCCGTATACTGGAAGTGACGCTCGATGAGCTCGCGCAGCAGCGCCTCGTCCGTCTGGCCGCGATGCCACAGGCCTTCGCTCACGGTGCGCTCCTGCTCGCCGTGCGGCAGCACCGGATCGAGGGCGACCATCGCCGTGTTGCACTTCGCGGCGAACGAGCCGTCGACGTCGTACACGTAGGCCACACCGCCCGACATACCGGCCGCGAAGTTACGGCCGGTCTCGCCCAGCACGACCACCGTACCGCCCGTCATGTATTCGCAACCGTGGTCGCCCGTGCCTTCCACGACTGCCGTGGCGCCCGAGTTACGCACGCAGAAACGCTCGCCGGCCACGCCGTTGAAGAACGCTTCGCCTTCGATGGCGCCGATCATCACGGTGTTGCCCACGATGATGTTGTCTTCGGCATTGCCGCGGAAGTCGTTGGTCGGACGCACGATGATGCGGCCACCCGACAGGCCCTTGCCCACGTAGTCGTTACCGTCGCCGACCAGATCCAGCGTGATGCCGCGTGCGAGGAACGCGCCGAAGCTCTGACCCGCCGTGCCCTTGAGCTGCACGTGGATCGTGTCTTGCGGCAGACCTTCGTGACCGTAACGCTTGGCCACTTCGCCCGAGAGCATGGCGCCGACCGTACGGTTGCGGTTACGCACCGGCTGGATGAACGAGACGTGCTCGCCCTTCTCCAGCGCCGGCAGCGCCTTCTCGATCAGTGCGTGATCGAGCGCACCGGCCAGACCGTGGTCCTGCGTCTCGACGTGCAGACGCGGCACGTCGGCTTCCACTTCCGGCAGATAGAAGATACGGGCGAAATCCAGACCCTTCGCCTTCCAGTGCTCGACACCGGCCTTGGTGTTGAGCAGATCGGCGCGGCCGATCAGGTCGTCGAACTTCGCGATGCCCAGTTGCGCCATGATCTCGCGCACTTCCTCGGCCACGAAGAAGAAGTAATTGACGACGTGCTCCGGCTTGCCCTGGAATTTCTTGCGCAGCACCGGATCCTGCGTCGCAACGCCGACCGGGCAGGTGTTCAGGTGGCACTTGCGCATCATGATGCAGCCCTCGACGACGAGCGGCGCCGTCGCGAAGCCGAATTCGTCGGCGCCGAGCAAGGCACCGATCACCACGTCGCGGCCGGTCTTCATCTGACCGTCGGCCTGCACGCGGATACGGCCGCGCAGACGGTTGAGCACCAGCGTTTGCTGCGTCTCGGCCAGGCCCAGTTCCCACGGCGTACCGGCGTACTTCACCGACGAGAGCGGCGAGGCGCCCGTACCACCGTCGTGACCGGCGATCACCACGTGATCGGCCTTGGCCTTCGCGACACCGGCAGCCACCGTGCCCACACCGACTTCCGACACGAGCTTCACCGAGATCGACGACGAAGCGTTCACGTTCTTCAGATCGTGAATGAGCTGTGCCAGATCTTCGATCGAGTAGATGTCGTGGTGCGGGGGCGGCGAGATCAGACCCACGCCCGGCACCGAGTAACGCAGCTTGCCGATGTACTCGGTCACCTTGTGACCCGGCAACTGACCGCCTTCGCCCGGCTTCGCGCCCTGCGCCATCTTGATCTGAATCTGGTCTGCGGAGACCAGATAGTCTGCCGTCACACCGAAGCGGCCCGACGCGACCTGCTTGATCTTCGAGCGCAGCGAGTCGCCGTCTTGCAGTTCGATGTCGGTCTCGATGACGTCGCGACCCACGATCGAAGCAAGCGATTCGCCCTTCTTGATCGGAATGCCCTTGAGTTCGTTGCGATAACGACGCGGATCCTCGCCGCCTTCACCCGTGTTCGACTTGCCGCCGATACGGTTCATGGCGACGGCCAGCGTGGCGTGCGCTTCGGTCGAGATCGAGCCGAGCGACATGGCACCCGTGGCGAAACGCTTCACAATGTCCTTGGCCGACTCGACCTGATCAAGCGGAATCGCGCGTTGCGGATCGACGCGGAACTCGAACAGACCGCGCAGCGTCATGTGACGCTTGCTCTGGTCGTTGATGAGGTTCGCGTATTCCTTGTACGTCTGGTACGAGTTCGAACGGGTCGAGTGCTGGAGCTTGGCGATGGCATCCGGCGACCACATGTGGTCTTCGCCACGAATGCGGAACGCGTATTCGCCGCCGGCGTCGAGCATGTTCGAGAGCACCGGGTTGTCGCCGAAGGCGTCGCGATGCAGACGCACCGCTTCCTCGGCCACTTCGAAGATGCCGATACCACCGACGTTCGACGCCGTGCCCTGGAAGTACTTCTGGATCAGTTCCTGCGACAGGCCGATAGCTTCGAAAATCTGGGCGCCCGTGTACGACATGTACGTGGAGATGCCCATCTTCGACATGACCTTGTGCAGGCCCTTGCCCACGGCCTTCACGAAGTGCTTGATCGCCTTCTCGGGCGTGAGGTCGCCGCCTTGCTTGCGTGCGATCTGCGCGAGCGTTTCCATCGCCAGGTACGGGTGGACGGCTTCCGCGCCATAGCCCGCGAGCAGTGCGAAGTGGTGAACTTCACGTGCCGAACCGGTTTCCACCACGAGACCCGTGCTCGTGCGCAGACCTTGTGCGACCAGATGCTGGTGCACGGCGGACGTGGCGAGCAGCGCCGGCATGGCGACTTGTTCGCGGTTCGTCAGACGGTCCGAGACGATGAGGATGTTGTAACCCGACTTCACGGCGTCGACCGCTTCAGCGCACAGCGAAGCGAGGCGGGCTTCGATGCCTTCCTTGCCCCAGGCGACCGGATAGCAGATGTTCAACTCGTACGAGCGGAATTTGCCGCCGGTGTACTTGTCGATGTGACGGATCTTCGAGATTTCCTTGAAGTCCAGCACCGGCTGCGACACTTCGAGACGCATCGGCGGGTTAATGTTGTTCGTGTCGAGCAGGTTCGGCTTCGGACCGATGAACGACACCAGCGACATCACCATGTTTTCGCGGATCGGGTCG
Source organism: Pandoraea sp. ISTKB (assembly GCF_001721285.1). Lineage (NCBI taxonomy): Bacteria > Pseudomonadati > Pseudomonadota > Betaproteobacteria > Burkholderiales > Burkholderiaceae > Pandoraea > Pandoraea sp. ISTKB. Next base: position 60,364 of record NZ_MAOS01000033.1, read on the forward strand.
ATCGGCGGGTTCGTCACCTGCGCGAATAGCTGGCGGAAGTAGTGATAGAGCGTCTTGTTCTTGTTGCTCATGACCGCGAGCGGGCTGTCGTTGCCCATCGAGCCCACGGCTTCTTCGCCGTTGATCGCCATCGGCGTCATCAGCACCTTCACTTCTTCCTGCGTGTAGCCGAACGCCTGCTGCAAGTCGAGCAGCGGCGTTGCCGTGTCGTGATGCACGCCGGCTTCCTCGACCTTCGGCTCGATCTCGTCGAGCTTGATGCGCACGGCGTCGATCCAGCTCTTGTACGGCTTCGCGTTGGCGAGGTTGTCCTTGAGTTCCTTGTCGTCGATGATGCGGCCCTGATCCATGTCGATCAGGAACATCTTGCCCGGTTGCAGGCGCCACTTCTTGACGATCTTCGACTCGGGAATCGGCAGCACGCCCGATTCCGATGCCAGGATGACGACGTCGTCGTCGGTGATCACGAAACGCGCCGGACGCAGACCGTTACGGTCGAGCGTGGCGCCGATCTGACGACCGTCGGTGAATGCGATGGCGGCGGGGCCGTCCCACGGCTCCATCATGGCAGCGTGGTACTCGTAGAACGCGCGGCGGTTCTCGTCCATCAGCGTGTGCTGTTCCCAGGCTTCCGGGATCATCATCATCACGGCGTGGGCGAGCGGGTAGCCGGCCATCGTGAGCATTTCGAGGCAGTTGTCGAACGATGCGGTGTCCGACTGGCCCGGGTAGATCAGCGGCCACAGCTTTTGCAGATCGTTGCCGAGTACGGCCGACGAGATCGCGCCCGTGCGGGCGTTGATCCAGTTCACGTTGCCCTTCACGGTGTTGATTTCACCGTTGTGCGCCACCATGCGGTACGGGTGCGCCAGTTCCCATGCGGGGAACGTGTTCGTCGAGAAACGCTGGTGAACGAGGGCGAGTGCCGAGACAGTGCGCGGATCGGACAGATCGCGGTAGTAGCGGCCGACCTGATCGCACAGCAGCAGGCCCTTGTAGACGATCGTGCGCGCCGACATCGACGGCACGAAGTATTCCTTGCCGTGCTTGAGCTTGAGCGCCTGAATGCGGTGGCTGGCGGTCTTGCGGATGACGTACAGCTTACGCTCGAGGGCGTCCGTCACCATGATGTCCTGACCGCGACCGATGAAGATCTGGCGGATCACCGGCTCGGTGGCCTTCACGTTGGGCGACATCGGCATGTCGCGATCGATCGCGACATCGCGCCAGCCCAGCACGACCTGACCTTCGGCCTTCACGGTGCGCTCCAGCTCCTGTTCGCAGGCCAGGCGCGACGCGTGTTCCTTCGGCAGGAAGATCATGCCCACGCCGTATTCGCCGGCGGGCGGCAAGGTCACGCCCTGCTTGGCCATCTCTTCGCGGAAGAACTGGTCGGGAATCTGAAGCAGGATACCTGCGCCGTCCCCCATCAGCGGGTCGGCACCCACGGCGCCCCGGTGATCGAGGTTCTCGAGAATCTTCAGACCCTGTTCGACGATGGCGTGACTCTTCACGCCCTTGATGTGCGCGACGAAACCGACACCGCAGGCATCGTGTTCATTGGCCGGGTCGTACATGCCCTGTGCGTCCGGCGCCAAGTACGCCTCACCCGGCAGCGCTGCTGCCGTCGCAATCGGTTGTTGTTTCTTTTCCACGAGTTACACCGTCTCTTGGCGAGGCCGCCGCGCGCATGCTCGTCGCGGTCGACCGGGTTAAGTGGGGTTGGCCGGGCGGGCCAGAGCTGCGGATTCGCGTGCGTCGAAGGTCGTTCTCGTGCGTCGCCACAGGGGGCCGACTCAGCGCGCACGGTTTTCCGCATCGCACCAATCGGCCGAAGTTGGAATATACGCCATGAAATTCACAATGACAAAAGAATTTAAAGGGGTCAGATTCCAATTAAAAACCGCACCAAAAGCAGGCTTGTTTTTATTGGGGGCAGATTGATTTCGCGCACAAGGGGATCGATGAAAAAATCCGTGATTTCAAATGCTTGGCGGTGCGAGAAAGGGGAAGCGGCAGGTCGGAACCGACCTGCCGAAAAACAACATCAGAGGGCTGAAGGTGTCGATTTGCGGGGACGACCGCGCGTCAGCGGACTCACCCGGCGATTGGCGGCCAGCGACATCCGGGCCTGATACTCGGGTCCGCCGAGGAGCCACCCCTTTTGCGTCGCTGTACGCAATGCGTCCACCTCGTGCGCCGGCAGTGGAATCGAGAACCCCTCTGCGTAAGCCCGTTGACGCTCGAACGGTGTATTGCCCAGCGCCCAGTAAAGCGCGTGATCGGTCACCAGACTGTCGACGGTCAAGCCGACGTGATGGTTGTAACTCGACCACAGGTAGTTACCCGGAGCATCAACCAGACCGGCGCGCACCGGATTGAGTTCGACGTAACGGCTGGCGAGCAGCAAATAGTGCTCCGCCTCGATCACCGTGGCGCGATACCGGCCTTCCCATAGGGTGCCGGTGCGCTGATGACGTCGATTGAAATAGAGCACGTAATAGCGACCGACCGCCTGCAATGTTGCCGGCAAGCTGCGCTCATCCGTGGGTGTCGCGACCAGGTGCAGGTGGTTCGGCATCATGCACCAGGCATGGATCGCCAGGCCATTGGCGCGCGCGGCGTCACGCAGACGCTCGTGAAAAACGCGCCGATCCTCGTCGTCGACGAAGATGGCCTGCCGGTTATTGCCACGCAGAATCACATGCTGCGGCTGGCGCGGAATAAAGAGTCTCGGTAATCGGGCCATGCTGATTCAAATGTAATGCTTTAAAGCTCGACATCACGATTCACGAGAGAGATTTACCATGAAAAATCTCTTTAAATACTGATATCTAGCCAAACCCCGTCGATTCGTACAAAAGTTCTAGATCCGACGATTGCGCCCTGAAATCCCAAGCGCATAATGCATCGAAAAATAAATAAATAATCTTGGGAGGAAAGACAAATGACAACTCGGACCTATCGGTCCGCGGCGTGCCTTTGCGCGCTCGGACTCGGCATTTCCCTGGCGTCCACCAGCGCCAGTGCACAACAGGCCGGCGACAACGTCGTCAACCTCGGCTGGTTCCACATTGCCCCGCAGGACTCCAGCAAACCCATGACCACCAGCGTCACGCAGGAGGGGCTTACGCCTACCCTCGTGCCTTCGAACTTTACTTCACCCGGCAGCGGCGCGAAGGTCAGCAACGCCGATACCCTCGGCCTGGTCATCACGCACTTCTTCACCGACAACATCGCTTTGCAAACGGTGGCGGGCGTTCCCGCCAAGTTCAAGCTGACCGGTCAGGGCGTGATTGCGCCCCCGGGATTGGCCGGCGCGCTCACGAGTATCGACCTCGGCGCGGCACAAAACAACCCGATCGTGCAGAGCGTGCGCCAGTGGAGCCCGGCGCTCGTGCTTCAGTATTACTTCGGACAGGCCAATTCGACGTGGCGCCCTTTTCTGGGTATCGGTGTGAGTTATACGTTCTTCACGAACGTGAGTCTCAATCCGAATTTTGAAGCGGCGCTGAATCAGAATTTCGGCAGTGTGCTCGCTTTTACTTCCGGCCATAACGGTCCCACGACGGTCGAAGCCAAATCGTCGGCCTCGTGGCAACCGGTATTCAACGCCGGCCTTTCTTATGCATTCGACAAGCACTGGGTTGCGAGCGCGTCGGTCTCCTACTTGCCACTCAAAACCACTGCGAACATCAAGATCAAGGCGCAGGACGGAACAGTGCTCTCGTCCTCGGACGCCGAAATCAAGCTCAATCCGATTGTGACGTTCGTATCGCTCGGCTACAAGTTCTAAACCCAGCAGGCGGGACGCTAATTGCGTTCCGCTAGTTGCGGCCAGAATATCGGACTCCGCAGTGAATTTCTAAAGCGTGCCTGACATATAAGGGCGCGCTTTTCTTTCGTCCAGCGCTTTTTTCTAGGGGCATTCCATAGGTCGATGCGCGGATACAACACCATTAGAGCGTGACCTCCAGACTCTTGCTATCCGCCACTTTGCACGGTCGGCATAATGACCCTGAATTTCATTTAACGAAATTCTCGACAATAAAGAATCTTGAGCAGGAGACGAATCGATGAAGTTGAAGCATTTGACGATTGCTGCCGCGGCTATGCTGACGGCATCGGGGGCCGCCTTCGCACAGCAAGCCGGGGATAACGTTATCAACCTGGGTTGGTTCCATCTCTCGCCCCAGGTTTCGAGCGATCCGCTGCACGTGACCGGTTCGAATGTTCCGGGTCTGGCGGGGCTCGTGAACAGCCGTCTGGGTAATACGGGTGCTCAGGTCGACGACGCAGATACGCTCGGCCTCACGCTGACGCACTTCTTCACCGACAACATCGCGGTGGAAGGTGTTTTCGGGATTCCGCCGAAGTTCCGCCTGTACGGTCAGGGCAACCTGGCGCTGCCGGGCGGCGGATCGCTGGCGTCGGCCAAGCAATGGAGCCCCGCCCTGTTGCTGAAGTATTACTTCGGTCAGGCTAACGACACGTGGCGTCCGTTCGTCGGTATCGGTGCGAGCTACTTCTTCTACTCGAACATCGAACTGACGCCGGGCTTCCAGTCGCTGGCCAGCAACGCACTGACGGGTGGCCCGGGCGGAAACACGACGGCCTCGCTGACGAACGCCTGGGCACCGGTGTTCAACGCGGGTCTTAACTGGAACGTCGACAAGCACTGGACGCTGGCATTCTCGGTGTCGTACATCCCGGTGAGCACCACGGCCAAGCTGACGACGACCCGTGGCCCGGTCACGACGACGAGCGAAGCCAAGGTGAAGCTGAACCCGGTGGTGACGTTCCTGTCGCTGGGCTATCGCTTCTAAGCTGCTGCAGCACAACGAAAGACGCATCAAGTTGCACCAAAAACGCCGCCTCGTGCGGCGTTTTTGCATTTCTGCTATTCCCCTGCCATTGATCGCCCCCAAGTCAGCGCATTCCGACACCATCTTCAGCCAAACGGCTGCAACTTTCTTTTTTGGCCGGCTGTCTTTCCAAGGTGTACGCACGCAAGCGGGTCGCGCCATAATGGCCGCTCGCCTCAGGGTTCCACCGGCGTCGGTCTCCCCCCGGGTCTACCGGACGCCGCATTTCAATACCACCTCTTGGGAGTCTGAAAATGGGAATTGCCTCGAAAGCGGAAACGGCCCTTAACAGCGGCCTGGAAGATGCACGCTTCGCCGGACGACGCACGGCACGCGCAGCGCGCCTCGCGAGCAGCGATGTGTCTTCTCGCGTAAAGGATCTGCTCGACGATCTGGATCACGCATTGTCCAACGCCAAATCGGCGTCCGACGTCGAAGCACTGCGTGCTGAAATCGGCGACAAACTGCGTCAGGCGCGCAGCGATTTTGGCGATGCACGTGCCAACTTGCGCCACCGCGCCAACGAAGTCTGGGAAGAAGCCGATGGGTACGTTCACGAACGGCCTTGGCAGACGGTCGGCACCGTGGCGGCCGTCGCGCTGGTCCTCGGGTTTATCGCCGGGCGCAGCTAACCCGTCGTTGCGGGATTCGCGACGAGGCGCCACGATTCATCGCGTCGTTGTCGCGGTAGAAAAAAGCAGCCGGCAATTGACTATTGCCGGCTGTTTCTTATGGTGGGCTTGGTCGTCATCGCGCCCACGCCGTTAGGATCTCAATCGGGATCTCAGTCGCTCAGAGCGTCGGTTCGACGGCAAAGAGTCTTCGGTATTCCTTGATCGCGTAGCGATCCGTCATCCCTGCGACGTAGTGGGCAATCCAGCGCGGCTGGTCTGCCGGATTCTCCGGACGGTAGTTCGGTGGCAACAACCTCGGGTCCGAGAGGAACGCATCGAACAATTCCTGCACGATGCGCTGCGCCTTCGCGGCCATGCGCATCACGAGATAGTGCCGGTACAGGTTATCGAACAGGAACCGTTTGAGGCTGCCCGCCTGCTCCCGCATCTCGGGGCTGAACGCCACCAGCGGACCGGAGGCGCGTACGTCATCCATGGAGAATGGCGACGCATCTGCTACACGCTGACGCGTCGTCGCAATCAGGTCGACGATCAGCGCGTTGATGATACGGCGCGTGGTTTCATGCACCAGCCGCCGTCCCGAGATGTCGGGCCACTCGCGCCTTGCCTCGGTGCAATAGCGATTCCACAGCGGCACTTCGTCGAGTTGTTCCAGCGCCAGCAAACCCGAGCGCACACCGTCGTCGATATCGTGATTGTTGTAGGCAATCTCGTCCGCCAGATTGGCGATCTGCGCTTCGATGCCGGGCTGACGCCCCTTGAGAAAGCGCTCGCCCAGTTCACCAAGTCCCCGCGCATTCGCGCGCGAACAATGCTTGAGAATGCCCTCTCGCGTCTCGAAGCAAAGATTCAGGCCGTTGAAACCACCGTAGTGCTCTTCGAGCTCATCGACCACGATGAGGCTCTGAAGGTTGTGCTCGAACCCGCCGTATTCCTGCATGCACGCGTTCAACGCGTCTTGTCCGGCGTGACCGAAAGGTGTGTGCCCGAGGTCATGCGCCAGCGCCACCGCTTCGACGAGGTCCTCATTGACCCGCAAATTCCGCGCAATCGAACGGCCGATCTGCGCAACTTCGAGGCTGTGCGTGAGACGCGTGCGGAACAGGTCGCCTTCGTGATTGACGAAGACCTGTGTCTTGTACTCGAGACGACGAAAAGCCGTCGAGTGAATGATGCGATCGCGGTCACGCTGGAACTCGGTCCGCGCGGAGGGGGCCGCTTCCGCGAACCGCCGTCCACGTGACGCGTTGGAGCGCGCCGCGTATGGGGCAAGCGACGCTTCGTAATCGATCATCGCCAGCCCTCCATGCTCAGACGTTGGCGCGCAGCGTGGCGCGGAGTTCGGCATCGGGCACGCTCGTCATGAACGCCTGCCCCAACCGGTTGAGCAGCACGAAGCGGATATCGCCGCCTTCGGCCTTCTTGTCGACACGCATGAGATCGATGTAACGGTCTTCGCCGAGATCCGGGCCGACGACCGGCAGTTTGGCCGCTGCGACCAGGGCCTTGATGCGGGGCACCATGGCGTCGTCGATGAACCCCAGGCGAGCCGACAGATCGGCGGCCATCACCATGCCGCAGCCCACGGCCTCACCATGCAGCCACTCGCCATAGCCGAGCCCGGCTTCGATGGCGTGGCCGAACGTGTGCCCGAAGTTCAATGTCGCGCGCAGTCCCTGCTCGCGCTCGTCGCTGGCCACAACGGCGGCCTTGATCTCGCATGAGCGCTGCACGGCATACGTGAGCGCCGCCGTGTCACGACCGTTCAGCAGGTCGATATTGGCCTCGATCCAGTCGAAATACTGCTCGTCGGCAATCACGCCGTGTTTGATGACTTCCGCCATCCCGGCGGCCAGTTCACGATCGGGCAAGGTGGACAGCGTACCGATATCGGCCAGCACAGCGCTCGGCTGCCAGAACGCACCGATCATGTTCTTGCCCAGCGGATGATTGATCCCCGTCTTGCCGCCCACCGAAGAATCGACCTGCGAGAGCAGCGTCGTCGGTACCTGCACGAAGGGCACGCCGCGCATGTAGCAAGCGGCCGCGAATCCGGTCATATCGCCCACCACGCCGCCGCCCAGCGCGATCAGCGTGGCCTTGCGGTCAGCCTGAGCGCCCAGGAGCTCGTCGAAGATCAGGTTGAGCGTCTGCCAGTTCTTGTGGGCTTCGCCATCGGGCAGCACGGCGGTCACGACACGCTTGCCCAGTCGTTGCAGCGTTTGCGCAACTTGCTCGGCATACAGCGGCGCGACGGTCGTGTTCGTGACGATCACGGCATGCGTGCCGCGAATGTGCGGCGCAAACAACGCGTCCTGCTTCAGCAGTTCCGTGCCGATGTGGATGGGGTAGGCGCGCTCGCCAAGCTCGAGTTTCAGGGTAATCATGCCGCTTTCATGCCACTTGTTGGCTTGTTGTCATGTTCAGCGATAACGGTCGATGTCGGCCGATATCAGCGAGGAAAGGTATCACGCCCGGATGACAGCGGCTCGGAAGGCACCGCACCGCCAGCGCTCGTCTGAGGCAAACCGATGTCACCTAAGCTCTGCTCGTGTCCCACGTCCGCCGCATTCGATATTGCACCGGAAGCACCGGGGGTATCGGTAGCATCAGAGGTATCAGGCGCATCGTCACCGGCGTGGTTGGCGTCGTCGACATCCACTTCGCCAACGGCGTCACTGGCGCCGACAGCGGGATGCAGCGACGTCGTATCGCCTTGCGCCCCGTCCGGCATCTCCGAGGCATCCGACTCCTCGGAAACCGCGAGATCCGCAGCGCTCGGAACGATGCCCGCGACTTCCAACTGCATCAGCACCATGTTGACCAAGGCGTTGACGCTTGGTCGTCCCGTTTCGATGATGAACGTCGCGCATTCGCGGTAAAGCGCATCGCGCTCCTGATACAGCTGTTCGAGACGTGCACGCGGATCAGCGGTTTGCAGCAACGGACGATTCTTGTCGCGACGTGTGCGCAACCAGAGGTCATGCGGATTGGCGCGCAGATACACCACCGTTCCGCGCGATTTGATGTACTCGCGGTTTTCCGCGCGCAGCACCGCGCCCCCGCCAGTGGCAAGGACAATTCCGCTGCGTTGAGTGAGTTCGTCGATGGTCTGGGTCTCGCGCTGACGAAAGCCTTCCTCGCCTTCGTGCTCGAAGATGACCGGAATGCGCACGCCGGTACGCGCCTCGATCTCATGGTCGGAGTCATAGAACTGCCGCCCGAGACGTCGCGCGACGGCGCGTCCAACCGTGGTCTTGCCCGCCCCCATCAGTCCGACAAGTATTACGTTTTCCAGCATAAATCGCTGATATTTGGGTTCCAATCCCTGATGATACCGGTATCTGCGTCGGGCGTGCGGAACGCGTCGCCTCGGGGAACACCCCGATGAGACGGGGATGCGCGGCCGGCAGGTCATCGAGAATGGGGCCTGGAACCGGGTCTCGCGTGCTCTCCGTCACGGGCTCCGGCAACCGGGAAGGCCCGACAGACGGCCTCCCCATCGGGCGAACAGCCGACTCAAGACCGCTCGCCTCGGCCGACGCGTCGGCCTCTCGGCTGCCCTCCGGCACCACACTCGGCGTCAGGAACACCAGCAATTCCGTCCGGCGGTCTTCATTGGCGCGGTTACGGAAAAGCGCACCGAGTAGCGGCACCTCACCCAACCATGGCACGGCGGCGCGGCTGTCTCGGCGCACCTCCTGATAAATCCCGCCGATGGCGACCGTCCCGCCGTTTTCGACCTGAACCTGCGTGCGAACGTGCCGGGTATCGACAGCAAACCCCTCGACCACGGCCTGCCCGACGCTGTCCTTTCGTACGTCGACGTCGAGAATCACCTGACCGTCCGGTGTGATCAGGGGGGTGACCTCCAGCCGCAACGTGGCTTTACGAAACTGGACCGAGGCCACACCGCGACGTCCGCTACGTGTCTGATATGGCAACTCCGTGCCCTGCTCGATGAGCGCTTGCACCTTGTCAGCGGTGACGACACGCGGCCGCGACACGACCCGCCCACGGCCGCTGGTCTCCAGCGCAGACAGTTCCAGTTGCAAAAAGCGGCTTGCAGACCGCCCGAACAGCGTGATCGCGAGGCTTGGCGGGGTTACACCTGCCAGCGCCGCCGCAGACAGCCCGACGTCCATTGCGCTACCCGGTGCGCTCGCTTCATCGCGATTCTTGCCCATCCCACCGGCTCCACCTGCCCCGCCAAATCCTCCAGCCCCGCTATTCCCCCGATTCCTCCAGCCGCGCCCGTCGAATCGGGTGCGAGTCGGAAATCGCCTCCACCGGTCGCGGCCGGCAGCCGGCCTTCGGTGCCCCCTGACCCCGCGCCACCCTGACGCCCGGCAAGCCGCACCCCAAGCGATTCGCTGAACCGGTCATCCGCCTCGACGATGCGCGCCTCGATCAGCACCTGCCGGACAGGAACGTCGATGCGGGCAATAAACGACGCGAGCGCGTCGAGCTTTTCAGGCAGGTCAGTCACGAACAACTGGTTCGTACGCGGATCCGCGATCAGACTGCCACGCGAGGACAACAATCGCTGCCCCTTGCTGTCCTTTTCCCCAAGAATGATGTCTCTTAGCGCCAGCGCTCGCGGGTAGTTCAGCGTAAAGCGCCGTGCCACCAACGGCAGCAGCGCTTCGCGTTTCGCCGCCGCTTCCAGTTGCGTCTGCTCGTCGGCCAGCAAATCGGCGCGAGGCGCGATCCAATCCACGCCATTGAGCGATTGCACACCGAGTCCCGCACTTCGGATCATGACGTCGAACGCGGTTGCGGCAGACACCCCCTGCACCTCCATGTCGAGACGCCCGGTCACGCGCTCGCCGATGACGACACTGCGCCCGGTCAGACGTGCGAACGCCCTCAACGCCTCGCCGGTCTCCACGCCACGGAGTGTCACGTCGACAGAGGTCGTGTCATGTTCAGGAGATGCACCATCGCGCGTCAGCGCCTGATCGCGCCACGTCGCCGAGAGTCCGGTCGGGCCGGCACGCTGGAGGACGAGCTGCCGGGAGCCCAGACGCATCGAACCGACAGGCCCCGCATCGTCGACCGACGCCGCCGCTGTTGACGCGACCATCGTGACCGCGTCCTGCGCCGCGCGGCGGGTTAGCGGCGTGCGAAAGACATCGATCGTATCCGAGGTCATTTGCCACTGCCGAGGCGGCTCAGGCAACGCGGGCCACGCAAGATTCGCCTGAACGTTGACCTTCCTCAGCTCGGCGGGACGCTGCCAAAGATAGGCGGACACCATGACGGTCAGCGTCGCTTCCGTGTCTTCGGAATGAGATGTGCCGCCCACCGGGCCAGTAGGCATTCGAGGCCCTTGAATGGCAAGCTGTCCGACCGCAAGGTGACGCGGCACGGTGTCAATCTCGCCAAGCCAGCCAAGCAAGTTGGCGACAGTCCCCCGAACGCGCATCTCTGCCCGCTCGACCATAAGATCGCCGGACGTTTCAGAGGGCCCCGGCCGGGCGAATTCCAGCACCAGCCCCGAACCTGCAACGAGCCGCTCAAGATCGGTACGCCAGGCGGCGACAGCCTCATCTGTGTCGTCGATTTCATCGCCCGGGTCGCTAGCGTCGCTTCGCCCGATCGCGGCTGCACCGTCGCGCGTCTCGCCACCCGTCGCCCGCACCAGCGCAGACGGATCGTGCGATGCATGCTTCGACGTTTCGGTGTCTCCCTCCGTTGTGCCTCCCTCAGCTATCGGCCTGGCAATCGGTAGCAACCGTCGCCAGGCAATCGTCTCCGCCTCTGCATTTCGCAGCCGTGCGGCAAGATCCGGCAGCCGACGCGCCGCGTCGTTGGCTCGTTCCAATGTTTGCCGCTCGACATCAAGATCGTTCTTCAACGTCGCCCACGTCGGCAGTCCAACCAACCACCATATCGACCACGCCAGCACGAGCCCTGCCATCCCGGCCAGTACCGCCAGCGCCCACCGCACGGACAATGCCCATTCCGCCGGCGAGATAGCCGTCCATCGATGCCATAGCGCGCCCCATCGCTCGCTCATGTCATAAAACGTGTCGCGAACATCGTCCGGCGGGTGTTTGTCACCGTACATCGGGCACCTCCTCCATTACCGGCCGATCAACCCCGACATCGACGTCGGCCACGCCCGTCAACACCACTGGCGCAGGCACCTGCCGGAGTTCGATGCGTAACGTGAAACGACGCACATTGGGCATAGCGGCAGACGCCTGCCCGGCGGCCCATTGCCGCCTGACGCTTTCCGGCACCACGCTCGACTCCACCTCTGCGACCTTTCGCACCCACGGCAACGCGCGCAACCGTTTCTGCGTCTCGCGCACACGCGACTGTGTCGTCGCATACCCCTCCAGTCGCAGGTGCTCGTCGACCGTCTTCACCAACGTCAATCTGACACCATCAGCACACGCCCTCATGACGTCCAGCAATCGCTGCGCGGCAGGTTGCCGCCGCCCGACCAAAGCGGACGTTGCCCGGCGATGCGCCTGCATCTCACCGAGCTTGCGCACCGTGATATCGAACGCCCTCACCTCGGCCTTCAACTTCTCGCTCGCCGCCCGCAATGCCGTGCGTTGCAACTTCGACTCCCGACGTTGATGCTCATCCCAGGCAATAGGCCCCAGCGATGCACATGCGCCACACGCAGCAATAGCCAGCCAGATACGCCATTGACGGCGGAAGTCGCGCTGCCGTCGCTGTGCCAACGTGGGAAGGAAATCGAGCGGCGGCAATTCGGCACTCATTCGCATGACACGCCTCGTATCGACATGGCGCGCAATGCGAGCCCAAACGGAACGGTGAGTACCGTCCGTTGCGCTGGCGCGTGGAAACGTGACATGGAAGAACCTGCGGGCGTCAGATGGCTCAGCGGATCGAATGGGGCGACTTCGACACCACATGTGGCGGCAATGGCTACGCAGATCTGCTCAAGTTCGCTCGGACTTGCCCCTCTCGCCGTCACGTGAAAGATTTGCGGAACGACAGGCAACGCCCCCAATAACGCCCGCACTACGCTTGCCAGGGCTTCTGAATGGGCATTGACGCCGTCAAACCGCTCGCGAACGTCTGCGACACATGTCTGCCCGTTGAAAACCGCCAGATCGACCTCCTGCGCGTCGATCTGTAGCAACGCGACGGGCGGGACATTTGAATGTGCCGCCGACGCGGATTCCGGCGTCGATACGCCATGCATCTTCGTTCGGGCCCATCGGAATGCCCGACGCCCCGCCCCGTGCGCCGCATCCATCGCATGCGTGCGCAGACCCGCCATTTCCAGCACGGCAACCCTGTCATCCGCCAACGCCGCTTCACACGCGTACAACCTAAGGCGATGACTGCCGGGTTCGGCCCACGTCACACCGACACGGCTTCTCGAATCGACAGTGCCGTCGCCGGGCAGCAGCAGGGCAGCGCGCCGCTCGCACCATGCACGTAACGCGCGCGGCGGCAGATCAGCGGGATAGTCGATGACCTGGGTCCTGAGTCCCTGCGAGGGAAGCGCCACTACAATCGTGTCACCCTGCAAGTCCTGCGGTTCGATTTCCAGCCGCTCCAGCAACTCGCCCAGCCTGCGTGCCAATGCTTCCGGCTTGGCAATCTGTGCGCCGTTCAACATGCCATCGTCGATGACGGCACTCCCACAAGCACTCAGACGCCACGGCTCTCCCCCTGTCGTGCGTGCCATGCGAACGAATTGCATCCCCCCCGCGTCAAAGTGAATACCGCAAGCGCCGCCGTCGTTGCGGGGCAACGCCGCCGCCAGTTGATTGCCCACGTAACGCACACCGCGCAAAATCGCTGCGACCATGATCTCCTCCCGTCTCTCGCCCTATCGATGCGATCGATGCTAGCGGGCACGGTGCGACCGTCCAATCGGACGATTCCGAATCTCGGCGTTAGCACGGCGAGAAAAATGCGCTTTCGGAATTTGCGCCGTTTTTCACTCGGCGAATTCTTAGTCCCTATAGGCGCGAACTCCGATTTCGGGGAGCTGCCGAGGGAGGTCACGGGTCGTTCGTTATAATCGGCCCATCGTTTTTTCCGGTTCCCCCATGGCAAGCACACCCCAAACCGAGACACCCCGCGACAAGCGCCCGCCCAAACCGCGCCGCTCCATCTGGCTGCGCCTCGCCCTTTGGTTCGTAGGCCTTATCGCCGCGATGGTCGTATGTGGCGCGTTGCTCGCGGGGTACATCCTGGTGGTGATGACGCCGCAATTGCCGTCGCTGGACACGATCGTCGATTACCGGCCGAAGATTCCGCTGCGTATCTATACGGCCGACGAGATCCAGATCGGTGAATTCGGCGAAGAGCGCCGCAATCTCGTGCGCTTTGCCGACATCCCCGATGTCATGAAGAAAGCCGTGCTTGCCATCGAGGACGATCGCTTCTATCAGCACGGTGGCGTCGACTTCATCGGCATCTTCCGTGCGGGCGTCGCCAACTTCACGCGTGGCGGCTCGTCGCAAGGGGCCAGTACGATCACCATGCAGGTGGCGCGCAACTTCTTCCTGTCGAGCGAGAAGACATACACGCGCAAGATTTACGAAGCGCTACTCGCCTACAAGATTGAATCGCGCCTGTCGAAGGATCAGATTCTCGAGCTGTACATGAATCAGATCTATCTCGGCGAGCGTGCTTACGGCTTCGCCAGCGCGGCCCGCGTGTATTTCGGCAAGGATCTGAAGGACATCACGCTCGCCGAAGCCGCGATGCTTGCCGGACTCCCGAAGGCGCCGTCGGCCTATAACCCGATCGTCAATTACAAGCGCGCTCGCGTGCGTCAGGAATACATCCTCAAGCGGATGTATGACCTTGGGTATGCCTCGAAAGCCGAATACGAGCAGGCCATCGCGCAGGAATTGGTAGTGCGCGGACTGGGTAGCGAATTCAGCGTGCATGCCGGCTATGTCGCCGAAATGGTGCGTCAGTTGCTCTACGCACAGTTCAAGGACGAGATTTACACGCGCGGCTTCAACGTCTACACGACGATCAATTCGGCCGATCAGGAAGCGGCTTACGAAGCGCTCCGTGCGGGCGTCATGGCGTATGAACTGCGCCACGGCTATCGCGGCCCGGAAGCCAACATCGATTTACCGAGTGACAAGGACGAGCGCGAACAGTTGATCGACGACACACTGGTCGAGCATCCGGACAGCGGTGACATGGTCGCGGCGGTCGTACTGTCGGCAGCCCCGCAGCAGGTCAAGGCGGTTCTGCTCAACGGCGACGACGTCACCGTCACGGGCGACGGACTGCGCTTTGCGGCGGCCGGTCTGAGCGCCAAGGCGCAACCGAAGCAGAAGATTCGCCCGGGCTCGGTCATCCGCGTCACGAAGGACGCGAAGGACAACTGGCGCATCGTGCAGATGCCCGACATCGAAGCGGCGTTCGTGTCGCTCGATCCGCAAAACGGCGCCATCCGCTCGCTGGTCGGGGGCTTCGACTTCAACCGCAACAAGTTCAACCACGTGACGCAAGCATGGCGTCAGCCGGGATCGAGCTTCAAGCCGTTCATTTACTCGGCAGCGCTCGAGAAGGGATTTGCCCCCGCCACGATCATTAACGACGGCCCGCTGTATTTCACGGCGGCGCAGACGGGCGGGCAGCCGTGGGAGCCGAAGAACTATGGTGGCGGTTTCGACGGACCAGAGCCGATGCGCGTCGCACTCATGCGCTCACGCAACCTCGTGTCGATCCGCATCCTGCAAAGCATCACGCCAGGGTACGCGCAGAAGTTCATCGGCCGATTCGGTTTCGAGGCGGACAAGCATCCGGCCTACCTGCCGATGGCGCTTGGCGCAGGCATGGTCACGCCGCTGCAGATGGCTAGCGGTTATGCCGTGTTCGCGAATGGTGGCTTCCGGGTGAACCCCTTTATCGTGGCGCGCATTACCGACTCGAAGGGCAACGTGATCATGGAGGAGAAGCCGACGCCGGCCGGTGACGAGTCGATTCGGGCGATCCCGGCACGGAACGCGTTCATCATGAATTCGATGCTGCACGACGTGGCGACTCGCGGCACTGCGGCCAAGACCAACGCACTCAAGCGCAGCGATCTCGCCGGCAAGACCGGGACGACGAACGATTCCCACGATGCGTGGTTCGCCGGCTATCAATCTCAGTTGGTGGGCGTTGCGTGGATCGGCTTCGATCAACCGCGCAATCTGGGGGATCGCGAAACCGGTGGTGGTCTGGCACTGCCGATCTGGATCGACTACATGTCGAAGGCATTGCGCGGGGTGCCGGAGGCGACCCGTGCGATTCCGCCGGGCGTCATTCAGGCCAATGGGGACTATTTCTACGACGACTATCCGCCGGGGCGCGCCGTCAGCACGGTGGGGCTGAGCGCTGACACGGCACCGGACGGCTCGGCATCACCGGGACCGTCCGGCGCGCTGCCCGGCCAGATGCCGGCTCAGCCGGGCGCGGCGCCTGCGCCGTCGCACGCACCGTCACCGGCACCAGCGCCGGTCGATCGTCAGGAGCGACAACGCATCCTGGATATGTTCAACAGCAAGCCCTGATATCGCTCAGGGCTTGCGGACTGGCTTGGGGGGCGGCCGTTAGGCCGATATCTCCTCAGCCAGCCTGAAACGTCACCGTCTCGCCGGCTTGCTGCGATGCGAAGCGCGACAGGGCTTCGAACAACTCGGAGTCGTCGCGCGTATCGCGCCATTTGTCGCCTTTCAGGCGGAAATGGAAACCACCCGAACGCGCAGCGATCCAGATCTCGCTCATCGGCGTTTGCACGTTGATGATGATCTTGCTGTCATCGTCGAATTCGAGCGTCAGTACGTTGCCCGTACGCTCACAATCGATATCCACGTCGCTGTCGCTGTTGTCAACCACGGCTTCGACAGCCGCCTCGATCTGCGCCAGCACTGCTTCTGCGAGCGCCAGGAATTCACTTTCCGTCATGCTAAACTCCACGGTTTGCGTCATCGTTTGCATGCCGCACCACGCGGCGATACCCCCATGACTGCACCTATTCGAACCTGCGCGATTGTAGCGTCGATTGCCCTTTTGAGCGCACTGGCCGGTTGTGGCCAGGCTGGCCCGCTGTACCTCCCAGCGCGTCCCGTGAAACCGACGCCACCGCCAGGTGCGCCGGTCCCGCCGCCGCCGCGTGTGGCCGAGCCGCAGCGCGGACCGTCGGTCGAAGTGCCGCCGGCAACCGTGCAACCACCGGCCAAGCCGGAGTGAGCGAAATAAGCGAAAATTAGCCGACGATGGCCGACATCTGCGAGATCGGCCTCGACGCGCCGGGGCGGAATCCCCCCGACGCGACCGGCGCCCCCTAGTTGCCCAGTTGATTACCGAGTTCCTGCGATGTCCGACGCCATCTTCTCCTACCGCGACGACGTACTCCACGCCGAGGGCGTAGCCCTCCCGGCGCTTGCCGAACGCTTCGGCACCCCGCTCTACGTCTATTCGAAGGCGGCCCTGACGCATGCCTATCAGGCCTACGCCAAGGCATGCGAAGGCCGTAACGCGGCGGTGCATTACGCAGCCAAGGCCAACTCGAACCTTGCAGTGCTCGGCGTCTTCGCCAAACTCGGCGCAGGCTTCGACATCGTGTCGGCCGGCGAACTCGCGCGTGTCATCGCCGCGGGTGGCGATCCCAGGCGCGCCGTGTTTTCCGGTGTCGGCAAGCACGCGGACGAAATGCGCTACGCGTTGGAAAAGGACGTGTTCTGCTTCAACGTGGAATCGCGCCCGGAACTCGACCGGCTCAATGAAGTGGCGGGGCAAATGGGCAAGCGCGCACGTGTCTCGTTGCGCGTGAATCCGAACGTCGACGCCAAGACGCACCCCTATATTTCCACCGGCCTGCGCGGCAACAAGTTCGGCGTGGCCTATGAAGAAGCGTTCGACGCCTATCGCGCGGCGGCCGCCATGCCGCACCTCGAAGTTGTCGGCATCGATTGCCACATTGGGTCGCAAATCACCGAGCTCTCACCGTATCTCGACGCCACCGATAAGGTCCTCGATCTCGTCGAAAAGCTCGAAACCGCGGGTATCTCGCTGCATCACATCGACGTGGGGGGTGGTCTGGGCATCACCTATACGGACGAAACCCCGCCGGATATCACGGCATTCGCCACGACGCTGCTCGACCACATCGCCAAGCGTGGTCACGGCCATCGGCAGGTCCTGTTCGAACCGGGCCGCTCGCTCGTGGGTAACGCCGGTGTGCTGCTCACGCGCGTGGAATTCCTCAAGCACGGCGAGACCAAGAACTTTGCCATCGTCGACGCGGCGATGAACGATCTGGCGCGTCCGGCAATGTACGAGGCGTATCACCGCATCGACCCGGTCGCACGCCGCACGGGCGAGGCAAGTACCTACGATGTCGTCGGCCCCGTTTGCGAAAGCGGTGACTGGCTCGGTCGCGACCGGGCGCTGGCCATCGAGCCGGATGATCTGCTCGCGATTCGCTCGGCCGGCGCTTACGGCTTTACGATGAGCTCCAACTACAACACGCGTCCGCGTGCGGCCGAAGTCATGGTCGATGGCAACGATGCCTATCTCGTGCGCGAACGCGAGACGGTCGAATCGCTGTTTGCCGGCGAGCGGCTGCTGCCCGGCAACGTCTGAGTTCGCGGCCTGCGCAGCGCCCAGATCACACGGGCGCCAAGCAGGCCCGCCACAACGATCGCATAGATCGCCGGTTGGGCAAGGTCGTTCTTGCCCGCCTTCATCCACCAGTAATGCAGGATCGCTAGCACGGCAATCGCGTAAATCGCGCGATGCAGTTGTTGCCAGCGCCGCCCGCCCAGCCATCGCACCATCGCGTGCGGGGACGTCAGTGCCAGCGGCACCATCAGCACGAACGCCGCAAACCCCACAGTGATAAACGGGCGTTTGCCGGTGACGTCGCGCAAGATACTCGTCCAGTCAAACCACTGATCCAGCCAGAAATACGTCGCGAAATGCAGCGCGCCGTAGAAAAACGCGAACAGTCCGAGCATGCGTCTGCATCGCAATAACCAGGTCATGCCAGTCATTCGGCGCACGGGGGTGATGGCCAGCGTGATGCAGAGCATCACCAGCGTCCAGGTCCCTGTCGATCGGGTGATGAATTCGACGGGATTTGCGCCTAACTGGTCCGTCACGCCATAGACGACCAGTCGCAGCAACGGCACCAGTGCAAGCAGGAAAACCACCGCTTTGACCCACACGAGCCAGCGTTGCGCCGGACGCCGGGTAACGCCGGCATCGGACGAATGAGAAGGGGATGTCGGCACGGCGTATCCGCTTGGAAGCTCAGAAGAATTTGCGCAGATCCATGCCCTGGTACAGGCTGGCGACCTGCTCACCGTATCCGTTGAACATCAGTGTCTTGCGCTTGGGGGTAAAAATGCCACCATCGCCGATACGACGCTCGGTGGCCTGACTCCAGCGTGGATGATCGACTTCCGGATTCACGTTCGAGTAGAAACCATACTCGTCCGATGCGGCACGATTCCAGCTCGTCAGCGGCATTTTCTCGACGAAACGGATCTTCACAATGGACTTGGCACTCTTGAAGCCGTATTTCCAAGGCACCACCATACGTACCGGTGCCCCGTTCTGATTCGGCAGTACCTCGCCATACAAACCGAACGTCAGCAGCGAGAGCGGGTGCATGGCTTCGTCCATCCGCAAGCCTTCCACATATGGCCAGCTCAACACCGGATACGACAGCCCGGGCATCTGCTTCGGATCGGCCAGCGTGACGAACTCCACGTATTTCGCGTTGCCCGTGGGCTGCACCTGTTTGATGAGCTCGGACAGCGAGTAGCCAATCCACGGAATGACCATCGACCAGCCTTCCACGCAGCGGTGCCGATAGACGCGCTCTTCGAGCGGCGCAAGTTTGAGCAACGCATCGAGGTCGTAGACCTTCGGCTGTTTCACCGCTCCCTCGATGGCCACCTGCCACGGACGCGGCTTGAGTGTTCCCGCGCGTCGCGCCGGGTCGGACTTGTCGGTGCCGAATTCGTAGAAGTTGTTGTAGGTGGTGACATCCTTGATGTCGGTCGGCTTGTCGGTGACCACGTATCGCGTATTCCGTGTCGCCGCGAGCTTGGTCAGTCCGGTGCCCGGGCTGTCAGCCGCAAAGGCACCCGAAGGCAGGATGCCCAGCGCGGCGCCCCCAAGGCCCGTCAACCCGACGCCTGAAGCCTGCAGGAAGCGCCGCCGCCCGGTCGCCACGTCACGCGGCGTGATGTGGCTCGCCGGGATGTTCGCCCCGCGCAGAAGCGACTTGTTCGTACTCATGATGCGCCCTCCAGACTCGCCTGATATGCCGATATTGCCGAGATGCCTCGTGCCCGGTATGACTGACGCGCGATTGACGTCGTTCCCGAGGTGACACTGCGGGAAATCATACGTCACGATGAAAAAAGCCGCCGGCACCTCGGTGCGGCGGCTTTTCGAGCCCGAATGGCCTGGATCGCCCGGATCGTCTGAATCATCTAATTCAGACGCCAACCATAGGCGTCAGAGCTGTCCGTAACTATGCAACCCCGACAGGAACATGTTCACGCCAAGGAACGCAAACGTCGTGATCAGCAGCCCCGTCAGCGACCACCACGCGGCGACCACGCCACGCAGCCCCTTCATGAGGCGCATGTGCAACCACGCTGCGTAGTTCAGCCAGACAATCAGTGCCCACGTCTCCTTCGGATCCCAGCTCCAGTAGCCCCCCCAGGCATCTGCCGCCCAGAGTGCGCCGAGAATCGTCGCAATCGTGAAGAACGCAAAACCGACGGCGATCGCCTTGTACATCACATCGTCGAGCAATTCGAGCGACGGCAGGCGCGACGAGAAGAACCCGCTATCGAGCGGCTTGCCCTTCGCGACCAGACGCTTGTTTTCGCTCGACTTGAGCAGATACGCCACGGCCACCATCGCCGCCAGTGCAAACGTGCCATAGCCGATGAAGTTCGCCGGTACGTGGATCTTCATCCACCAGCTCTGAAGCGCCGGCACCAGCGGCTGGATCTCGTAAGCACTGCGCGCCACGCTGTACCAGAGGTTGAAACCCACGGCCGCGCTGATCACCAGCAACACGAACGGTCCGAGCGAGCGCGTTTCGTAGCGCTGCTCGTAATACAGGTAAAACAGCGCCGTGATCAGGCAGAACAGCACGAACACTTCGTACAGGTTCGAGATGGGGATGTGACCGACGTCCGCGCCGACGAGATACGACTCGTACCAACGCACCATCATGCCGGTGAAGCCGAGCAGCACGGCCGCCCAGCACAACGACGAGCCCACACTCGCCCCGAACGGCGAACGGGCCAGCAGGCCGCCCCAGTAGAAGAGTGTCGACAGGAAAAACAGCGCGCTCATCCACAGAATCGCGGACTGACTCGACAGGAAGTACTTGAGAAAGAAGGCCTGATCGGCACGCGCGAGATCATGGTGATACATCCCGATGCCCGAAAGCGCGAGAATTGCGATCCCGGCCATCAGCCAGCGCACGGAGCGCCAATGCCAGCCAAGCACGGCAAAAGTCGGCACCGCGAGCACCAGAATCGTGTGCTCGTAGTAATCCATGTAGTGACCGTAGCGGTTGAGCGCGAAACCCGCACCGATTGCCAGCGCAAGCGCGAACAACCAGTCGCCGATACTGCGGCGGCGCAGCCACGAGATCTCTGAATAGCCCTGGGATAACTCCATCTGTCTCACCCTCATCGTTTTGTGACGATCTCGTCCATCTCCGCCTTCGTGCGGGCGAATTCCTTTTCGAAGTCCAGTGTGCGACGCGTCGTCGACACCGCCATCAACACCGAACTGCCCCCCTCCGGCGTGTCCTTGACCCACAGCCACAAACGCCGCTCGCGCACGTAGAACATCGAGAAAATACCGAGCACCAGCAGTAAGCTGCCAAGATACACGATCTTTTTACCCGGGGATCGCGTGAGCTGGAAGACGCTGGCCTGGATTTGCTCGAACGAATCGAGCTGCAGGAAGACCGGTGCGTCGTACAGGAAATTGTCGGACAGCGCGTTGGTAGCCGTGTGCACGAATCGCTCGCTCTCCGGCGCCGGTGCCATTTCGGGCTGACCGGCCTTCTCGCGCGCGACCTGCCAGAGCTGCCAGATCGCGCCGTCCAGAATACGTCGGAACATGACCGCGGCGTTCGACTGCTGCTCCGGCGGTACCTTCTCGTTCACGAATTCAGCGATCGCCTGCAAACCGCCCGTCGCATGGCCATCCTTGCTCGCCGGAATCGCCCCCGCGAACAGATCCAGCTCACGCTTGGCACTCTCCTGCAATTGACCACGCAGTTCGGCAGACGTTTGCGCCGGCAGCGACTGCGCCGCGAACCGGCGCGCAGCCTCGCCACGGGCACCGTCATCCTGAAGGGCGGCGCGCAACAGCATCCACTGCTTGACGGAACCGTCGGCGTCCGCCGGGATGCGCAGATACTGGAACGGGCCATCCGGGGTGTCACGCACCCCCGTCATGAATACGCGCTCGCCGTCTTCCACCAGAATCGGCAGCATGTAATTGCGGTACTCCTTCGCCTGACCGCTGCGGTCGCGTACCTTGTACTGCACGGACGGGCCGACGTTGCGCAGGTCCTTGCTCAGATCGGAGCGCGCGCCGGAACCGAGTTGCGCACTCAGGTCATCGCGCAGCGACTTGCGGGCCACGCCGCGCACATCGCGCTCGCCGCTGCCATTGCTGATGTTCTCAACGTTGATGGCGCGGAAGTCGCTGAACTCGACCGTGTACTCGTCCTTGCCCGCCGCGCCGCCGCGCAGTTGGGTCGAGCCGCCGATGTCGCCGGAAAACGCGAAGGTACGATCCGTCGCCCCGCGCATGGGGTAACCGGTGAGCTTCAGTTTGCTGCCGCCGTCCTCGAAGCTCGACTGATAAATCGCCACGCCCTTGTAAATGAACGGCTCGTTGACCTTCACGGTCGCGTCCATCGTCTTGCCGGTCTCGGGATCGGTGACCACGATGTCGCTCGCGAAAAGCTTGGGCATGCCCGTCGAGTAGTAATCGACGTGGAATTTCTTCAGTTCGATGGCGAACGGCAGATCCTGCACCACCGAGCCATCCTGAAAATTCAGAATCGCCGTCGTCGATTTGCCGCCTTCCGGCACGAATGCGTAGCCGCGGAAAGCGGGGTTGTTCGGCGAAAGACGATGCGTCTCCGGAATCTGCGCGATCACCGCATTGCCTTGCAGCGGCGATTTGCCGAACAGCGCCATCTGGGCGCGAATCAGCAGATCGCTGTCCACGAGGCCACCCAGACAGATGATGACGATCGCACTGTGCGCGAAGATGTAGCCGATCTTGTTGATCGCTCCCGCTTTCGCGGCCACGAGCGTCGCACCTTCGCGCTCACGCACGACGAAGCGGTAACCGCGATGTCCGAGATAGCCCGTCACCCGCTTGAGCAGATCGACACGCGACAACGGCCCGACGTATTCGGCCTTGTGACCGAACGCACGCAGACTGCCTTCGCGCACGTGATCGCGCCAGCTGCGAATGTCCGCGATCATCTTCGGCGCGTTGCGCACGATGCACAGCGTCGTCGACGCCATCAGGAAAAAGAGGATCAGCAGGAACCACCACGAGCTGTACACGGTGTACAGCCCGAGCGAGCGAAAGACGTCGGCCCAGAACGGACCGAACTGATTGACGTAGTTGGGGTAAGGGTCGCCCTGCTTGAGCACGGTGCCAACGATGCTGGCAATCGCGAGCACGGTGAGCAGACTGATGGCGAAGCGCATCGAGCTGACAAGCTCGACGCCGTCGCGCACCCATCGTTGCGCTCCCTTGATCTGCATTCCGGAGGTACTGATGCTCATCCTGTTTCCGACAACAAAAAAGGGCGGGGACGCGTATCTCACGCGCCCGCCACCCTGTGTATGCTAAACCAGTTCGCTCCCGTCGCTCTGCGGCGCCGTGACTGGTTTCGTTATAAGTCAGCGAATATACCCTGACGTTCACATGGTGTCAGGGCAGGGCTCCCGATCATCACGCTTAGCGCAGACCGGCGATGTAATCCGCGACGGCTTTGATTTCCTTGTCCGACAGACGGCCACCGATCGTGTGCATCGGCGCGTTGTTGCCGCGCGTATCGTCGCGGAACGCCACGAGCTGAGCCGCGGTGTACTCCGCCCACTGACCGGACAGACGCGGGTACTGCGACGGCATGCCTGCGCCCGTCGGGCCATGACACGCGGCGCAGGCCGGCACGCCCTTCTCCGCGATGCCCCCACGGTAAATCTTCTCGCCGAGCGGCACGGTGTCCTTGTTGCGCGCGGCCCCCGGTTTCGCCGTCTGTGACGCGAAGTACGCCGACACGTTGCGCATGTCCTGATCGGAGAGCGCCGCGACCATACCGGCCATGATGGGGTTGTTACGCGCGGGAGTCTTGCCGGGCTGCGCCTTGAAGTCGACGAGCTGCTTGTAGAGATATTCGGAATGTTGACCGGCCAGCTTCGGATAAGCCCCACCGGTGCTGTTGCCGTCGGCCGCGTGGCACGCGGCGCAGACCTGACTGGCAATGGCCTGTCCCCGGGCCAGATCGGGTTTAGCGGGCGCCTGAGGCTCGGCGGCTTGTCCTGCACCGCTCAGAAGAAAGCATGCCAGCGCCAACGGTGTTGCAGCGAGAGACTTCCACACTCCTCGGTTCATTCGCACACCTTATATCTGTTTTGTCGGGAAATCGGTCGTTCGAACTCACCGTCCGACGCCGCGTTTCTCCTCCAACCTCACGGCGCGCGAGACGTTCGGGCAAGCCCTGGCAAGGCCAAGGTTAACTTTCATATTGTACAATAAAGACTTTCCCCGGCTTTAGGGGATTCCATGTAGAAGGCCGCAGAACGGGGCTTCCCGGCCTGTCGCCGGCGGGCGCCGAACCTGCCGTTTTTGCGTGCCTGCGCCCGCGTTGCAGCCCGATGCTAATGGTTGCTGCGCTCCCCGGTTTCCGTCATGTCCCTACTTCATCAAGCCCGCTTCTTTACGACCGTCAATCATCTGCGCGACCTGCCGCCCACGGCCGTGCCCGAGGTCGCCTTCGCGGGCCGCTCGAACGCGGGCAAGTCCAGCGCGCTCAACATCCTGTGCAATCAGAAGCGTCTGGCGTTCTCCAGCAAGACGCCGGGCCGCACGCAACACATCAACTATTTCGAGATCGCTCACCTTGAGCACCTTTACGGCTATCTCGTCGATTTGCCCGGTTACGGCTATGCCGAGGTCGGCGGCGGCGTCAAGGTGCACTGGCAGCAGCTTCTCGGCGACTATCTGGTGCAGCGCCCGCAGTTGCGCGGCCTGGTGCTCGTGATGGACTCGCGCCGTCCGTTCACGGACCTGGACTGCGAGCTCATCGACTGGTTCATGCCGACGGGGCGTCCCATCCATGCCCTGCTGACGAAGGCCGACAAGCTCACGCGCCAGGAATCCACGAACGTGCTGCGCGAGACGCAAAAGCGTCTGTCCGCGTTGCCGCGCACCGACGGCCTGCCGTCCGACGATCCGTCTGTGCCGGCGCAATTCACGGCGCAGTTGTTCTCGTCGCTCAAGCGGACCGGTGTCGATGCCGCGCAGCGCGTGCTAGAGGACTGGCTCGCCATTCCGGCACGAGACACCGCGAAAAAGTAAGCCTTTCCTTTTCGGATGTCGCCCGTAGATCCGGCACATCCGACAGGTGCCGCGACATATCCGGCGGGTAGCTTGCCGTCATGGAAACACACGGGCAACTGCCTCCGGTTTCGCGTTTTAAACGCCATTTTCGCGCCGCACGCCAGCTTCCTAAGGTAGACGTTCACCGCACGGACCGAGCGCGACAAATCGTCGCGGCGGGCTAGGACTTACGTCGGATAGTTCGGAACTGGTTGGATGGCGCTAAGCGACAGAGGGCAACCATCGTCCGAATGGACGATGCCGACGAGAAACCGGCAGAACGTGCGCCGTTCCGGGACGTTGCCTGACCATTGCCCAGACGTTGCAACGATTCGAGCGCACATAAAAAAACCGCCGTGTAGGCACGGCGGGTTTAAATAAGCCTTATCGTAGAACGACAGGCGCCCGCTCAGGGAGGAGAAGCGGGGGACGTCACACACAGTGCGAACATCCGGTTGGTATGATATACCATGCGTTCGAAAGTTTCCCGGCAAGCGCCCTTTTTTGCGCGCCTTCCCTCTTACGGAATCGTTGAGCCAGTCGCAACGACATCACCGTTTTCGGGACACGTCAAAACAACCGACTCGTGGGAATTTCCGACGCGCCATTCTTCGTCCAAAGGACCGATCGCATGAGTTCCTACCCCCTGCTTCGCCCGCGCCGCATGCGACGCGACGACTTCTCGCGCCGTCTGATGCGCGAAAACCATCTGACTTGCGACGACCTCATCTATCCGGTGTTCGTGCTCGAAGGCGAGAAGCGCCGCGAAACCGTCGATTCGATGCCCGGCGTCGAACGGGTCTCCGTCGACGAACTGCTGCGCGTTGCCGACACATGCGTCACGCTCGGCGTCCCCGTCATCGCGTTGTTCCCGAACATCGAGGCCTCGCTCAAGACACCCGATGGCATCGAAGCCACCAACCCTGACGGTCTGATTCCTCGCGCCGTTCGCGAGCTCAAGCGCAATTTCCCGGATCTCGGTGTGCTGACGGACGTCGCTCTCGATCCGTACACGAGTCACGGTCAGGACGGCGTGCTCGATGAGAATGGCTACGTCATCAACGACGTGACGACCCGCCTTCTCGTTCAGCAAGCGCTCACTCAAGCCGAAGCCGGCGTGGACATCGTCGCACCTTCCGACATGATGGACGGTCGCATCGGTGCGATCCGCGAAGCCCTCGAAGCCGGTGGCTACATCCACACGCGCATCATGGCGTATGCCGCCAAATATGCGTCTGCCTTCTACGGCCCGTTCCGCGACGCCGTCGGCTCGGCGGCGAATCTCGGCAAGAGCAACAAGATGACTTACCAGATGGACCCGGCCAATTCGGACGAAGCGCTGCGTGAAGTCGCGCTCGACATCGAAGAGGGTGCCGACATGGTAATGGTCAAGCCGGGCATGCCGTATCTCGACATCGTGCGTCGTGTGAAGGATGAGTTCCGCTTCCCCACGTACGCCTATCAGGTGAGCGGCGAATACGCGATGCTAAAGGCCGCTGCGCAGAACGGCTGGCTCGATCACGACAAGGTCATGATGGAGTCGCTGCTCGCCTTCAAGCGCGCGGGCGCCGACGGCATCCTGACGTACTTCGCGCTGGACGCGGCACGCCTGATTCGCTCGCAAGCCTAAGCGAGCGTCTGCCGATATGGTAAGCGGGGACGTCGGACTGACGTCCCCGCTGACACGAAAGATCGGTAATTTGTGGCGCCGCCTGAAACTACATCTACCTGAATGGCCGCATCAAACGGCCGGTCCGTATGCCTTATCAAGGCTGCGGAGAAACTGTTCCGCAGACTGAGCCCCAATGACGCGCGTCCCGGCGACTTCCTTGCCGTTCGCGTCAAAGAAGATAATTCCCGGCGGTCCAAACAATCCGAAACGCTTGAGTAATGCCTGATCGTCGGCGTTGTTGGCCGTCACGTCGGCTTGCACGAGCACCATTTGATCCAGACGCGCTTTGACACGCGGGTCGGTGAACACAAAGCGCTCCATTTCTTTGCAACTAATGCACCAGTCCGCATAGAAGTCGAACATCACCGGACGCCCCGCCGTCGCCACCACCTGATCCAGCTCGGCGGTACTGCGTACACGCTGGAACTTGACGCCTTCCGTTGTCGGCGCTCCCGCGTTGGCGCTCCCGGAAGCCACCGTCGACAACCCCGCCAACGGCGTCAATGGATCTCGCGCGCCAGCCGCAGCACCCACCAGAGCGACGGCCCCCAATAAGGCAACGGCAACGCCCAGGCCCTTAAGCAGACGACGGGCACCACTCGCACCATCCGGCAAGTTGTCGAAAACACGCATGAACGCGGCGGCAACCAGCAGGAGCACGCCTGCCCCCAGCAACAGCACGGGCGTCGCCAGCAGCGGACGAACGATCCACAACGCCACACCGAGCAGAAGGAAGCCGAAGAAGCGCTTCACACCATCCATCCAGGCCCCGGCACGCGGCAGCAATGCACCGCCTCCACCGGCCAGAATCACGAGCGGCAGCCCCATACCCAGCGACAGGGAGAAAAGCGTCGCGCCGCCGAACACCGCATCTCCGGTCTTGGCGATGAATGCAAGTGCCGCTGCCAGCGGTGCCGTGACGCATGGGCTGACGATCAACCCCGACAACACGCCCATCATCGCCGCACCAATCCATTGCCCGGATTTTTGCTGGCGCGCGGCGTTGTCGATTCTGTCGCGCAATGCCGCAGGCAACTGAATCTCGTACATGCCGAACATCGACAGCGACAGAATGACCATCAGCAAGGCAAACAGCGCGAGGACCCACGGCGCTTGCAGGAACGCAATCAAACCTTGCCCGAGCAGGCCGGCGGCGACCCCGATGACCGTGTTCACAATGGCCATACCGAGGACGTAGGCGATAGCCAGACGCACCGCCTTGCCCCGACTCGCTTCCTGTCCAGCCACGATCGACAACAGAATCGGCACCATCGGCAACACACAAGGCGTGAAAGCCAATCCAACCCCGAGTGCGAAAAAGATAGCCAGGGCGAGCGCAAAGCTCCCCCCCGAGAGAATGCGCTCGGCTTCGCTGTAATCTTCGCGAGCCGACAACCATCCGCCCGAAGCGCTGGCGGACACAACCGGCGCAGCGGCGGACGCGCCATTCGTCGCCGACAAGTTACCGCCCAACAGCGCCTGAGTTGCTGCGCCGGCGCCCGGCACCACACTCGCCCCACTCGCGCCGGCACCGCCCACCGCAGCCGCAGAGATCTTCAGCGGTTTATCCATCGGCGGATAACACAACCCCTTGTCCGCACAACCCTGCATCGTCACATTCAGCGTGAACGGGCCGTTAGCCTTGCTGACCGGGATACGCACCTCGATCGGCTCGTGGTACACCTCCATGTCCTTCCCGAAAGTCTCGTCATGCTTGACTTCGCCTTTAGGAAATTCCGGCGTACCGAGCGTTACCGCAGGATTATCGGCAGCAAACGCAAATCGCTCCCGATAGAGGTAATAGCCCTTGGCGACTTCGAAGTGCAACAACACAGCCCCGGGCTGTTCCGTCTTCGACACCTTGAAGGCGACGTCCGGGTCCAGGAAATCGTCGGCGGCATGGGCACGCCCCACGCTCACTGTCAGCACGATCAACAGCACCATCAGCGCGAACGACCACAGTCGCTGAGCGCGATGCTTCATTGCCTCACTGGTGAAGGCATGCGCTCCATCGAGCCCCGGTGCTGCCATCGTCTTCAGGTCAAACATGCAATTCCCCCCGCGTCTCATCCTCGACCCAACGCGCATACGCGGGCAACGCCACACTCGCCGGCCATGCGACGATCTCCGGGACGTCATAAGGATGGTGTTCTTTGATGTACTGCTCAAGAGCGCTGTAGCGCGCGGCAGTCGTTTTGATCATGAGCGGCACTTCGACGCTCGTTTCACGTTTGCCTTGCCAGCGATAGCTCGAGCGCACCGGCGCCAGTTGCTGGACGCATGCCGCCAGACGGCCGACCAGCATGCCGTCCGTTGCCGCGTCGGCGCTAGCCTCGTCAGGGAAGGTCGTCATGACGATAAGAAGGGCATCCATGATGTGCGGTAGACCGTTCAAGCGTAAGGTTGTTCACTGTACACCGACACTGCGAAACATGTGCGCATGGCGGGTGATTTCCAGACACGTCCGAGCGCTCGCTCAGACAACGCCTCAAAATGAAAAAAGCCAGGTCGATGACCTGGCTTTTTCTTTACGGCTGACAGTCTTGACAGACCGTTGCGCGAATCGCTTACTCAGCGACTTCCGGCGCTTCCGTGTCAACTTCCGGACGATCCAGCAGTTCGACGAAAGCCATCGGCGCATTGTCGCCCACGCGGAAACCCATCTTCAGGATACGCAGGTAGCCGCCCGGACGGTTGGCAAAACGCGGGCCGAGTTCGTTGAACAGCTTCGTGACCATGTCACGATCGCGCAGGCGGTTGAACGCCAGACGACGGTTAGCGACGGAGTCCTTCTTGCCCAGCGTGATGAGGGGCTCGACGACCTTACGCAGTTCCTTGGCCTTCGGCAGCGTGGTCTTGATGGCTTCGTGCTGGAGCAGCGAGTTCGACATGTTACGCAGCATAGCCAGACGGTGGCTGCTGGTACGATTCAGTTTACGCAAACCATGACGGTGACGCATTTCAACTTTCCTTTAAACAGAGTTTTCGACCAAGCTCTTCTATCGGTGACAAACACCGCGGGCCGGTACCTTCGCATTCGGCCGTATCGGAACACTCCGACGCGCCGCACTTACGTAGCAACACGGCCGCCCGAGGGCGGCCATGTCATTACACTTTACTTCTCGAGACCGGCCGGCGGCCAGTTTTCGAGCTTCATGCCGAGCGTGAGACCACGCGAGGCAAGCACTTCCTTGATCTCGTTGAGCGACTTGCGACCCAGGTTCGGGGTCTTGAGCAATTCGTTCTCGGTACGCTGGATCAGGTCGCCGATGTAGTAGATGTTTTCGGCCTTCAGGCAGTTGGCCGAACGCACCGTCAACTCGAGATCGTCCACCGGACGCAGCAGGATCGGATCAATCTGCGGCGCACGCGACGGCGCTTCGCTGGTGGCTTCCGTGCCTTCCAGCGCAGCGAACACCGACAGCTGGTCGACGAGGATGCGAGCCGATTGACGGATCGCTTCTTCCGGCGACACAACACCGTTGGTTTCGATGTTCATCACGAGCTTGTCCAGGTCGGTACGCTGTTCCACGCGGGCCGATTCAACCGCATAGCTCACGCGCTTGACCGGCGAGAACGACGCGTCCAGGACGATACGGCCGATAACCTTGGCCGACTCGTCGCCATAACGGCGCACGTTACCCGGGACATAACCACGACCCTTTTCGATCTTGATCTGAACGTCGAGCTTACCGCCCTTGGCCAGATGCGCGATCACGTGATCGGGGTTGATCAGTTCCACATCATGCGGCACTTCGATATCCGAAGCGCGCACCACACCTTCACCATCCTTGCGCAGCGTAACGGTGACTTCGTCACGGTTATGCAGCTTGAACACGACACCCTTGAGGTTCAACAGGAAGTTGACGACATCTTCCTGGACACCATCGATGGTGGAATATTCATGCACAACGCCGGCGATCGTCACTTCGGTCGGCGCATAGCCCACCATCGACGACAACAGCACGCGGCGAAGCGCGTTGCCCAAGGTGTGGCCATAGCCACGTTCGAACGGCTCCATCACGACTTTGGCGTGATGCTCACCGACCGGCTCAACCGCAATAATCTTGGGCTTCAACAAACTGGTTTGCATAGGTTTCCTTTTCAATACCCTCGGCTCGTTACACCGATAAGGCTGATGGGTGACAACCTGCACGGAACGCAAAACGCGCCGTGAGGCGCGTCAAGCATCATACGGATTAACGCGAATACAATTCGACGATCAGGCTTTCGTTGATGTCGCCCGCGATATCGCTACGTTCCGGCAGTGCCTTGAAAGTGCCTTCCATCTTCTTGGCGTCAACCGAAACCCAGATCGGGAAACCGACTTGCTCAGCCAGCGTCAGTGCTTCTTGAATACGCACTTGCTTCTTCGACTTTTCGCGCACGGCGATCACGTCGCCGGCCTTGACCTTGATCGACGGGATGTTCGACACGACACCGTTCACCACGATTGCCTTGTGGCCAACGAGTTGGCGCGCTTCAGCGCGCGTCGAGCCGAAGCCCATGCGGTACACGACGTTGTCCAGGCGCGACTCGAGCAATTGCAGCAGGTTTTCACCCGTGTTGCCCTTGACGCGGTCGGCTTCCGCGAAATAACGACGGAACTGACGCTCAAGCACGCCGTAAATACGCTTGACCTTCTGCTTTTCGCGCAGCTGGTTGCCGTAGTCCGACGTACGAGCACCCGACGTGCGGCCATGCTGACCCGGCTTGCTATCCAGCTTGCACTTGTCGGCGAGCGAGCGACGTGCGCTCTTCAGGAAGAGGTCAGTACCTTCACGACGGGAGAGTTTGGCCTTCGGGCCGATATAACGTGCCACGGTTGTTCCTTTATCTCAAAATTTGACGTAATGAACTTTGTCCACTACGCAAGTCCGGTACCAATGTACCGGACGGTGGTCTTAGAAATTACTACGCGCACGGCCGAGACCGTGCGCGAACCCGCGATTATAGCAGGATTTTCTGAAGCGTCTTAGATACGACGACGCTTCGGCGGGCGGCAGCCGTTGTGCGGGACCGGCGTCACGTCCGAGATGGCCGTGATCTTGATACCCAGCGCATTCAGCGCACGAACCGCCGATTCGCGACCCGGGCCCGGGCCTTTGATGCGAACTTCGAGGTTCTTCACGCCGTATTCCAGTGCCACGCGGCCAGCCGACTCAGCAGCAACCTGGGCAGCAAACGGGGTCGACTTACGCGAACCCTTGAAGCCCTGGCCACCCGACGTCGCCCATGCCAGCGCATTGCCCTGACGATCGGTGATCGTGATGATGGTGTTGTTGAACGAAGCGTGGACGTGCACGACGCCTTCTGCAACGCTCTTCTTGACCTTCTTGCGAACGCGCTGCGAAGCGGCGTTGTTCTGTTGCTTAGCCATGAGTTCCTATCCTCTGGTTACTTCTTCAGCGAGACGCCGGCCTTACGCGGGCCCTTACGGGTACGCGCATTGGTACGGGTGCGCTGACCGCGGAGCGGCAGGCCCTTGCGGTGACGCATGCCACGATAGCAGCCCAGATCCATCAGGCGCTTGATGCTCATGGTCACTTCACGACGCAGATCGCCTTCGACCGTGTATTGACCAACCTGGTCACGCAGCTTTTCGAGATCAGCGTCGTCGAGGTCCTTGACCTTCTTCGAGTACGCCACGCCAGCGGCGTCGCAAATCTGACGAGCGCGCGTGCGACCGACACCGTAGATAGCCGTCAGGCCGATAGCGGTGTGCTGGTGGTTCGGGATGTTAACCCCTGCGATACGAGCCATTCGTAATTCCCCAACTAAATAGCGTTAAAGGCCGATTAGCCCTGACGTTGCTTGTGGCGCGGATCCGAGCTGCAGATCACGCGCAGCACGCCTTTGCGCTTCACAAACTTGCAATTGCGGCAGATGCACTTAACAGATGCCAAAACTTTCATGACAATTCCCTCTCTCTAATCACTTCGCCCGGAAGACGATCCGCGCACGCGACAGATCGTAGGGCGTCAACTCTACCGTCACCTTATCCCCGGGAAGGATGCGGATGTAATGCATCCGCATCTTGCCGGAAATATGTCCGAGTACTACATGGCCATTTTCCAGCTTTACCCGGAAGGTGGCATTGGGGAGGTTTTCAAGGACCTCACCCTGCATTTGAATAACGTCGTCTTTCGACATGATCCAGGATCAGCGAAGCGTCATGTTATTGCCGCCCTTGAAATTCGCCTTGCGGAGCAGCGACTCATACTGTTGCGACATCACATACGACTGCACTTGCGCCATGAAGTCCATCGTCACCACCACGATAATCAGCAGTGAGGTTCCACCGAAGTAGAACGGGACATTCCAACGCAACACCAGGAACTCAGGCAGCAAACACACCACAGTGACGTATGCTGCGCCGGCCAGTGTGAGGCGCGTCAGGATCTTGTCGATATACCGCGCCGTCTGGTCGCCCGGACGAATCCCCGGGACAAACGCTCCGCTCTTCTTCAGGTTCTCGGCGGTCTCCTTGCTGTTGAACACCAGTGCGGTGTAGAAGAAGCAGAAGAACACGATCGCCAGTGCGTAGAGCATCACGTAGATCGGCTGACCCGGCGACAACTTCGCCGCGATGTCCTTGAGCCAGCGCGCGTTATCACCCGCGCCGAACCAGTTCGCGATCGTTGCCGGGAACAGGATGATCGACGATGCAAAGATCGGCGGAATCACGCCTGCCATGTTCAGCTTCAGCGGCAGGTGTGAAGCCTGACCACCGTAGACCTTGTTGCCGACCTGACGCTTCGCGTAGTTCACAAGGATCTTGCGCTGACCACGTTCCACGAAAACGACGAAGAACGTCACGAGTACCACGAGGGCACAGATCACGATCGCCGAGAACGGACCGATCGAACCGGTACCGACGAGCTCGAACAAGCCACCCACAGCGTTCGGCAAACCGGCCGCGATACCACCGAAGATGATGATCGAGATACCGTTACCGAGGCCGCGTTCGGTGATCTGCTCACCAAGCCACATCAGGAACATCGTGCCGGTCACGAGCGTGATCACCGTCGTAAGGCGGAACAACATGCCCGGATCGACGACGAGCCCCGGCTCGCTCTCCAACGTCACCGCGATTGCAGCTGCCTGGAAGAGCGCAAGTACCACCGTGAAATACCGGGTGTACTGCGTGATCTTGCGTTGTCCGGCCTGGCCTTCCTTACGCAATGCTTCCAATTGCGGCGAAACCATCGCCAGCAACTGCATGATGATCGACGCCGAAATGTACGGCATGATCCCCAGCGCGAAGATCGTGAAACGCGACAACGCACCGCCAGAGAACATGTTGAACATGCCCAGGATCCCGCCCGACTGGCGCTGGAACAACTGCGCCAGCTGATCGGGGTCGATGCCCGGCACCGGGATATGCGCACCAATACGGTAGACGATCAACGCCAGCAGCAGAAAAACCAGCCGCCGGCGCAGATCCGCATACTTCGGGCCCTGCGTACCAGGCTTAGCGAGATTAGGAGACTTGGCCAATGCTGGCTCCGGGGTGTCCTAACTTACTCAGCGACCGAACCGCCAGCCGCCTGAATTGCCGTGAGCGCACCCTTGGTGACGCCCAGACCCTTCACAACGACCTTGCGGGTGATCTCGCCCGAGGCGATGATCTTGGCCGACAGCGACAGCTCGCTCACCAGACCGGCCTGCTTCAGCACCAGCAGATCGATCTCGTCGACCGGCAGGCTGTTCAGATCGGACAGACGAACTTCGCCCACGAAACGACGCGTCAGCGACTTGAAGCCACGCTTCGGCAGACGACGTTGCAGCGGCATTTGACCGCCTTCGAAGCCCACCTTGTGGAAGCCACCCGAACGCGACTTCTGACCCTTGTGACCACGGCCGGCGGTTTTACCCAGACCCGAACCGATGCCACGGCCGACGCGGCGCTTGGCGTGCTTGGCGCCTTCTGCCGGCTTAATCGAATTCAATTCCATTTTGCCCTCGCTCAGTCGACGATCTTCACAAGGTACGAGACCTTGTTGATCATGCCCCGCACAGCGGGCGTATCCTGCAACTCGCTGACCGAATTGAGGCGACGCAGGCCCAGGCCCTTGACGGTGGCGCGATGTTCTTCGCGCGTACCGATCAGGCTCTTGACCAGCTTAACTTTCACAGTTTGCTGCGACATATTGAT
The DNA here is from genome assembly GCF_001721285.1 of Pandoraea sp. ISTKB. Taxonomy (NCBI): domain Bacteria; kingdom Pseudomonadati; phylum Pseudomonadota; class Betaproteobacteria; order Burkholderiales; family Burkholderiaceae; genus Pandoraea; species Pandoraea sp. ISTKB. Next base: position 95,329 of record NZ_MAOS01000033.1, read on the forward strand.
CACCCTTAGCCGAGGATCTCTTCCACCGACTTGCCACGCTTGGCGGCGATGTCAGCAGGAGTCGATTGTTTCTTCAGGCCGTCGAGCGTGGCGCGGACCAGGTTGTACGGGTTCGTCGAGCCAAGGCTCTTCGTCACCACGTTGGTCACGCCCATCACCTCGAACACCGCGCGCATCGGGCCACCAGCGATCACGCCGGTACCGTCCTTCGCCGGCGACATCAGGACGCGCGAGGCGCCATGCTGGCCGAGAACGTTATGTTGCAGGGTGCCGTTCTTCAAGGCGACCTTGAACATGTTACGGCGGGCTTGTTCCATTGCCTTTTGAACGGCAACCGGGACTTCCTTCGCCTTGCCCTTGCCCATGCCGATGCGGCCATCGCCGTCACCAACCACGGTCAACGCGGCAAAACCGAGAATACGGCCACCCTTCACAACCTTCGTGACACGGTTGACCGCGATCATCTTCTCGCGAAGGCCGTCGTCGCGTTCGTCAGCCTGAACTTTCGCTTGCATCTTTGCCATGACGGATCCTTACTTAGAACTTGAGGCCGGCTTCACGGGCTGCGTCGGCCAAAGCCTTGACGCGACCGTGATAGCGGAAGCCCGAGCGGTCGAAAGACACGCTTTCGATGCCGGCAGCCTTCGCCTTTTCGGCGATACGACGACCGATCAACGCAGCAGCGGCGGCGTTGCCACCCTTGCCTTCCTTGTCGCCCAGTTCCTTGCGCACTTCGGCTTCCAGCGTCGAAGCGCTGGCCAGCACTTGCGTGCCGTCTTCCGAGAAAACTTGCGCGTAAATGTGCACGTTGGTGCGATGCACGGAAAGGCGATGCACCTTCTGAGCTGCCAGCTTGATACGAGTCTGGCGAGCGCGGCGCACACGAGATTGTTTCTTGTCCATGTTTCGCACCCTTACTTCTTCTTGGTTTCCTTGAGGATCACCACCTCGTCCGCATAGCGGACGCCCTTACCCTTGTAGGGCTCGGGCGGACGGTAACCGCGAACTTCCGCAGCCACTTGTCCGATGCGTTGCTTATCAACGCCTTTGATGATGATCTCCGTCTGCGTCGGGGTCTCTGCCTTCACGCCTTCCGGCATGGCATGCACAACATCGTGCGAGAAACCCAGCTCGAGCTTCAGGTTGTTACCTTCAGCCTTGGCACGGTAACCCACGCCAACGAGTTGCAGCTTCTTTTCGAAACCCTTGCTCACACCGGTCACCATATTGTTGACCAGTGCACGTTCCGTACCATACAGCGCGTTCGCTTCGCGGCTTTCGTCGGCCGGGGCGAAGGTGATGGTGCCGTCTTCGATCTTGACGTTCACGAGGGCGTTCACGCCGCGGGTCAGCGAACCCAGGGCACCCTTGATCGTCAGCACATTGCCAGCCAGCGTTGCTTCAACGCCCTTCGGCAGTGCAATGGGACTCTTACCTACTCGAGACATTTCAACTCTCCTCGGTTAGGCCACGTAGCAGATGACTTCGCCGCCCACGCCGGTGGCGCGTGCCTTGCGATCGGTCATCACGCCCTTCGGGGTCGAGACGATTGCAACGCCCAGGCCGTTCATGACCTGCGGGATGTCGTTGCGGCTCTTGTACACACGCAGACCCGGGCGCGAAACGCGCTCGAGGCGCTCGATCACCGGACGGCCAGCGTAGTACTTCAGTGCGATGTTCAGCACCGGCTTGGTTTCTTCTGCTTCAACCGCGAAGTCTTCGATGTAGCCTTCGTCCTTCAGGACCTTGGCGATCGAGACCTTCAGCTTGGACGAGGGCATCTTCACCGATGCTTTCTCAACCATCTGAGCGTTGCGGATGCGAGTCAGCATATCGGCGATAGGATCGCTCATGCTCATGGTGCTTCTCCTATTACCAGCTTGCTTTGGTCACGCCCGGGATTTCGCCACGGAAGGCGATTTCACGGATCTTGTTACGGGCCAGGCCGAATTTGCGGAAGGTACCGCGCGGACGACCGGTCAGCTCGCAACGATTGCGTTGACGCGTCGGGTTGGCGTTACGCGGCAGCTGTTGCAGCGCCAGACGTGCTTCATAACGCTCGTCTTCCGACTTGCTGGTGTCTTCGATGATCGCTTTGAGGTCAGCACGCTTGGTAGCGTACTTCGCCGCCAGACGGGCGCGCTTCTTTTCGCGTTCGATAAGTGCCAGTTTAGCCACGATTACCTCAGTTACGGAACGGGAATTTGAACGCCGACAGAAGAGCCTTGGCTTCTTCGTCAGTCTTCGCAGTCGTGGTGATGCTGATGTTCAGACCACGCAGTGCGTCGATTTTGTCGTACTCGATTTCGGGGAAGATGATCTGTTCCTTCACACCGATGTTGTAGTTGCCACGACCGTCGAACGCACGACCCGAAATACCACGGAAGTCACGCACGCGCGGCAGAGCCACGGTGATGAAACGATCCAGGAATTCGAACATACGCTCGCCGCGCAGCGTCACCATCGTACCGATCGGGTAACCTTCGCGGATCTTGAAACCGGCGATAGCCTTGCGAGCCTTCGTCACCACCGGCTTCTGGCCGGCGATCTTCGTCAGGTCGCCAACGGCGTGCTCAATGATCTTCTTGTCAGCCACGGCTTGACCAAGGCCCATGTTCAGGGTGATCTTGGTGATGCGCGGCACTTCCATGACGGACTTGTAACCGAACTGCTTGGTGAGTTCGGCGACAATCTTGTCCTTATAGAATTCTTGCAAACGGGCCATTATCTATACTCCCTGCGACTTAGGCACCGACGACCGCACCGGTCGTCTTGAGGAAGCGGACCTTCTTGCCGTCTTCGACCTTGATGCCCACGCGCGACGGCTTGCCATTGGCATCCACCAGCGCCACGTTCGAAACGTGGATCGGCATCGTCTTGTCGACCACGCCACCTTGCGTGCCCTTCATCGGGTTCGGCTTCACGTGCTTCTTGGCAACGTTCACGCCCTCGACGACCAGCTTGTCACCATCAACGGCGAGAACCGTGCCACGCTTGGCCTTGTCCTTGCCCGTCAGAACGATGACTTGGTCACCCTTGCGAATCTTGTTCATGTGTCGGCTCCTTACAGCACTTCCGGGGCCAGCGACACGATCTTCATGAAGCGTTCGGTACGCAGTTCACGCGTAACCGGCCCGAAGATACGGGTGCCGATCGGCTCGAGCTTGGTGTTAAGCAGCACGGCGGCGTTGCCGTCGAATTTGACCAGCGAGCCGTCCTGGCGACGCACGCCCTTGGCGGTGCGCACGACCACTGCGTTGTAGATTTCGCCCTTCTTGACGCGACCACGCGGGGCAGCATCCTTCACGCTGACCTTGATGATGTCGCCAATGCCGGCGTAGCGACGCTTGGAGCCGCCCAGCACCTTGATGCACATCACTTCGCGCGCACCGGTGTTGTCGGCTACTTCGAGCCGGGTTTCAGTTTGAATCATGGTGTTATCTTCCCAACTTAATCCGACACCTAGGCGTCGGTCAGTCTTGGTCCCCGTCAGCACCAAAGGGTGCCGTTTGGGTTGAGTCGTTCAAAAGTGGACAACCTTGCTACCTCGACCAGACCCGTAGAGGATACGAATCGGCTTCGGAAGCCATCCACTCCCTTGCGAAACCAAAGACCGGTTTTGGCGAAAGAAGCGGAAAGTCCGGAATTATACAATGATAATTCCGGACTTGCAAGTCAAGCCTTCGCTTCAGACTGCCTTAGATGATACGGGCAGCTTCCACGAGACGGGCAACCGTCCAGGCCTTGGTCTTCGACAGCGGACGGGATTCTTGAATCTCGACCAGGTCGCCTTCCTTGTACTGGTTGGTTTCGTCGTGCGCGTGGTACTTCTTCGAGCGCACGATGTACTTGCCGTAGAGCGGGTGCTTCATTTGACGCTCGATCAGCACGGTAACCGTCTTGTCCATCTTATCGCTGACGACGCGACCAACGAGGGTACGCTTCAGCGAAGTCTTAGCGGTATCGTTCATTTCTGGCTCGCCTTCTCAGTCAACACGGTACGCACACGCGCGATGTCCTTGCGCACCTTCTTCAGCTGGCTGGTATTGCTCAGCTGTTGGGTGCCCGCTTGCATGCGAAGACCGAATTGGGCCTTCAACAGATCCGACAGTTCCTTGTTCAGGCCGTCGACATCCTTGGCACGAAGTTCGGATGCTTTCATTTCAAATTCTCCCCTCAGGCGCCAAGGCGACGTACGAAGAACGTCGTCTGAATCGGCAGCTTGGCTGCGGCCAGGCGGAAAGCCTCGCGCGCCAGCGCTTCATCCACACCGTCCATTTCGTACAGCATCTTGCCCGGCTGAATCTCGGCGACGTAGTACTCCGGGTTACCCTTACCGTTACCCATACGCACTTCTGCCGGCTTTTGCGAGATCGGCTTATCCGGGAAGATACGAATCCAGATACGACCACCACGCTTGATGTGGCGGGTCATGGCACGACGAGCAGCTTCGATTTGACGAGCCGTCAGACGACCACGACCGACCGCCTTCAGGCCGAATTCGCCGAACGACACTTCGTTGCCACGGGTGGCGACGCCAGTGTTACGGCCCTTCTGCTCTTTGCGATACTTTCTGCGTTTCGGTTGCAGCATGATTATTCTCCAGTCTTGGCGTCGCCTTCAGGCTTGCCAGCCGGACGGCGTGCACCACCGCGCTTCGCACCGGCCTTGTCGCCAGCGTCGTCACGACGGGGGCGACGGTCGCCCGGACGCGCGTTGCGGCGCGGACGCTTTTCTTCGGCCGGCTCTTCAGCCACCGGAGCGTCGTTGCGGCCCAGCGTGTCACCCTTGTACACCCACACCTTGATACCGATGATGCCGTACGTCGTCTTCGCTTCCGAGGTTGCGTAGTCGATGTCAGCGCGCAGGGTGTGCAGGGGCACACGACCTTCACGGTACCACTCGGTACGAGCGATTTCGATGCCGTTCAGACGGCCAGCGCTCATGATCTTGATGCCTTGGGCACCCAGACGCATCGCGTTCTGCATCGCGCGCTTCATTGCGCGACGGAACATGATACGGCGCTCGAGCTGCTGAGCGATCGAGTCGGCGATCAGCTGCGCATCGGTTTCCGGCTTGCGGATTTCTTCGATGTTCACGTGCACGGGCACGCCCATGCGCTTTTGCAGCTCAGCCTTGAGGATTTCGATGTCCTCGCCCTTCTTGCCGATCACAACGCCCGGACGCGAGCTGAAAATCGTGATGCGAGCATTCTTGGCCGGACGTTCGATGACCACGCGGCCAACCGAAGCGTTCTTCAGCTTCTTCTTCAGGTAATCGCGAACGCCGATATCTTCCTGCAGCATTTTCGCGAAATCCTGGTTGTTCGCGTACCAACGCGAAGCCCAGTTACGACTGACAGCCAGACGGAAGCCAGTCGGATGAATTTTCTGTCCCATCGTGACCCCTTAGTTGCCCAGCGTCACAGTGATGTGACAGGTTTGCTTCTCGATGCGGTTACCACGGCCCTTGGCGCGCGCGGTGAAACGCTTGAGCGAGGTCGCCTTGTCAACGAAGATGCCCTTAACGCGCAGCTCGTCAATGTCAGCACCTTCATTGTGCTCGGCGTTGGCGATAGCCGACTCGAGCACCTTCTTGATGATGACCGCGGCCTTCTTCGGCGAGAAGGTCAGAACATTGAGCGCACGCTCCAGCGGCAGGCCGCGGATCTGGTCAGCGACCAGACGCGTCTTCTGCGCCGAGATACGGGCACCGCGATGAATTGCTTTCACTTCCATGATCGGCCCCTTATTTCTTCGCCTTCTTGTCGGCCGCATGGCCCTTGAAGGTACGGGTGAGTGCGAACTCACCCAGCTTGTGGCCGACCATGTTTTCCGTCACGTACACCGGCACGTGTTGACGGCCATTGTGTACGGCGATCGTCAGGCCGATGAAATCGGGCAGGACGGTCGAACGACGCGACCAGGTTTTGATCGGCTTCTTGTCACGCGATGCGGCTGCTGCTTCCACTTTCTTCAGCAGATGAGCGTCGCAAAACGGACCTTTTTTAACAGAACGAGTCATTTGCTAGCTCCAATTAACGCTTCTTGCGACGCTGAACGATCATGCTGTCGGTGCGCTTGGTCGAGCGGGTACGCTTACCCTTGGTATGCTGACCCCACGGGCTGACCGGATGACGACCAGCAGCCGTACGACCTTCACCACCACCGTGCGGGTGATCCACCGGGTTCATCGCCACACCGCGAACGGTCGGGCGAATACCGCGCCAACGCTTTGCACCGGCCTTGCCCAGTTGGCGCAGGCTGTGCTCTTCGTTACCGACTTCACCGATGGTTGCACGGCACTCGATGTGCACGCGACGCACTTCACCCGAACGCAGACGCACTTGAGCGTACGTGCCTTCGCGTGCCAGCAGCATTGCCGACGTACCGGCGGCGCGGGCGATTTGCGCACCCTTGCCCGGCAGCAGTTCAATGCCGTGGATCGTCGTACCGACCGGAATGTTACGGATCGGCAGCGTGTTGCCAGCCTTGATCGGAGCTTCCGAGCCGCTCACCACTTGCTGGCCGACGGTCATGCCCTTCGGTGCAAGGATGTAACGACGCTCGCCGTCGGCGTAGCACAGCAGTGCGATGTTCGCGCTGCGGTTCGGGTCATACTCAAGACGCTCAACCTTCGCCGTGATGCCGTCCTTGTTACGACGGAAGTCGACGATACGGTAGTGCTGCTTGTGACCGCCACCCATGTGACGGGTGGTGATGTGACCGTTGTTGTTACGGCCAGCGGTCTTGCTCTTGGTATCGAGCAACGGGGCGAACGGCTTGCCCTTATGCAGATCCTTGTTGACGACCTTGACCAGCGAACGGCGGCCCGGCGACGTCGGTTTCGTTTTGACGAGTGCCATGATTACTTGGCCTCCGCTTCAAAATTGATTTCCTGACCCGGCTTCAAGCTCACGTAAGCCTTCTTCTCGTGGTCGCGACGACCCATGAAGCGGCCAAAGCGCTTTTGCTTGCCCTTACGGTTCAGGATTTGCACCGACTCGACTTCAACCTTGAAGAGAAGCTCAACTGCAGCCTTCACTTCTTGCTTGTTCGCGTCGCGTGCAACTTGGAACACCACTTGTTCATTCTTGTCAGCCACCAGCGTCGCCTTCTCGGAGATCACCGGCGCGAGCAAGACCTGGTACAGACGATGGTCGTTTTTACGCACGTCGCTCATGACAGCATCTCCTCAATCTTGGCGATCGCGCCCTTCGTCAGCAGCACCTTCTTGAAGTAGATGAGCGACAGCGGGTCGGCGAAACGCGGCTCGGTGACGGCAACGTGAGCCAGATTGCGCGAGGCCAGGAACAGGTTCTCGTCCACGCTATCCGTGATCAGCAGCACCGACTCAAGACCCATGGCCTTGATCTTTTCAGCGAGCAGTTTGGTCTTCGGGGCATCAAGCTTGATGTCTTCGACGACCGACAGACGACCTTCACGGGCGAGCTGCGACAGAATCGAGCACACACCAGCGCGGTACATCTTCTTGTTGACCTTGTGGGTGAAGTTCTCTTCCGGCGAATTCGGGAAGATACGGCCACCGCCGCGCCACAGCGGGCTCGACGACATACCGGCACGAGCGCGGCCCGTACCCTTCTGACGCCACGGCTTCTTCGTCGTGTGCTTGACCTGTTCACGGTCCTTCTGCGCACGGTTGCCGCTGCGGGCGTTGGCTTGATAAGCCACCACAACCTGATGGATCAGCGCTTCGTTGTAGTCACGGCCGAACACGACGTCCGACGCGTTGACCGCAGCGCCTTCCTGACCTTGCTCATTCAGGAGCTTCAGTTCCATTGTTACGCTCCCTTCGCGAGTTTGGCTTTGACGGCCGAGGTCACGAAAACCTTGCCTTCGTTGGCGCCCGGAACGGCACCCTTCACGAAGATCAGGCCACGTTCAGCGTCAATGCGCGCGATTTCGAGATTCTGCACCGTCGTGGTGACGTCACCCAGGTGACCCGTCATGCGCTTACCCGGGAACACACGGCCCGGATCCTGCGCCATACCGATCGAACCCGGCACGTTGTGCGAACGCGAGTTACCGTGCGATGCGCGGCCCGAAGCGAAGTTGTAACGCTTGATGGTACCGGCGTAGCCCTTACCGATCGAGGTGCCTTGCACGTCGACCTTCTGGCCCACTTGGAACAGATCGACGCCAACGACTGCGCCCGGCTGCAGTTCAGCAGCTTTGGCAGCGTCAACGCGGAATTCCTTGAGGATTTCACCGGCTTCGACACCTGCTTTCGCGAAGTGACCGGCGGCGGCTTTGACCACGCGCGTGGCGCGGCGATTGCCGAAAGTGACTTGAACGGCGGTATAGCCGTCCGTTTCATCCGTCTTGATTTGCGTCACGCGGTTGTTAGACACGTCGAGCACGGTGACGGGAATCGAATCGCCGTCGTCCGTGAAAATACGCGTCATGCCAACCTTGCGACCGACAAGGCCAAGGCTCATGATTTTCTCCATTCCCGACTGCGATTGGCCGGGGCTAAATGACAAAAGGATGGTCCACGGACGTGGGCCATCTTTTCAAAACTACACTTGAGCCCGCCATTATAGGCGGACTTTTATCGCTTGACAAGTGTTGCTAAATCACATAACAAAAGCCCCGCCGGGTCCAGCATTGGCGGGGCTTTCAAGAGCGAAACCGCTCGCAAGCCTTACTGCAGCTTGATTTCGACGTCGACGCCAGCCGGCAGGTCGAGCTTCATCAGCGCGTCAACGGTCTTGTCCGTCGGATCGACGATGTCCATCAGGCGTTGGTGCGTGCGGATTTCGAGCTGGTCGCGCGACGTCTTGTTGACGTGCGGCGAACGCAGGATGTCGAAACGCTCGATACGCGTCGGCAGGGGCACCGGGCCCTTGACGATTGCGCCAGTGCGCTTGGCGGTTTCAACGATTTCGGCTGCCGATTGGTCGATCAGGCGATAGTCGAAAGCCTTCAGGCGGATACGAATCTTTTGGTTTTGCATGGAAATTCTCCAAAGAGCATGGCAACCCTCGTTCGGGCGCCGGGTAAATCACAAAGAGCAAAAAACCTGCGAGAAGCGGTTACCGGCGAACCGGCAACCGCTTCATCAGATCGTCAATTAGGCAACGATCTTGGCAACGACGCCCGAACCGACCGTACGGCCGCCTTCGCGGATTGCGAAGCGCAGACCTTCGGTCATGGCGATCGGGGCGATCAGCTTGACAGCGATCGACACGTTGTCACCCGGCATCACCATTTCCTTGTCGGCCGGCAGGCTGATCGAGCCCGTCACGTCCGTCGTACGGAAATAGAACTGCGGACGATAGTTGTTGAAGAACGGGGTGTGACGACCACCTTCGTCCTTCGACAGCACGTACACTTCGGCCGTGAATTCCATGTGCGGCTTGATCGAGCCCGGCTTGGCCAGAACCTGACCACGCTGAACGTCTTCACGCTTCGTGCCGCGCAGCAGAATACCGACGTTGTCGCCTGCCTGACCTTGGTCGAGCAGCTTGCGGAACATTTCAACGCCCGTGCAGGTCGTCTTGTCGATGTGCGGCTTGTCGCCATCCATTTTGATACCGACGATTTCGATTTCTTCGCCGACCTTGACCACGCCCGACTCGATACGACCCGTCACCACCGTGCCGCGACCCGAGATCGAGAACACGTCTTCCACCGGCATCAGGAACG
>NZ_MAOS01000034.1:0-101033 GCF_001721285.1 Pandoraea sp. ISTKB
GGTCGCTGCCGCCCCGCTGGCCGGTGCTGCCGCATCGGCCGATGGCTCGGGCGGCACCCCCATCGCGTAAAACAGTAGCGCAGTATCCGACAAACGCGCGCCGGTTGCACGCACCGTCGTCAGATAGGCGTTCCAGTACTGCTGCTCACGGCCTCGCGCCGACGACACCGGCAAGGCCCCCAGACGCACCCGCGCTGCGGTGTCGCGATAGATCTGCTCCGCCGCGGCACTTGCGGTGTCGGCATGCAGCAGCGACGTATTGTCCGCTTCGAGCGATGCCAGGGTGTCCGCGACGTTCTTGAACGCCGTCAGCACGGTCTGCTTGTACTGATCGACGGCCGCTTCATACGTGGCCTGTGCCGCCCGACGCTGGGCGAGCAACGCGCCGCCGTGGAAGATCGGTTGCGAGATCGACGCGGCAATGCTCCACAGCGAACCGGCGTTGGACATGACCGTCGGCCAGTTGAAGCCGCCTTTGCCCATCGATGCCGTGAGCGACAGGCTCGGGAACATCTGCGCCGTTGCCACGCCGACTTCGGCCGACGCCGCCTTGAGCGCCATTTCCGCCGCCTGAATATCGGGACGCGACTGAAGCAACGTCGACGGTACTGCGACCGGCACCGTGCCCGGCACCTTCAGTTCCCCGAGCGCCAGATCCTCCGGCGCTTGATCCGGCGTGCGGCCGAGCAGGACGGCGAGCGCGTGGCGAGTGGACTGCCATTGCGCCCGGAGTCCCGGCAGCGACGCCGCAAGTGACTCGGCGTTCTGGGCGGATGCCAGGGCGTCGGCACGCGACACGGCGCCGAGCGCTTCGCGGCGCGCCATGTCGGTGGCGTCCGCCTGCGCGAGATCGACGAGACGCTCGGTCGCCTTGACTTGCGCGCCGAGCACCGACGCGCCGATCGCGCCCGAGACGATGTTCGCCGCCAGCGCCTGACGTGCCGATTCGAGCTGGAACGCCTGCTGGTCGACCTGCGCGGCGAGCGAGGCGTTGGCGAAACGCGAGGCGCCGAAGAAGTCGAAGGTGTAGCGCGCCTGAATCTGGCCGACGAACATGTTGTACAGGGCCGTCGGCGGTCGCAGGTTCGGGATGCCCAGATTGCGTTCACGCGCGGCTTCGCCGCCGATGTCGATGGACGGGAACAGCGACGAGCCGATCTGCGCCTTCAACTGCTCGCGCGCGGCCTGCAACGCATGATCCGCCGACGACAGGTTCGGGCTGTTGCGCAGGCCTTCGTCGACCAGCGCGTTCAGCTTGTCGGACTGATAGGCCTGCCACCACGCCTTGACCGGCGGCGCACCGACGTCGAACCGTTGCGACGCGCCTTGTGCCGTGACGGTCTGTGTAGGTAGGGCGTTCACGCCGTAGTGCGACGGCGAGGGCATCGCCGGTGGCTTGTCGCCCGGGGTGAACGAGCAGGCGCCGAGCCAGAGCGGCAGAATCGACACGATGGGCACGAGCAGGGCGGGGCGGCGCACCCGGCGTGAAACCGGTTGCGTCAGCGAGCGGAAAACGAAGCGCGAGGTCATGAGCGATCTCCTTGCGGGCTGGCGGACGCCGTATTGCCCGCATGCGACGCGCGTTCGTCGTGACGCACGCGGAAGGCCGTCGCGTACAACGCCGGCAGGAAAAACACGGTCAGGATGGTGGCGCTGGTGATCCCGCCCATCAGCGCGGTCGCCATCGGGCCGAAGAAGTTGCTGCGCAACAGCGGGATCAGTGCGAGCACGGCGGCGGCGGCCGTCAGGGTAATCGGACGGAAGCGTCGCACTGTGGCGCTCACGATGGCGTCGAAGCGCGGATGCCCGGCCGCGACGTCCTGCTCGATCTGATCCACGAGAATCACCGAGTTACGCATGATGATCCCGAACATCGCAATGACCCCGAGCATCGCCACGAAACCGAATGGCTTGCCGAACAGCAGCAGCGTCGCCACGACCCCGATCATGCCCAGCGGCGCAGTGAGCACCACCAGCATGGTGCGCGCGAAGCTCTGCAACTGGATCATGAGCAGCGTGAGCACGGCGATGATCATGATCGGCATTTGCGCGTTGATCGATGCCTGACCCTTGCCCGATTCCTCGACGGAGCCGCCGATCTCGATGCGATAGCCGACTGGCAGTGCCTTGCGAATGTCGCTGAGCTTCTTGTAGACGGCTTCGGTCACATCGATGCCTTGCTTGCCTGCGCGGACGTCCGAGCGCACGGTGATCGTCGGCTGACGGTCACGTTCCCAGATCACGCCGTATTCCAGTTCATCGACCACGCGTCCGAGCGTGGCGAGCGGCACCGGGCCGTTCGGCGTGGGCATGGCGAGCGTGGCCAGCTTGGCCGGATCGACCCGCTCGGCCTTGGGCGAGCGCAGCGTGATCGAGATGAGCTTGTCGCGTTCGCGATACTGGCTGATGTCGTACCCCGTGAGCGTCATGGCGATGAAGTTCGCAATGTCCGTCGAACTCACGCCCAGCGCACGCGCCTTCTGCTGATCGACTTCGAAGCGCACGGAGCGCTGCGAGGGCTCGTCCCAGTCGAATTGCACATCCACGGTGTCACCGTTGTTGCGCATCACATCCGCCACCTGCTCGGAGATCTTGCGCACGGTGCCGATGTCGTCGCCGCTCACGCGGAACTGCACGGGGAAGCCGACCGGCGGTCCGTTTTCCAGACGCGACAAACGCGTGCGCACGCCGGGCATGGCCTCGCGCAGCTTCGGTTCGAGCCACTGCGCCAATGCTTCGCGTTCTTCCACCGACTTGGCGGTGATCACGAGCTGCGCAAAGTTCGGTGTGGGCAACTGCTGGTCGAGCGGCAGATAGAAGCGCGGTGCGCCAGTGCCGACGAAGCTCACCGTGTGGTCGATTTCCTTACGGCCTTCGAGCAGCTTTTCGAGGCGTTGCGTCTCGCGCAACGTCGCCTGATACGACGCGCCTTCCTGCAAACGCAAATCCACCATCAACTCGGGACGGTCGGAGCTGGGGAAGAACTGCTGCGGCACGAGCGAGAACCCGGCCATGGCGATGAGGAACAGCACGACGGTAATGGCGAGCACGATGATCTTGCGCTCGATGCACCACGTCAGCCAGCCGCGCAGGCGGTTATAGAACTTGGTGTCGTAGACCTCGTGTTCGTGATCGTCGCCATGATGCGCTTCGCGCGGACGCTCCGGCAGCAGCTTGTAGCCGAGCAGCGGAATGAGGACGACCGCTGCCAGCCACGACGCCAGCAATGCGATGGCCGAGACTTCGAAGATCGAGCGCGTGTATTCGCCGGTGCTCGACTTCGCCAGCGCGATCGGCAGGAAGCCGGAGACGGTGACGAGCGTGCCGGTGAGCATCGGGAACGCCGTGCTGGTGTAGGCGAAGGCGGCGGCACGCTTGCGGTTCCAGCCTTGCGCGAGCTTCACGGCCATCATTTCGACGGCGATGATCGCATCGTCCACCAGCAGACCGAGCGCCAGAATCAGCGTGCCGAGCGATACCTTGTGCAGGCCGATGTCGAAGATGTACATGAACAGCGACGTGACGGCGAGCACCACCGGAATTGAAATCACCACGACCATGCCGGTGCGGAATCCGAGCGAGACGAGACTCACGACGAGCACGATGGCCACGGCTTCGGCCACGGCTTCGAGGAAGTCGTCGACCGAGTGCGACACGGACTGCGACATGCTCGCGACTTCGGTGAGCTTGAGCCCGGCAGGCAGTTGCGCGCGCAGATTACCCATCGTGCTCTCGAGCGCCTTGCCGAGGTGAACGACGTCCTGGCCCTTCTGCATGGTGATGCCGATGCCGAGCACAGGCTTGCCGCCGAAGCGCATTTCCGAGACGGGCGGATCGACGTAGCCGCGCTTGATCGTGGCGATGTCGCCCAGACGGAACGTGCGGTTGTTCACCCGGATGAGCGTGTCGGCGAGTTCGTCGACATTGCGAAACTGGCCGCTCGGACGCACCACGACGCGATCGTTCGGCGCTTCGATGGTGCCCGCTGGCGAGACCGCGTTCTGGCCGTTCACGGCCTGTGCGATCTGGTTCGGGGAGATGCCCAGTCGCGTGAGCTGCGTGTTGCTGATCTCGACGTAGATACGCTGATCCTGATCGCCGAAGTAATCGACCTTGGCCACACCCGGCACGCGCAGCAGCACGGTGCGCAGGGCGTCGGCGTAGTCGCGCAACTGGGCAGGGCCGAAGCCGTCGCCTTCGAGGGTGAAGATGTGCGTGTAGACGTCGCCAAATTCGTCGTTGAAGAAGGGACCTTGAACGCCGGTCGGCAGCGTGTAGGCAATGTCGCCGACCTTCTTGCGCACCTGATACCACTCCTCGGGTACCTCGCTCGCGGGCGCCGAGTCCTTCATCGAGAAGAACAGCAGCGACTCGCCCGGGCGCGAATAGCTGCGCTGGAAGTCGATGCTGGGCATTTCCTGAAGCTTGCGTGCGATGCGGTCGGTGACCTGTTCCTGCACCTGCTTGGCCGTGGCACCCGGCCAGAACGTGCGGATCACCATCACACGGAACGTGAAGGGCGGGTCTTCCGACTGGGCGAGACGCGAGTAAGCCAGAATGCCGAAGATCGTCGCCATCGCGATCAGGAAGATCATCAGCGAGCGATGGCGCAAGGCCCACGCGGAGAGGTTGAAGCGTCCCTCTTCGTGGCTGTAATCCTTCGGTTCGTCGCTCGGTGCAGCTTGCGGATCGTGGGGCACGGGCGGTTTCCCGTCGAGCGTGCTCATGACGCGAAGTCCTCTGGATGCAGCGGCGCGATCACGCGCACTTTCTCACCGGCGGTGACCGTGTGAACGCCTTGCCAGACGATGCGCTCGCCGGGCTGAATGCCGCCCGCAACCGTCACGGTGCGCTCACCGTAGCGCACGATCGTTACGCGTCGCAGCACGAGCGTGTCGTCTTGCTTGACGACCCACACGGCGGGCTGATTGCCTTCATGGAAGAGTGCGGTAGACGGCAGGGTGATCGGGTGAGCGTCGGCAGCGGTGCCTGCTAACGGCGCTGATGCGGCCGCCGGTGCCGATGCACTCGCTGCCGCCGTTGCGACCGGCGCCGTAAGCGGCTGTGCGAAGGCCACGTTGGCCGTCATGCCGAGCTTGACGTCGGGGCCTGGCGAGAGCAAGGAGAGCTTGGCGCGGTAGGTGCGGCTCATCGGATCGGCCGCCGGCGAGATTTCACGCACGCGCGCTTGCCAGGTCTTGCCCGGAATGGCGGGCAGGGAGACGGTCGCCGTCTGCCCGATGCGGAACGCGCCGAGCGCGACTTCAGGCACGTCGGCGATGACGTCGACGTCGCCCGTCCATGCCAGTTGATAGACGGGTTGTCCGGCGCTGACGTTCTGCCCGGTATCGGCCTGCTCGGCCGTAATGACACCGTCGCGGTCCGCCTTCAGATTGCCGTAACTCAGTTGATTGCCGGCCAGCGCGGCCTGCTGACTCGCCTGATTGCGCTGGGCCAGCGCGCTGGCATAAGCATTCTCGGATTGTTCGAGTTGCGCCGGTGCAATCAGGTTTTCGCGGGCCTGCGCGCGGTCGCGCGTCACGGTCTGCGTCGCATATTCGAGCTGGTGCTGGGCCGCGTCGAGTTGCGCGCTGGCACTGGCGGCACTCTTGGCGAGGTCGGCCGGATCGAGCCTCGCGACGACCTGACCCGCCTTGACGGCATCGCCCAGACGTACCGAGCGATCGACGATCTTGCCGGCCACGCGGAACGACAGCGGCGTGGTGTAACGCGCTTCGATCTGTGCGGGCAACGACGCGATGGGGGTTTGCTCGGCGAGCTGAGCGGCGACCGCAACGACGGGGCGCGGCGGCGGCTCCGGCGGGGCTTTGCGTGAACAGGCGGCCAGCGTGGCGGCCGCAATGGCGGTGGTGGCAACCGTCAGCGCAAGCCGGCGGCGCGCAGCGGTGTCTGACAATACGGCGGGCAGAAAGGACATCATGCGCTCGTGACCCACAAAATGAGGAATCCGGTAGGAAAAACAACGAGTTGCGACGCTTGTGACAACCGGATTTCCCACGCGGGCGCTGGCGCGCGACAAGGCGACGGCCAGCAAAAGCGGCGTGATCCGGAAAAAATCTACGGGCGATGATATATGGATTGCCCACGCCCTGCAACGGGGTCGTGACGTTCGCTGGATGCCCCTGTGACTATCGATAGGGGCGGGTCATTGGATTGTTGTCGACAGGGGGCGAATCGCCAACCAACAAATTATTTTGGAGTACGATGCCTGTCACGTGCTCACGCGTTTTCGCGAGCACGGGTGAGCGGATCGCACGACATGAATATCGCGTCAGATTGCATGCAATGAACAATATGACGATTGGACGTCGACGAATGCCTCACGGAATGGCTGTTCACCGGGACAAATTGTCACAACCGAGGAACGTTGTCACGCGCATCGAGTCGCACTCGGGCCAGTTGCAACGACTGGCGACATCGTAGCGAAGACACCCGGCAGTTCACGACGCGAGCGGCGCAGAACATCGATGCCGGCGGCGGGCTTTTGGTGCAGACAGTGCAACGTCGGCGCTACGGCTTGACCGAGGTCAAGCGAAGGACATGCGGGGATGTCGATTGCCACAGCAAGTCGGCCGTTCGCGACTATGCTGGATGTATCCGAAGTTTAACGACTGATTCTCACCAGAGACGGATAGCCATGACAAAACGAACAGCATTGGTTACAGGAGGCATGGGCGGTTTGGGCGAAGCGATCAGCCTGCGTCTTGCTGATGCCGGGTACCGCGTCGCGGTCACCTGTTCACCCAACAATCACGATTGCGAAGGCTGGGTCGAGCGCATGAGCGCGACGGGCCGGGAGTTCGCGGCATATCGTGTCGACGTTGCCGACTTCGCGTCATGCGAGGCTTGTGCGAAAGCCGTCGAATCGGACAGCGGTCCGGTAGACATTCTCATCAATAACGCGGGGATCACGCGCGACGCCACCATGCGCAAGATGACGGCCGAGGACTGGCAGTCGGTATTGCGTACGGATCTGGATAGCGTTTTCAACATGACGCGGCCCATTTTCGGCGGCATGGTCGCGCGAGGCTGGGGGCGCATCGTCAATGTCTCGTCGGTCAACGGCAGTCGCGGGGCGTTCGGTCAAGCCAACTACGCGGCGGCGAAAGCCGGGATGCACGGCTTCACCAAGGCGCTGGCGCTCGAAGTCGCCAAATCCGGCGTGACCGTCAACACCATTTCTCCGGGGTATCTCGCCACGAAGATGGTCACGGCCGTGCCACAGGAAGTGCTCGAATCGCGCATTCTTCCGCAGATTCCGGTCGGACGTCTGGGGCGCCCCGACGAGGTCGCGGCGCTTATCGCCTTCCTCGTGTCCGACGACGCAGGTTTCATCACCGGCAGCAACCTCGCCATCAACGGCGGCATGCATATGGAGTGACGCGTAGCGACGCAGCTAACTACTTACTTAGGAGAGTCACGATGTCAAAGGAAACGAACCCGGCACTGGCGTTGGTCAAGCTCGGTACCGCCAGCGCACTGGGCGCATATGGAATTCTGCTGGAAGCCGCGCAACGCACGCACCAACTGCAAGTCGAACGCGATACCGAACTGCTCAAGGCGCATTCCGAAGCGGCCAAGTCGCTTGGCGGCGCGAAGGACTTCAATGGTCTGGTGACCGCTCATCTGCAATTGCTCAACGGGCAGTTGGCGCAGCAAAACGAGTTCTGGCGCGAATGGCTCGCGGTGTGCGCGAACAACCAGTTGCTCTGGGCCGAACATTGCCGCAAGACGGGCGAGGAGCTTCAGCACGGCATGGCCGGCGCGATGACCTTACCTGATCTGATCGGCGCCGGCACCGCAGCGGGCGCTGCCACGCAAGCGGCCGAAGCGCCGTTGCAGAAGTGGTTCCAGGCATTCAACGAGGCCACGCAGGGCACCATGGACGCGTGGCGTCGTATGTCGACGGAGGCCGCTCAGGCGACCGAGGCCGCCGTCTCGAACGCTGCGCAGCAGTCGCCGCTCAACGGACGTGTGCCGCCCAAGCGCGGCGGCAGCCACGCTCAACGCTCCAGCACGTAAGTCCCCGGCGCGTCGTGTAGCGCCTTCTCAGGCGGCCAGGGCGCGGCAATGGATTTGCCGCTGCCCTGCGCCAGCAGCCACGCCTGCCAGGCCGGCCACCACGAACTTTGCATGGCCGGTGTGGCGCCAAACCATTCATCCGGATCGCGATACGCCGAGCCCGCCACGCGCGTGGCGACCCGGTGATGACTGCGCGCATGTCCCGGCTCACACACCACGCCCACGTTGTGACCGCCCGAGACGAGGGCGAATGTCAGATCCCCGTTGTAGAGCAGATGCATCTTGTAGACGGAGCGCCAGGGCGAGATATGGTCGCGCTCGGTCGCTACGACGAACATCGGCACACGGATATCCGATAGCGCGACCGGTTGCCCGCCGATCTTCAGCGTGCCCGTGGCCAGCGCATTGTTCAGATAAAGCTCGCGCAGACATTGGCTGTGTAATCGCGCTGGAATGCGGGTCGTATCCGCATTCCAGACAGTGAAATCAGTGGTCTGCGCCGGGGTGCCGAGCAGATAGTCGCGCATGAGCCGTGACCAGATCAGGTCGCGCGAATTGAGTAACTGGAACGTGCCTGCGAGCTGTTCGCCACTGATGAAGCCCTGACGCCACATCATCGCTTCGAGATACGCGACCTGACTGGCGTCGATGAACAGGCCGAGTTCGCCCGGCTCGCTGAAGTCCGTCTGCGCGGCCAGCAGTGTGACGCTTGCGAGCACGTTTGCGTCGTCTCCGGATTGACGTTCGCGCTGGCTCCCGTTTCGACGCGCGAGCGTCGCGGCCGCGATGGCGAGCAACGTCCCGCCGAGGCAATAGCCGCACGCATGTACCGGCACGTTACCCGTCAGACGCCGGACCTCGCGCAGCGCGCTCAGCAAGCCCGATTCGAGATAGTCGTCGAGCCCCCGGTCGCGATCCTGAGGCCCGGGGTTATGCCACGAGATCATGAAGACGCTATGGCCCTGCGAGACCAGATAGCGCACGAGCGAGTGTTGCGCTTGCAGATCGAGGATGTAGTACTTCAGCAGCCACGAGGGCACGATCAGCACCGGCTCGCGCCACGTTTGCGCCTGCGTCGGTGCGTATTGCAGTAGCTCGAAATAGGCGTTGCGATAGACGACTTTGCCCGGTGTCGCGGCAATCTCGTGACCGACGCGAAACGCCTGGCACGCCTCGGGGCCGGCGCCGGGCGCGTTGCCGGCCGCCATGTCCTTCAGGTCTGACCACCAGCGTTGCGCGCCTTGCACGAGGTTCTGACCCTGCGTCTCGCGAATGGCGGAAAGCACTTCGGGGTTTGCCCACCACTGATTGCTCGGCGAGAAGACGTCGAGCCATTGGCGCGCCATGAAGCGCACCACGTCACGGTGATGCGGATCGACCCCCGGGATCTCGCCCGTCATTTCGTCGACGAAGTCCTGCGTGCGCAAGAATCGCTCGCGCAGCCACGAGAAGGGTGGTTGATCCCATGACGGATCGCGAAAGCGTCGATCCATTCCGGGTGGCGGGCTGGCGTCGGACGTCTGCGCTGCGCCCGGCTTGTCGATGGCGGCGAACGCCTTGAAGACGTTCAACTGATGACCGGGTGCGGTCGCGGCGTGCATGGCCCAATCGGCCCACGCGAGCGCGACAGCGGCAGGGGAGACGTTGCCGGTGAAACGGGCGGTCGTCGCCATTGCAGCCCGATCGAGATGATCGGTGAACGAGGTCGATGGCGTGGCATGCGGTGTGGACGGCTGGCTCGATGCCGGATCGGGCGCTGGCGTCGTGGCAGCAGCATCGGGGGGCGTTACGCCGTGAGGGGTGGCGCGCCGCGTCGGCGGACGGGTGGTTTTCGGTGTGCCGCGAGACCGTGAGGCGGGGGCGGACGTGAGGGGCGGTGCTGTCTGCGACGTTGCGCCGGATTTGGCGGGTCGCGTTGAAGAGGAGCGGGACGTCTTGTCACTGCGAGCAGGCATGGCGAACTCCGTTCGATCGCTCGACGTGGGTCGGGCGTTTCGGTGAATATAACGCACGCCACGTATGACTGTTCTGATCTGCGACAAGTTGCGCGCGATCGGCCGTGACCGGTCGCGCGCCGTTGTCTTGTGCCGGCTTGCCCCGGTTTGCCGCGTCAGTGCGCGGGCGCGGGGGTTCCGGTCGACGACGGGAATGCCGGCAGCACCGGCATCGGCGCTGGTTTGCGCGCCTGCCAGCTATAACGTTTGAAGGGCTGGTCGCGGCCCGACATCATGAGGGCGATTTCCGTGATCCAGCGCTGTGTCGGCACGCGTTCGCCGTGCAGCCACATCACGAGTACGAACAGGCTTGCCGCCATCGGCAATGTTTTCAGGTTGGGCGCATCGTCACCGCGCGTGACCCATGCGAACGCCGCGCACACCGAGAAGCCGACGATGCAGCCGGCGATCGATTCCGACACCGAATGCGCCGACAGGGCCACGCGCGAGACGCCCACGGCGACGCTGCCGGCGGCAGCCGCCACGGTGCCCAGAATGCGCCAGGGCCATGCCAGATTGCGCAGTAACAACCATGCAATGACCGGGTAGACGGTAGCGGCAAACATCGTATGGCCGCTCACGCCCGTAAAGTCGATCTCGCGCACCCCAAGTCCCCAGCCGAGGAACATGACCTTGGAGACCGCCACGACGAACGAGCCGGCGCCGAACAGCGCGACCCAGGCGAACGCGGCATGCCATGCGCGTGCGGAAAGCAACCAGAGGGTGAGGGCGATGGCCAGCGGCACCGTGACGGCGGCGCTGCCGAAATTGGTAATGGTGATCCAGAAGTTAGACATGACTGCCAGAAGACGGCCCGACAGCAGAAGGCGTCGGGCGAAAGCGATATCTTACGCGCGCCATCGTGACAGGCACAAATTGTCATATGACGGCGCGGACTCAGGGCGTCGGACAACCCGCTGGCCGGTTCGTTCGCGGTGAGTGCCGTGATTTCCCGCTGGCGCGCGACCCATCGAATTCGATGGGGTGCCGTCGGTGCCCGCGCATAGTACGATGTCTGCGGTGTGACCCCCCGCGCACCATTCCCGGAGTCTTCATGGTTTTTCCCTCGGCGCAGGCGCCCCATGCGGCGCACCGGCGCGCGCGCAACGACGGCATCGACCTCTTGCGCGGCCTGTCCATTCTCTTCGTCGTCGTTCACCACCTCGCGCTCAAGTTCCGTCTGCCGCTCGGCCCGAGTCTGCTGGGCGACGTGCTGCCCGAACGCATCGTCAAGGGCATCAGTTTCAACGGTTACGAAGCCGTGTTCGTGTTCTTCGTCATCTCCGGTTTCGTGATCACGCGCCGGTCGCTTGAGCGATACGGTTCGCTCGACGCCATGCGCTGGCGCCATTTCTACGCGTTGCGGGCCGTGCGCATCTTCCCGCTATTGCTGTTGTTGCTGGCGGTGCTGTCGGTCATGCATCTGATGGACGTGCCGACCTTCGTCATCAACAAGCCGGGGCAATCGCTGCCCGGCGCGCTGGCCGCAGCGCTGACCATGACACTGAACTGGTACGAAGGGCGCACGAACTGGTTGCCCGGCGGATGGGACGTGCTGTGGTCGCTGTCCATCGAAGAGTGTTTCTATCTCGCGTTCCCGCTGCTCTGTCTGGTGCTGCGCGGCCCGTGGCGCGTGCTGGCGCTCGTGGCGCTCGCGATGTCGCTGCCATGGACGCGTGCTGCGCTCCAGGGCAACGAGATCTGGCAGGAGAAAGCGTATCTGCCCGGCATGGCGGCGATTGCATGGGGCGTGTTGACGGCGCTGGCCATGCAGCGTGTGACGTTGCCACGCGCGGTTGCCCGTGGTCTCGGTGCACTGGGCGTGCTCGGACTGCTTGCCGTCGTCTTTTACGGAGACGTCTTGTGGCCGCTCATGCACGACCACGTCATGTTGCTGCTCTGCGCGAGCGCGGCGTTGTGGCTGGCGGCGGTACACGGTTCGGTGCGTGCGGTGCCGCGCGGCTTCGGCTGGCTCACCCAAATGGGGCGATGGAGTTACGAAATCTATTTGAGCCACATGTTTGTGGTGCTGGCCGTCACGCCGGCCTATCGTTCGCTGGCGAACGGCGATATGCGCTGGACGTTCCTCGTCTACCTTCCCGTGCTGCTCGTCTGCACGCTGCTCGGCGGTGCGTTGCACCGGCATATCAGCACGCCGGCGGCCCGCCGCCTGTTGCCGCGTCAAACCACGGCGACGCCTGCCGGAGCGTTGTGAGCCGCCGACACTGACCCACGCCGTCTGCTGTTCCGACATGAAATTCCTAAGGTGCGATGGTACATTTCGGGTTCACGCTTTTTGATGAACAGGATGGGTTGTGAGCCATAACGCCGTGAGTGTGATGCCCGAAAGCCATACGCTTTTGGAGATCGTGAAGACGCAGACCGAAATCGCCAAACTCGGCCTGGACCTTGGGGGCGTGATGTCCTTCGTGACGGAGCGGGTTCAGGATCTGACGCAGGCCAACGGGGCAGTGGTCGAGCTGGCCGAAGGCGACGACATGGTGTACCGGGCGACGTCTGGCGTGGCGGCCAACCTGCTCGGCATGCGTTTGTCGCGTGACGGATCGCTCTCAGGGCAATGCGTGAAGACCGGTGAGATTCTCCGTTGCGACGACTCGGAAACCGACCCGCGTGTGGATCGCGACGCTTGCCGCAAGGTCGGTCTGCGCTCGATGATCGTCACGCCGCTCAAGCATCTGGACACGACCGTCGGCGTGCTCAAGGTTTTTGCGCCGACACCGTCCGCGTTTCCCGATGCCGATGTCCGCACGCTCGAACTCATGAGCGAACTCATCGCTGCAGCCATGTTTCATGCCGCACGATTCGAGACCAGCCAACTGTATCTGCAAGCCACGCACGATGCGCTCACGGGATTGCCCAACCGCGCGCTGTTCTACGACCGTCTGCGTCAGGCGGTTCATCTCGCGCTGCGTTCCTCGTCACGGCTCGGCATTCTGAACATCGATATGGACGGGCTCAAGCCCATCAACGACAAATTCGGCCATCGTGCCGGCGACGCCGCCATTCGTGCCGCCGCCGAGCGCATGAACGCCACGGCGCGACGTTCCGACACGATCGCGCGGGTGGGCGGCGACGAATTCGGCATGATCCTGTGCGGCATCCACTCGCGCGCCGACGCCGTGGCGCACAGCGAACGGCTCGCGCAGGAGGTCGGTGCACCGTTCGAGTTCGAGGGGAAGACGCTGGAACTGGGCGTGAGCGTCGGCATTGCGATGCTGCCGGACGACGGTACCGACATGACCGAACTGATGGACCATGCCGACGAGGCGATGTACGCCGTCAAACGTACGCGACCTGGTGTCCGGCGCTGAGTCGTTGACGCTTGCCTCAGACCTCGCGATCACGCTCATTGCGGTGTGATAGGTTCCAATTTCCGGTGTTTTGGCCGCTAGTTGCGTGTCGTTTAGGCCTTTTCCCATCAATTTGCGCTCCTGTGGCCCGTAGACTGCGTCGATTCTGATTTAGTCTACAGAGCGATGCCTTTTTCACGTCCGCCGTCTTCTGCTTCCTGCGCGTCTTCCGACCCTTCCGCCCCGTGTATCGACACCGTGCGGGACGACCCTGCGCAACGCTCAGCCAAGCAGGGCGCCTCTCCGTCTCTTTTGCCTCGTGCGTGGGTCTGGTTATGTCTTGCAGCACCGCTGCCCGCGCTGGCGGAGGGTGGCGCATTGCCGCTGCATTCGCGTCTGACGACGTCGTCGATGCAATCGGTCGCACCGCTGCCTGCTGCACTATCGCCGCTCCTCCCGACGGCCCACACCCGCCTGCAAGGGCGTCTGTGTGGTGAGTTCTCGCCCGTCGCATCTCTCCCGGTTTTCACCGCGCCGGGGCAGAGCGTATTGTTCCCGACCGCGAAACGCGCGACCGGCACGGCGCAATCGCGAACGTCCAAGTCGTTTGTCATGCCGGTCGAAGGGGCGCGCATGAGCTCGAACTTCGGGTCGCGTCGCCATCCCATCCGACGCGTGTCGCACCGCCACGACGGCATCGATTTTGCCGCGCCGAAGGGCACGCCAGTCGTGGCCGCGGCAGATGGCAAGGTGACATTCATTGGCGCCCAGCGCCGCGGCTTCGGCAATTACATCGTGATCGCGCACCGGTATGACAGCGAGACCCTCTATGCGCATTTGTCCGCCACGGCGCGCGATCTGCGCGTGGGCGATCTGGTCAAGGCGGGCGACCACATCGGTGCTGTGGGGCAGACCGGCATGGCGACCGGGCCGCATCTGCATTTCGAACTGCGGCGTAACGGCGATCCGGTCGATCCGAAGCCTTTGTTGACCCGGGGGACGATCAAGGCCATCGGCGGCGGCACGTCCGCGGGTCAGGCGTCGGGTAAGGACGATTGTCAGAGCGTCGCGCCGGCCGCGCCGGCATGGCAAGTCCACTGGCAACCCCACGGACCGGCAACGTCGATCGGCACGAGCGGGCGTGTCGGCGGCGCGCGCTGGAACTTCGCGCCGATGTGACGTCGTCGCTGCCCGACACCTCGTTTTCCTGCCTTCGGGAATAAAACGGCACGTGCACCGGTAATACGGGTAACGGCGCTTGCGACCTCTGTCATCCGGACGAGGCGGCGCCGACCCACCGTGTGGAGGTGTGCCATGCATTATCGGGATGGCGAGGAAGTCGGGAAGGCGAACGAAGGCGAAGCGTCATCGTCATCGCCATTGATATCGCGCCGTCGGGCGATGGCCTGTCTCGCATGGGCGGGCGCAGGCATTCTGTGGACGCTCGATGGCGGCGTGCCGCGCGGTGTGTCGCTGGGCGGTTCAGCGGCGTCGGCTGCCGAGACGGCGTCCAGCGATGTGTTGTCGTTCGTGCAGATCAGCGACAGTCACATCGGCTTCAACAAAGCGCCGAATCCCGATCCGGCCGCCACGCTTGCATCGGCCATCGAGCGCATTCGCAACGATGCCCGGCGTCCCGCTTTCATGCTGCACACCGGCGACGTCAGTCATCTCTCCCGGCCCGAGGAATTCGATATCGCGCAGCAGATCGTGAACGGTGCGGGTCTCGAGACCCGTTACGTGCCGGGCGAGCATGACGTCATCGGCGACGACGGACGCACCTTCTTCTCACGGTTTTCCCCCGATACCCAAGGCAAGGGCTGGTACAGCTTCGATCAGCGCGGCGTGCATTTCGTCGCGCTCGTGAACGTGCTGGGCCTCAAGGCGGGCGGCATGGGCTACCTTGGCGACACACAACTCGCCTGGCTCGCCGCCGATCTCAAGGGGCGCTCGCACAGCACGCCCGTCGTGGTGTTCACGCACATGCCGTTGTGGTCCGTCTATCCCGCATGGGGCTGGGGCACGGACGACGGTGAGCGTGCATTGGCGCTGTTGCGCCCGTTCGGTTCGGTGACGGTGCTCAACGGGCACATCCATCAAGTGCTGCAAAAGGTGGAGGGCAACGTGCGGTTGCAGACCGCCATGTCGACGGCATTCCCGCAACCGGCACCTGGCGAGGGCCCGGGGCCGGGGCCGTTGAAGGTCGAGACGTCGCAATTGCGGCAGACGCTGGGCATTCGACGCGTCGAATTCACCTCGCTCGACGGTGCGCCGCTGCTCGGCGACGCGACACTTGCCTCCTGATGACGGAGCCGTCTCATGAAATCCGATGATCTCGATACACAGGGTGCGCAGCGTCGCGCGTTGCTGGGGCGTGTGGCCGTCGCGGCGGCCGGCATGATCGTCTTCGGCGCGCCGTGGCGTGCGGGCGCTGCGCAGACGAACGCGGTGCACATCGACAACTTCACGTTCTCACCCGCGACACTCACGGTCAAAGCGGGCGAGACTGTCACGTGGACCAACCGCGACGACGAACCGCACACGGTCACGAGTGCCGCCACGCCGCGCGTGTTTGCGTCGGGCGCACTCGACACTGACGGCACTTACGCCTTTACCTTCGACAAGCCGGGAACGTACCCGTACTTCTGTGCGATCCACCCGCATATGACGGGCGTGATCGTCGTGAAATGATCGCCTTGCGGTGCAGATGTGATTCAATGCGCTCATCGACGTTGTTTCGCGTAGTCATGCAGCGTCGGTCCGACTCGTACGTTCACCCGGGCACTGCGCTGCCCTTATTCGGGAGATCCCGGTGACCGACGCTGATCCATCCGGCGCTGCGGCGTCAGGACGATTCGAAGCATTGGCCTTGCCGCATCTCGATGCGGCATACAACCTTGCGCGCTGGCTGTCGGGCAGTGCCAGCGATGCGGACGATATCGTGCAGGAGGCCTATCTGCGCGCATTGCGGTTCTTCGACGGCTTTCGCGGCGAGAACGCTCGCGCATGGCTGCTCGCGATCGTGCGCAATACGTGGCTGACCGAGTGGCGTCGCCGCTCCGATGCCGCCGACGGCACACCGTTCGACGAATCCACACATGGCTTGCATGGCGAAGGGCATTTACCCGGCTGGGACGATGCTGCGCCCGGCGATCCGGAGATGCTGGCGGTGCGTCGCGACGAGTGTGCGCTCGTGCGCGATGCGCTGGCCACGTTGCCGGTCGTGTATCGCGAAGTGCTGGTCTTGCGAGAGATGGAAGATATGAGCTACCGGGAGATCGAGACGATCGTGGGGGTGCCGGCGGGCACGGTCATGTCGCGTCTGGCGCGAGGCCGGCAGATGCTCGCCGCGGCCGTGCTTGCCGCGCGCGCCACGCGAGGCGGGCAAGAGACGCCAACGTCGGGAGACGCGAGGTCGACGTCTGCCCAGGTTACGCCGCTCGCTCGTCACACACGTCTGCCGCTCGACGGCACCCGCCGGGGAGGACGCGATGAATAAGCCCGACGATCCCAGAGATACTGCCGCGACGTCGTCCGACGATGCCGGATCGGCAACCGCCCGGAACGAGGACACGACGTTGGGCAAGATGCTGCGCGACGGTTCGCTGCATCACAAGGCGCCACAGGTGTTGCGCGAGCGTCTGCGTGACGAGTTGGCGCAAGCAGAACGTCGTGCGGCGGCAGCGCAGGACACGACGGCGTCATCGGCCGATGCGGTGTCCACGCCGAAGCCTGAACCGAAACCCGAACCCAAGCCATCGCATTCGTCGAATACGTCAAACGTGCCGAAGCCCTCCGGCAAGCCCGTCGACCTCGCATGGGGATCGAGCCTGGCGCCGTGGTTGTTCGGTGGCGCGGGCGGCGCGATCCTCGGTGGCCTTGCCGTGGCGATGGCGCTGCTCGTCGAGCGCCCGCCGGTCCCCGCGCCGACGCCCGATCCGCAAACGCCGACCGGGCTGCAACCGCAGGAAATCGTATCGAGTCACGTGCGCGCACTGTTGTCGCAGCATCCTATCGATGTCGTCTCGACCGATCAGCACACCGTCAAACCGTGGTTCAACGGACGTCTCGATTACGCGCCGCCGGTGGTCGATCTGTCGGCCAAGGGGTTCCCGCTGGCGGGCGGCAGGCTCGACTATGTCGGCCAGCGCACGGTGGCCGTTCTCATCTATCACACGGATAAACATCCGATCGATCTTTACGTGTATCCGGCACGTGACAAGGCGTCCGCCGCGCCCATGATCTCGGGCGCCGACGGCTATGCGATCGCGCGCTGGCGGCGAAACGGGATGACGTACTGGGCGATCACCGACGCAGAACCCTCGCACCTGCGTGTTTTTGTGGAGGCATTGCAGGCGGCGACCTGATATCGTGACGGCTATCGATCGACAGCCCCCGATGGAGCGATTCATGCCGCAAAACACGATGTCCCCCAGCACTGGCCCCACCAACCCGGCGTGGCAGGCGTCTCAGTATGTGAAGTTCGAAGACGAGCGCACGCGTCCCGTGCGTGATCTCGTGGCCGCCATTCCCGACCTTCCCGGGCGTGAGGCGACACGTGTCGTGGATATCGGTTGCGGTCCCGGCAATTCGACCGAAGTGCTGGCCGCGCGCTACGCGCAGGCACAGGTGTATGGTCTGGACAGTTCGCAGGACATGGTCGACGCGGCGCGCAAGCGTCTGCCGCAGTTTCATTTCGACGTTGCCGATATCGGGAAATGGAAAGACGGTCCGTTCGACGCGATTCTCGCGAACGCCGTGCTCCAATGGCTGCCCGATCACGAGACGTTGTATCCGCGTCTGATCGAGTGTCTGTCGCCGGGCGGATCGCTCGCCGTGCAGACACCCGACAACCTCGACGAGCCCGCGCACCAACTGATGCGCGAAGTCGCCGCCGATCCGCGTTGGGCCGATACGCTCAAGGGGACGGAGCGCACTGCGCGTCATGGCGCCACGTTCTATTACCCGATGCTGCGCGCGCTGTGCTCGCGCGTCGACATCTGGCGCACGACGTACTACCACCCGCTCGCAGGCGGCGCACCGGCGGTGGTCGAATGGTTCAAGGGAAGCGCGTTGCGTCCGTTCCTTGCGAAACTCGACGACGCTTCGCGCGAAGCCTTCCTGAATCGTTACACCGAGGAAATTGCGAAGGCTTATCCGGCGTTGGCCGACGGCACGGTGCTGCTGCCGTTCCCGCGACTCTTCGTCGTCGCGACCCGCTGAACACGCTGATCGAGCCAGCGCGCGGTGCAGGCTGCGCCGGCGACAGCGAGTAACATCGGCGCGAGGAAGTCCTGATTCACGTGCGTGAATTCCAGCGCCAGCACGACGGCCGTGATCGGCATGCGCATCGACACGGCAAGGAATGCGGTAGCCCCGATGAGGGCTGCCGCGCCGAGCGCCACGCTCATCTCCCATCCCTGCGGCAGCGCGCCGTTCCACACACCCGCCAGCACGACGGCGAGTAACGCGCCGTTGGCCAGCCCCGGCGTGAGCAATCCTCCGGCCGCACCGGCACGCAGACTGCTCCACGTGAAGGCAACGCGCAGCACGAGCAACACGAACGCCAGCGCCGTCACCAGCTCGCCGTTGAATGCGAGCGATGCCGGTCCTTTGCCGTTGCCCGGCAACTGCGGGTACCACGCGATGACCAGCCCCAACACCATGAAGTTGGCGAGTGCGAAGACCGGCGCGCGCCAGTCACGCGGTGCGTTGGCGCGTGCGCTCTCCGTCAGACGCGCATACGCCCAGGCCGCCACGCCGACGAGCGGGCCGCACACGAGCGACCAGCCGACCAGCGGTGCCGTCACGTCGAACGTGGGGATCGTGTACTGCTGTTCCGCGCCCATGCCGATCCATGCGACGGCGGCGGCAATTGCCGAGGTGGCGAACGCGGGCAGCACGGCACGCCAGGCGAAGGTGCCGAGCAACACTTCGAGCACGAAGATCGCGCCACCGAGCGGCACGTTGTACACGGCCGCCAGTCCGGCGCCCGCGCCGCAAGCGACCAGCAGGCGGCAGTGCTCCGTCGACAGCCCCGCGCGACGCGCGAGCTGGTCGGCCACCAGCGCACCGATCTCCCGGGGGGCGACTTCGCGTCCCAGCGGCGAGCCGAGCGCGACCGTCACGATTTGTAGCAAGGCATGCGCCAGCGTGCTGCCCACCGGCATGGGGCGGGCGCGGCCCACGGCTTCCTTGATGGAGACAAGCTTCGCGCCGTAGCGATGCACGGCGTACCAGCCGAGCCCGGCGACGACACCGCATAACGTCAACACGGCAAAACGGCGTTCGGCAGAGGCGGCTGTTACACCGGTCAGGAAACTCTGTGCACCGAAGACCTGATCCTGCGCGTAACCGAAGGCGAGATGCTGGACGATGTGGAGCAGGGCGGCGAGCAAGGTCCCGCCGATACCCGCACCCACGCCGGTGAGTATCGTGACGACGGCCAGCGTGACGAGCGGCGTCGCACGAACGTCGTCCGTACTCGTCGTCGCCGGTTCACGTCCGTTCGGTGCGGCAATCGCCGCGCGGGCTGGCGTGGTAATGGTGGGAAGGGTGTCTTGCGTGACCTGCGTGGTATTCATTTTGCTGCGTCCTGGTTGACGTCGGTGCTGACGTCCTGACCGGGTGGGTAAGGGAATACCCGGATTTTATGGCGCGTCGCAGCATAAGAGAAATGAATGTTTTGTTGTAATTTATGAGTATTTCGTATGTGTGTCGAGGGTAACGTCCGGACCCGCGACAGGCAGATGCAGTTCGGCGCGCAGGCCGCCGCCCGGGCGATTCGAGAGGATGAGCGAGCCGTCGTGCGCCTGTGCGATGGTGCGGGCGATGGCAAGGCCCAGACCGGCGCCGTCCGGTCCGGCGGCGAAAGCGCCCGGCGCCTGATTCGACGACTGCCGATGCACGCCCGCCCGGACGAAGGGCTCCACCGCAGCCGACAACTCTGCTTCCGGAATACCCGGGCCACGATCTTCCACGACGATTTCGAGGTGCGTGCCCTGCGCCGACAGATGTGCCGACAGACGGCATCCGCCTGCATAGCGCAGCGCATTGTCGACGAGATTCTGAACGCAGCGACGCAACGTTCGCGGATAGCCACGCACGGTGCCGCTCACGCTCTGCTCCCGCACGCGCACATCTCCGCCGGTCTCGCGTGCGTCTTCGGCCACGGCGTGCAGCAGGGCGTCGATATCGACGTCGCGCAGGGCCTCGCCGCTGGGCACACCACGCACGTGATCGAGCGACGCCGCGATCATCGCTTCCATCTCCATCAGGTCCTGACGAAAGCGCTCGCGCTGCACCGGATCGCTCAACGTTTCGGCGCGCAAGCGCAAGCGGGTGAGCGGTGAGCGCAGATCGTGCGAGACGGCAGCCAGGAACGCGGTGCGGGCCTGCATCGCTTCGATGAGGCGATGCTGCATGGCGTTGAACGTCTGCGCGGCGCGGCCCACTTCCACCGGCCCGCTCTCATCGAGCGGCGGGCTGTGAATGTCGCGCCCGAGCCGGTCGGCAGCCGCCGACATGCGGGCCAGTGGACGCAGCGCGATTCGCACGGCAATGACCGCAATCAGAATGACCGCGAAAATGCGCGCCAGATAGATGCGTACGAAGTAGTCGGCAAACGCGGCGCCGGGGCGCAGGTCCAGTCCCGCCTGACCGGCCACGACTGCCAGCGACAACCACTGCCCGTCTTGCAGGCGAACGTCGGCCGCGAGGTGTGCCGTCGGGGCATGTGCGCGCAGCAGGGTGGCGAGCGCCAGCGGTTCGCCGGTGTCGTCGTAAAGCACGACGGGATGGGCGACGAACGGATGCGCGGGGCCGAGTTGCGACGTCAGCACGCTGTCGAACAGATCGTCCGAGAAGTGCGACATGCTTTGTTCATGCGCGGGCGTGTCGATCTCGCGCACCTCCACACCGGTCGCACGCAGACGCTGCATGAGCGCAGCGCGCTCGGCCGGCGGGACGACATCGAACAGCTTCACGGCGTCGGCGATGCGGGCACCGCCCGAGCGCACCGGCACTTCCGCCACGCGGCCGTAGCGTGCGTCGAACCACACCGTGCCCGTGACGAGTTGCGTGGCGAGCATGCCGATCACGAGAATCAGCGCGAGCCGCCCGGAGAGGGTGCGGGGCCAGCCGAAATAGCGCCGCGCGTTGCGAAGGCAGCGGGCCGCGAACGACTGGCTGGCTTCCTGACGTGCGGACGTCGTGCGTGAGGCGTCAGACACTGGAGGCCACCACGTCGGCCGCGAGCATGTAGCCCTCGTTACGCACGGTGCGAATCAGCGGAGACGGGCGCGCGCGCGTATCGAGATGCGCGCGCAGACGGCTCACGCACACGTCGATGGCTCGGTCGTTTGCCGCGCCATGACGACCGAAGGCGCAATCGAGCAGGAAGTCTCGCGAGAGCGGGCGATGCGGGTGCATGACCAGCGCCTGCAATGTCCGGTAGTCGGAGCCGCCAAGCGTGATGACACGCCCCTCGGGCGAAATGAGCTGACGGGCGAGCGTGTCGAGACGCCAGCCGTCGAAATCGAAGAACGCGGCCTGCGACGGCAACGTGTGCGGGGCGATGGGCGGCGTCGACGTGAACGTGCGTCCGTGCGGCACGGGAGCGCTCGGCCCCCCTGGCGCCGACGATGCAGAAGGTGCGGGCGGCGCACTGGCCACCGTCGACGTCGCTCCGGCTTGTGCGCTACCCGGCGGCAGACGCGGGCCACGACGCAGCACCGCCTTCACGCGCGCGAGCAACTCGCGCGGATCGAATGGCTTGGGCAGGTAATCGTCCGCACCCACTTCGAGACCGACGATGCGGTCGAGCAAGGTGCTGCGCGAGGTGAGCATCACGACACAGACATCACCGCGCGCATGCAATTGACGGCACAGCGACAGCCCATCCTCGCCGGGCAGCATCAGGTCGAGCACGACCACATCGGCCGGACGTGCAGCCAACTGCGCCCACATCTGAACGCCATCGGCAGCCGTTGCGACATCGAAGCCCGACTCCCGCAAATAGTCCGAGAGGAGGTCGCGGATTTGCGGATCGTCGTCGACGATCAGCAGGCGGGCATGGGCGGGCGAAGTGGGCGAAGGGGGCGAAGAAGTCATCGATGAAGAGGACGAGGAGAACGAAGGGAATGAAGCGCCGGCCGACATCACGACGGCATTCCCAAGACCGGGAGTCTACCGGCGAGCACACGCGTTGCGCCCGTCGCCCATATACCGATACACGCCAATACAAACCAATACATACCGAAATTCCGTCAACACGAAGCCAACACAACGCAACGCTACATTCTAATAGAAATGAGAATGGTTCTTGATTCAATGTGGGATGTCATCGTTATGCTGAATTTCTTTTCGCGTCGCACCTCACTGGCTAACGTTGCCAGACAAGCGGCGTGCGTGGCAAGCGTCGTCGCGTCGGTGGCGCTGGGCGCGGTGATGCCGGCGCATGCCGGTGAAGTCGTCACCGACATGGCGGGCCGGCAAGTGACGTTGCCTGATCACGTCGACCGGATTCTGCTGGGTGAAGGGCGACTGCTGTATGCGGTGGCGTTGCTCGAAGGCAAGCAGCCGCTCAAACGCATTGTCGGCTGGCAGGGCGAGTTGCAGTCGCTCGACCCGCAGACGTGGCAGCAGTACGAGAAGGTCTTCCCGCAGATCGACACCATTCCGAAGATCGGTCAGTCCTCGGAAGCCACGGTCAGCGCCGAGAAGGCGCTCGCGCTCAAGCCGGATCTGGCGATCTTCAGCATCGGCGGACATGGCCCGGGACGTCACAATGCGCTCGTCAAGGAATTCGCCGCCGCCGGCGTGCCGGTGATCTTCGTCGACTTCCGTCAGAAGCCGCTCGAAGACACGGTGCCAAGCCTTCGTCTGATGGGGCGCGCGATGCATCGCGAAGCGCAGGCCGACGCTTACATCTCCCTCTATGAATCGCATCTGAAGGCCGTGCGCGACGCCGTGGCGACGATTCCGTCGAACCAGCGTCCGAAGGTGTTCGTGCAAATGCTCGCGGGCGTCTGGCCCGGATGCTGTCATACGGTCGGCAACGGCAACATCGGCGAATTCGTCGATGCGGCGGGCGGGGTGAACATCGCCCGCGACTTGCTGCCGGGCGTGATCGGCGATCTGAACATCGAGCACGTGATTGCGTCGCAACCGGACGTCTATATTGCGACCGGCACGCGCGGCAATGCCAACCAGTTGCGCATCCACGTCGGCGCGGAAACGTCGGCCAGCGACGCGCGTGCGTCGCTCGACGCCTTCGTGAAGTCGCCGGGCATTGCTTCGATCAAGGCGGTGCGCGAGGGACGCACGCACGGGTTGTGGCACAACTTCTACGACTCGCCGTACAACATCGTCGCCGTCGAAGCGATGCTGGGCTGGTTCTATCCGGGACGCTTCAAGCAGATCGACGCGAACGCCACGTTTACCGAGATTCACCAGCGCTTCCTCGCCGTGCCGTACAACGGAACGTACTGGACTGACGGAGACAAGCCGTGAGTCTTGCGGGAGAAATGTCTCATCCGCCGCAACCCTCGCAACCTTCATTGAGCGACCCCTCGGCCCGACTGGCTGAAGAAGACGTGTTGCATGCGGGGGTGGCGAGCGGCTATCGCCAGTTGAATCTGCGCCGTGCGGTATGGCTAATTGCGCTGGCGGCGCTCATCGTGTTGGCACTGGCGCTGGACTTCACGCACGGACCGTCGGCGCTTGGCTGGCGTGACCTGTGGCGCACGCTGGTGTCGCCGGGCACCGCGAGTCCCGATGCCCAGGTCATCGTCTGGCAGATCCGCCTGCCGTATGCGCTGATGGCGGTACTCGTCGGCGGCGCGCTCGGACTGGCCGGCGGCGAGATGCAGACGATCCTCGATAACCCGCTCGCCAGCCCCTATACGCTGGGTGTGTCGGCGGCAGCGGCGTTCGGCGCGGCGCTTGCCATCGTGCTGAATCTGCATGTGCCGGGCGTGCCCGATGTGTGGATCGTGCCCGTCAACGCCTTTATCTTCGCGCTCATCTCGGCGCTCGTGCTCGACGGCGTGGCGCGCTGGCGCGGTCTGCCGACCTCGGGCGTGGTGCTCATGGGCATTGCGCTGGTGTTCGTGTTTCACGCGCTCGTCTCGCTGATGCAGTTCGTGGCGACCGAAGACGCCTTGCAGGGACTCGTCTTCTGGACACTGGGCAGCCTCACGCGCAGCGACTGGACGCAGGTGCGGGTGCTCGGTGCCGTGCTCGCGATCATGGCGGTGTTCGCCTGGCGTCAATCGTGGGCGATGACGGCGCTGCGGCTCGGCGAAGACCGTGCGGCAAGCTTCGGCATCCGTGTCGCGCGGTTGCGTCTCGTCACGCTCATGCGCGTGTCGCTGCTGTCTGCGCTGACGGTGTCGTTCGTCGGCACCATCGGCTTCGTCGGGCTGGTTGCGCCGCACATCGCGCGGGGCATCTTCGGCGAAGACCATCGCTTCTATCTGCCGGGCTGTCTCATCGTGGGCGCGCTGGTCATGTCGCTCGCCTCGATTGCATCGAAGACGCTGTTGCCCGGCGTCATCATCCCGGTCGGGATCGTGACGGCACTCGTCGGCATTCCGTTCTTCCTGGTGATTGTCGTGCGCTCCAGCGGGAGGTCGCTGTGACGGTATCCGCTAACGCTGCGAAATTCCCGGCAACCCCGGCAAGCACACTTGCGCTAGGCGCGACGGGCATCGACGTGACGCTCGGGCGTCGCCACATTCTTCACGCGGTATCGCTGCCCACGCTGCCTGCCGGCACCGTGACGGCGCTGCTCGGTCCGAACGGTTCGGGCAAGTCGACCCTGTTGCGCACGCTCGCCGGACTCGTGTCGGGGCGCGGCGAAGTGACCTTCGGTCGCGAGACCCTGCATCGGTGTACCGGCCGCGTGCCGGCGCGTGATGTCGTCTATTTGCCGCAAGCGCTGCCCGCGGGCGTGCATCTGCGCGTACTCGAATCGGTGCTCGCTGCCGGGCATGGCGCGCGGCACGCATCGCGCGAGTCGGTCAGTGCGATGGCGCCCACGCCGGCCATCGTCATGGCGCTGCTCACCCAGTTGGGCATCGAAGCGCTCGCCATGCGTTTTCTCGACGAACTCTCCGGCGGTCAGCGTCAACTGGTCGGTCTGGCGCAGGCCCTGATCCGTGCGCCGCGCATTCTGCTGCTGGATGAACCGCTCTCTGCGCTCGATCTGCATCATCAGTTTCAGGTGATGCGTCTGATCGCGCGTGAGACGGTCGCGCGTCAGATGATCACCGTCGTGGTCATGCACGATCTCTCGATCGCCATGCGCCATGCCGATGCTGCCGTGATGTTGCGTGACGGTCGTGTGGTCGCGGCGGGCGGTGTCGACGAGGTCGTGACGGCTGACGCCATCGCGCGGGTATTCGACGTGCAGGCCCGGGTCGAGCGGTGCTCGCGCGGCTTGCCGCAACTGATCGTGGACGACGTCGTGACACCCGTCTAGACGTCGTTCGCTCTCCCGACGCGGCCCGCCGGTCCTCGTAGTTTCTGCACCGGCGCGCCCA
The DNA here is from genome assembly GCF_001721285.1 of Pandoraea sp. ISTKB. Classification (NCBI taxonomy): domain Bacteria; kingdom Pseudomonadati; phylum Pseudomonadota; class Betaproteobacteria; order Burkholderiales; family Burkholderiaceae; genus Pandoraea; species Pandoraea sp. ISTKB. The sequence continues at coordinate 25,894 of NZ_MAOS01000034.1, forward strand.
GCCACATCGCCACGCCGGCCGCGTCGTTTTTCCTTGTTGTCCGAGTCAGTCCGAACGCTCCGGCGGTGTCGCGCACACCCCGGCGCGCGAGGACGCCTTTTGTCTGTTCATCTCATAACGCATAACACCAGATGAAGCACTTGAATTCGTTGGAAACCGACGCCTCGCTCGCGCCCTTCGCCGTGTCGCCGGGGGCGGCGTCCGGTGTGACGGACGTCACGACGGTCACGGCCGTCACCACAACCTCGGCAAGCTCACGCCACACCCGTCTGCGACTGAAGACTCGCGTGACGGTGGCCGCCGCGCTGGCGGCCGCATCGCTGCATGCGGCAGCGCAGACCGCGCCCGCGACGGCGGTGACGCCCGCGCCTGCACCCGGCAGTGCCGCGGCACCCGCGCAGGCCACGGCCGCATCGGCGGATGCCGTAGCATTACCGGCCACGTCGGTCACGGCTACGGTCGATGCACCGTACAAAGCCGAGACGGTGTCGTCGTCCAAATACACGGCACCGCTGCGCGATATCCCGCAGAGCATCACGGTGGTGCCGAAGAAGGTGCTCGAAGAGCAGAACGCCCAGTCGTTGCAGGACATTCTGAAGAACGTGCCGGGCATCACGTTCATGTCGGGCGAGGGCAATCTGGGCTGGGGCGATCTGTTCTCGATTCGCGGCTTCTCCGCAGAGCAGAGCATTACCATCGACGGCGTGCGCGATGCAGGGCTGTCGAGTCGCAACGATACCTTCGACCTCGATCGCGTCGAAGTGTACAAGGGCACCGGCACGATCGAATCGGGGGTGGCGGCCTTGGGCGGCTCGGTCAATCTCGTGTCCAAGGAAGCCGAGCTTGGCAGTTTCTACCGCTCGTCGTTCGGGCTGGGCAGCGACAACTACCGTCGCATGACGGCCGACCTCAATCAGCAACTCGGCGACTCCACGGCGCTGCGTCTGAATCTCATGTCGCATCACAACGGGGTGGCAGGGCGCGATGAGGTGAAGAACGATCGCTACGGTATTGCCGCGTCGCTCGGTCTCGGTCTGGGCACGAGCACGCGCGTGATCTTCGACGTCTTCCATCAGAAGGACAACAACGTACCCGACACGGGCCTGCCGATCCAGCGCGGCACGGGCGGTCAACTGATGCCGGGCGTGCAGCAGAGCAACTGGTACGGTGCGGCAGGCATCTACACGCAGCAGACCGAGAGCACGTCGCTGTCGGGGCGCGTCGAGCACGACTTCAACGACACCACCCGCATTCGCAGCCAGTTGCGCTGGCAGCAGACGGACAACTTCTCGGTGCTGTCGCCCGCGCGATTCTTTGCAGCGAATGCCAATGGCAGCAAGATTTGCACCGGTACTCGCTGTGCGACGCTCGGCTATACAGGCATCGGGCCGTTGTCGAACATCGGTGGGGTGAACTCGTACACCGACTACGGGCTGACGTCAGCGCCGTACGGCATTCTGCGTGGCAGCAACTTCGGCAATTCCACGCGCTATCAGATCCTCGATAACCAGACGGACCTGCGTTTCTCGGCGAACACGGGCCCGTTCAAGCACGACGTGGTGACCGGTTTCGAGCTGTATCGTGAAACCTACGGCGGCAACCCGCGCGCGGCCTACGTGCCGGCGGGCGACATGTTCTTCAACATGGCTAACCCATCGAATTCGTTCGCGGGCACCTGGTCGATGGAAGGCAATAACCAGTCCAGCTCGACGGTCAACGACGCGGCCATTTTTGCGAGCGACACGATCACGCTGTCGCCGCACTGGCAAGTATTGGCGTCGCTGCGCTATGACCGCTGGCGCGCGGAGACGAACGCACCGAGCGGCGCCTCGATCACGTCGAGCACGAATGGCGCGTGGAGCGGGCGTGCGGGTCTCGTCTACAAGCCGGTCGAGCCGGGCAGCATCTACGTTTCGTACAGCCGCGCCACGCAGCCGACCGCCATCGGCGCGAGCACGAACAACCTGATCTTCGGCACGGCGTCGACCGCCAAGTACGATCCGGCCACGTCGCAGACGTATGAGATGGGGACCAAGTGGGATCTCGCCGGTGGCGCGCTCGGCTTCACGGCTGCGATCTTCCGCACGGAACTCAGCAACTCGTGGCAGTACACGAGCGACGATACGTCGCCGGTGCGCGCGTTGCCCGCCAAGCGTGTCGACGGTGTCGAACTCGGCCTGCAAGGCAACATCACCGACAAGTGGTCGATCTTCGCCGGCGTCTCACGCATGAAGAGCCGCATCACCAAGGGCGCGAACGAAGGGGCAGAGGCCGCCAACGTGCCGGACTGGAGCGGTTCGATCTGGACGTCGTACAAGGTCACGCCGGACCTCGCACTGAGCTATGGCGTGCAGTACGTGGGGCACCGTCGTTACACCGACAACCTTTACGTCGGCGGTCAGAACAACAACAGCAGCAACGCGTCGGGCCCGTCGGGCGTGAACCCCATCTACACGCAGGACAACGAGAAGGCGCCGAGCTACTGGGTGCATAACATTGCGGCGCGCTACCGCGTGAACCGTCACGTGCACGTCAACCTGAACCTGAACAACGTGTTCAACAAGTTCTACTACGCGCAGATCGGCGCTTCGCTCGACGGTTTCCAGCTGTACGGCGTGCCGGGTGCGGGGCGTACGGTGACCGTCAGCGCGGACATCGCGTTCTGAGCGCGTTCCGAGTCTGAGGAGACAGCATCATGATGATCGAGATCCCCGCCGTCTTCAGCCCCGACGAAGCGCGAGCGCTGTGCGAGCAATTGCAGGCGCAGACGTGGGTCGACGGCAAGGCGACGGCAGGCATGCAGTCGGCGCAGGCCAAGGAAAACCGGCAACTGGCGGAGGACGACCCCTGGGGGCAGCGTCTGGGTGAGGAGATCCTGCGGCGTCTGTCGCAGGATGCCGTGTTCATGTCGGCGGCGTTGCCGCGGCGGATCTACCCGCCGCTCTTCAATCGATACGAAGGCGGTGAGGCGTTCGGCTATCACGTGGACAATGCGGTGCGGGGCATCAAGGGCGTGCGCGAGCGGGTGCGCACGGACTTGTCCGCCACGCTGTTCCTGTCGGACCCCGACAGCTACGACGGCGGCGAACTGGTGGTGCGCGACAGCTTCGGCGAGCGCGCCGTCAAGCTGCCGGCCGGTCACATGGTGCTGTATCCGGGCACGAGTGTGCACAAGGTCAATCCGGTCACGCGGGGCGTGCGGCTCGCGTCCTTCTTCTGGATCGAGAGCCTGATTCGCGACGATGCGCAACGCAGCGTGCTGTTCGACATGGATGTGGCAATTCAGCGTCTCACGCAGCACGGCGCGGACGATGCGTCGCTGGTGCAACTGACGGGGAGCTATCACAACCTGTTGCGCATGTGGGCGGACGTGTAAGACCGTCGGATATCCCAACGGTATCGGGCGGCGGACGGTCGTGCGTCGCCCGGTGTAAAGTGACGGCCATGGATGCCGTATTTCAGCCCCTTCAGCCGTTCCAGCCGTTCCGTAATGCCCCTTTGTACTGGCGCTCGTCGCTCGTTCCCGGGGGCGACATGCTCACGGCCGAATACAACGACCACACCTTCGCACCGCATTGGCACGATGCGTACACGTTCGCCTGCATCGTGGCGGGCGCCGAACGCTACGCCTATCGGGGTGGCGAGCATGTGGCCGATGCGGGTTCGGTCGCCATCATCCATCCCGGCGAGGTGCACACGGGCGCGCGCGAGACCGACTTCGGCTGGCGATATCGGGTGTTCTATCTGCCCGTCGGCTTCGTGCAAGGCGTGCATCGGCAACTCGCCAATCCGCTGGCCGGGCCGATCGCGGTGCCAACCGCGCATGACAGCATCAGCGATGCCATGCCGTGGTTCGGCGAGAACGTCATCTACGACGCTCAGGCAATGTACCGGCTGCTCGAGGCGCATCGACTGCTTCAGCTCGGCGCAGATCCACTACTGGCGGAAAGCGTGCTGATCGAGGCGGTGTCGATGATGCTGGTGCGGCATGCGCAGGCCCGGGTGCCAACCTTGGCGACGCATCGCGACGCGGTACGCGTCGAGACGATGAAGGCGCGCCTGTCCGCCGATCTCACCGAGTCGCTGTCGCTCACGGCGCTGGCCGAGGCGGTCGAGCTTTCTCCGTTCCACGCCGCACGTCTTTTCTCCCGCGAGACGGGGCTGGCGCCCCATGCCTGGCGCAATCAGTTGCGTCTGGTCCGTGCATTGCCCGCGTTGCGTGCGGGGGCATCGGCAACGGACGTCGCGCTGGCGCAAGGCTTCAACGATCTCTCGCACTTCACCCGGTACTTCCGCCGCGCGTTTGGCGTGTCGCCCGGGAAGTGGAGCGTCGGGCCGGGCGCCTAGTCTTCGCTTCGGTGCCGACGTCCTCGACAGGCGTGCTGGCTGCGGCATGCACCCATGCGAGGAAATCCCGTAACGGTTTGGACTTGTCGGCGTCGCGTGGCACAAGCGTGACGTAGGTTGCGCCGTCGACCTGAATGTCCGGGAACGGCATGGCGAGACGTCCGGCAGCGAGTTCGCGATTCAGTGTCGGCAGGCAGCCGATCCCCACGCCCAAACCATCCACGACCGCCTGCAAGCTCACGTGATAGTGATCGAAACGATGGAATCGCACGGGACGCAGTGCGGGCACACCCGCTGCACTCAGCCACTCCTCCCATGCGCCCACGCGTGTTTGCGTGGCGACGAAGTTGTGCTTCGCAAGGTCTTTCAAACGACGCAAAGGCGACGCCTCCAGCAATGAAGGGGCCGCGACGACGGTCGCGCGTTCGGTAAACAGCACCGTTCTCTCATACGGTTCCCACTCGGGACGGGGCGGCGGATCGCGGCGGAGGGCGACATCGAACCCGCCACGAAACGCCGCGTCGCCGCTGCTTGATGTGGTGACGACGACCTGCACGTCGGGTTGCGCGGCATGAAACGCCGGCAGACGGGCGATCAGCCAATGCATGGCGAGCGTGGTCTGGGCGTTGACGCGGACCACCCGCGTGCGCGGCGCCTTGCCGAAGCGCAGCGCGGCATCGCCGATGCGGTCGAACGCCGCGCTGATCTCGGCGGCGAATGCGCGCGCATGGTCCGTTGCGACGTTGCGCTGGCCCTGACGCACGAACAACGTCTGGCCGAGCCACGCTTCGAGCAGCGCGATCTGACGGCTCACGGCCCCGTGGGTGATCGACAGTTCCTGTGCGGCAGCGCTCAGGCTCTGCGCACGGGCGGCTGTCTCGAACACGCGTAACGCGTGTAGCGGCGGTAGCTGACGCGACATCCCGAATCCTCCTAATGCGACCTAATCGTCTATCTGCGACTTTTTATCACGGAAGGGCGACGATTTTATCGATAGTGTGAGCGATGATCATGCTTTATTGTGGCGGCTCTGACCCCACGTGCCAGTGAAGCGCGCGGGTTACCACGCGAAACGACGTGGCGAGAATAGACCAAGGGCAGTCGGCAGTAATCAGCAGCGAAACATCAGCAGCGAAAAACGGCGAGGCATGAATGCTGGAAGGATTTTTGGCGGGGCACGCGTGGGGCATGGCGATGATCGCCATTGTGGGGACGGCGGCCGGCGCGGTGAGTGGGGTGGTCGGCACGGGCTCGTCGATGATGCTGTTGCCGGTGCTGGTCTACACGTATGGCCCGAAACAGGCGGTGCCGATCATGGCGGTGGCTGCCGTCTTCGGCAACATCTCGAAGGTACTGGCGTGGTGGCGTGAGATCGACTGGCGTGCGGTCTGCGCCTACTCGGTGCCGGGTGCTCCGGCCGCGGCGCTCGGTGCGAAGACGTTATGGATTCTGCCGTCGACCGTCGTCGACATCACGCTGGGGCTGTTCTTCATCGCGATGGTGCCGACGCGCCACTACCTGCAACGGCGTCAGTGGCGGTTGTCGCTCTGGCAACTCGCTGTCGTGGGTGCCGTCATCGGGTTCCTCACCGGTATCGTGCTCTCGACCGGACCGCTCAGCGTTCCGGCGTTTGCGGCCTACGGCTTGTCGGGCGGCGCCTTCCTCGGCGCGGAATCGGCCAGTTCCGTCTTCATCTACGTGGCAAAAGTGCTGATGTTCTCCGGACTCGGCGCGTTACCTGCCGCCGCGTGGATCAACGGCCTGATCGTCGGCATGACCTTGATGCTCGGGACGATGCTCGGCAAGCGTTTTGTCCTCGGCATCTCGCCATCGGTGTTTCAGCGGCTGCTCGATACGATGCTGATCGTCTCCGGTGGGGTGATGCTGAGCGCGGCCTGGCAGTAGGGCGTGGCGAGTGGCATGACGTGCGGTTTGTCGTGGGCGCGTCAGCACGAGCGCGTTTCGCGTGCCTCGTCGAGAAGCCAGTGGGCAAACGCCTGCACCGGTCCCTGACTCAGCGCAATCGGCTCGGGCAGCACGAGGCAAAAGTGCTTCGATACGGCTTTGTCCTTCGGCCAGGGTGCGACTAATCGCCCTTGCTGAAGCTCTGCGTCAACGTACAGATGCGGCACCAGTGCGACGCCCAACCCGGCGAGCGCCGCTTCGATCAGCATGGAATGGAGATCGTAACGCGCGCCGACGGCGGAGTTGGACAGCGGAATGTCGACAGCCTCTGCGTAGGTTTGCCAGGCGTCCGGATGCTGCCGTCGATGAAGGCGAGGCAAGTTGTCCAGCGACGCCGGTTCACCGGCCCGCGCCAGCAGTGCCGGACTGCATACCGGAATCAGCACCTCTTCGAGCAGGTGATGCACATGCATGCCGGCCCATGCCGGATGATCGAAATGGATGGCGGCATCGAATCCGCTACCGGCCAGCAGAAAGGGTTCCATGCATTCTGCAATGTGCACCGTGATGTTCGGATGCAACTGCGTAAAGCGCCCGAGTCGCGGGATCAGCCAGCGCGTGGCGAACGTCGGCGTGGCAGCGATATCGATGCTGGCCCCCTCGACCGGCTGGCCCATCAGATACAGACTGTCTCGCTCCAGTCGATCCAGAATCTCGCCGACCTGCGCGGCATATCGCGTCCCGTTGGGTAACAGACGGACCCGATTGCCGATCCGCTCGAACAGCGTCACCCCCAGAAATTCCTCCAGTCGTCCGATCTGTCGGCTGATGGCACCTTCCGTACGGGCCAGTTCGTCGGCGGCTCGCGCGAAACTGCCGTGTCTGGCCGCCGCCTCGAACGCGAGAAGGGCGGAATGGCTCGGAATCTTGCGTCGCATGGAAATCGTCCCGCTGGGTGAGTGCATGACTTCAGCTTGATTAAATATCAATGAAGCCTGACGTTTAGTCGCTATGACCACGTAAAACGCAAGATTAGCATTACGTTCATGCAATGAGAACGCGCGATTCACCAACGAATGCGTGCCTTCCGGGAACGACGACACCTCATGATTTACACCGTGGAATGTAACTTCGCCGACGCGGCGAGCGAGGCGGAATGGAACGCCTTTTACAGCCTTGAAAAGCTGCCAGCCCTCATTTCCGTGACGGGTTTTCACACGTCGCAACGCTTCAGGGCGATCACTGACGGGTGTCCGGCTTACCTTGCCATCCATACCGTCTACGGACTGGATGTACTGACCGGCGACGAATATCGCCGCAAAGGCGGTGGCAATTTTGCGCGATGGCAGCAGCACATCACCGATTGGCACCGAAACCTGTACAGCGATATCGGTCCGGCCCCGGCGGTGCAGACGGGCGAGCGGCTGGCCCTGTGCTCGCTCGGCCCGGCGCCGTTGATCGACATGGGACTCAAGCCACTCGCCATGCATGCGGTGGCGCTCGACCGGTGTCCGGCATCTCGCTGGCTCGCGGTATTGCCGGCGCATGACGCAAGGCAGTTCGCGCATCCCCCGGAAGGCGTGGATCTCTATACGCCGATGGGCGACCAACTGACGAGCGCTCGCCGGCGTGCGCCGGAAGACAAGCGTGAACGAAACTGATCTCAGGAGCCCAATGGTGCCAACTCACACTTTCCCCAGCCAGCAAGTCGGCGACTTCACCGTCACGGCGATCAGCGACGGTTATCTCACCGCGAGTCTCGACTTTCTTTCGAACATCGACGCTTCCGAAGCTGCACGTATCCAGGGCGAGGCCGGGCAGCAGGCGCCGGCCGCCATCCACATCAACTGCTATGTCGTGCAAGGGGGCGGTCGCACGGTGCTCATCGACGGCGGCGCCGGTGGCATCAAGCAGTGGGGTGGTCATCTCAAGGGCAATCTGTTGCTCGCCGGAATTGAGCCTGCGGACATCGATACGGTGCTCCTCACGCATGCACATCCCGATCATGTCGGCGGACTGATGACGAAGGGTGAGGTCGCCTTTCCGAACGCGGCGCTGGTCGTCGACCGGCGCGAGGTGGCGTTCTGGGAGGACGACGCCAATCTGGCTCGCGCCAGCGAGCGGGCACAGGGCAACTTCCGGATCGCGCGACAGGTCTTCGACGGTTATCGCGAGCGGCTTCGCACGTTTGACGCCGGTGAGGTGCTTCCCGGCATCCGCGCGATGTCGTTGCCGGGGCACACCGAAGGGCATACGGGGTACCTCATCGAGTCTCGCGACGCTGGCTTGCTCGTCTGGGGCGATATCGTGCACTTCCCCCACATCCAGATCCAGCGCCCGGACGTGTCGATCGCCTTCGATCAGGACACATCGCTCGCCGCGGCCACGCGAACGAGGCTGCTCGACAGGGTCAGTGCAGACCGGCTGCTGATCGCCGGAATGCATCTGGGCGAACTCGGCTTCGCAAGCATCCGGCAACAGAAGGGCGCTTACCGCATCGAATACGAAGCCTGACCCGTGCGGTGACGACGTCTGCGCGTCAGGCGCGCGCCATGCGCCCGGCAACGATGTTCACGACCAGACCGGTAGCCATGGCTGCGCCGCCGACGATAAACAGCAGCGAGTAGTTGCCGGAAGTCGCCGCGAACAGGAACGACAGTCCGTAAGCCGCACCGGCCTGCAAGGTGGCGAAGCTGGTCGTCGCCGTGCTCCACGCGCCCTTTTGCGAGGCGGGATGGTGCGCCAGCAACTCGTTCACGCGACCGAGCACGAGCGGCACGATACCGGGCGTGAACGCCCCCATTACGAAGCTCGAGACGATCAGGGCGGGTAGTCCGAGCCCCAGCACGGGCAACACGACGGCGCACATTTGCGCAACGTAAGCGACTCGCAGGGCGCGTGCGAAGCCAATGCGGTCCGCGAGATGACCGACGAATATCGGGCCGACGATGGCGCCGAGGCCGTACAGCACCCAGTAATTCGCGCCGGCATCGAGGCCTTTGCCAAGACCCCGCGCGACGTAGTCGACGAGGAAGATCATGTGCGGCACCAATGCGACGGCGTTCAGCGCGTATTCGACGTAAAGCGAGCGCAGCGTGAGCGGTGCGACTGCACGGTGCTTCGGATGCGCCGTGGCGGTCGCGACCGGTGCGCCGTCGGGCCAGCCGCGCCACGCCACTGCCGTGAGCAGCAGCGAGAGCACACCCAGCCCGATCCATGTCTGTGCCAGCCCCTGACGCAACAGCAGCGGCACGAGCGTGCCCGAGGCCGCGATTCCGAGCCCCAGCCCGGCGAAGATTGCGCCGCTGACAATACCGCGTCGCGACGGCGCGACGTGGGCCAGCACCGAAGGCGCCGCCATGACCATCAGCACCCCGCCCGCGAATCCCGACGCAAAGCGCCACGCGAAGAACCACAGAAACGAGATGGGCCACGCGCAGGCGAAGAACGTCAGCGCGGCGAGCAGCATCATGGCGCGCAGCACGATGACGTTCGGCGCATGGCGCGCCAGCACCCGTGCGCCCAGCGCCCCGGCGAGATAACCCCCGAGGTTGGCGGCGCCGAGATAGGCTGCCGTTGCAGGCGCGAACCAGTGCGCGCCGATGATGGCCGGCAGCAGGGCGGTGTAGGCGAAGCGGGCAAAACCAATGCCGATGAGGCTGGCGCACGCGGCCGACAGCGTGGCGCGCCAGGCGTTGAAGGGGGCGGTCGTGGTGCCGCCGAGTACTGCATTGGACATGTTGACTCCGGGGACGCTGCGCCGTCCCCGGCTTTGGCCGGTACGGCGCGCAAAAGCGATGGAGCCAGTGTAGGTCGCGGCAACGGGCCGGAAAAAGGGCGTGCGCCGGAAGTCATTCTTCCGCGCCGCGTACGAATGACGACGGCTTGCGCTCGCGCGGACATGCCCTGCGTGCCGCGTGACCTCGCGCGTCGCTGTCAGGCCTTGCCCGCCGCGAGCTTGTGGACGCGCGAGAAATGCTTGCGCAGACGCGGCACGGCAAAGTCCACGAATGCGCGTACCTTGGGTACGGACAGTCGTCCCTGCGGGGTGATGATGTGCACCGGCATGGGGGGATGTTCGTAGTTCTGCAAGAGGATCGTCAACGTACCGTCTTCCAGTTCCTTGACGATGTGGTACGTCAGCATGCGTGCCACGCCGTGTCCCGCGACCACGGAGGCGATCGCGGCACGAATCGAGTTGACGATCAGCCGTGGCGTGAACTGAACGATCTGCGGCACGGCGCTGCGACCCGTGGGCGGAAAACGCCAGGAGTCGATGCCGAAATACGTCATGGAGACGATGCGATGCTTCGACAGGTCGGCGGGCGTCTCGATGGGCGGGTGCGTGGCGAGATATTCCGGTGAGGCAGCGATGATGCGGCGCACTTCACCGACCTGTGTCGCCACCAGCGACGAGTCCGGCAGATGCGCGACGCGCACCGCCACGTCGACCCCTTCGTCGATCAGGTTGACTGGCAGATCGCTCAGTTGCAGGCGCACGACCACGTCGGGGTAGCGCTCGATGAAGGCGTCGGCGATCTCGCGCATGAAGGTTTCGCCGGCGGCGAGCGGCACGGAGACCGTCAATTGACCGCGTGGGTCGGACCGCTCTCCGGCGGCGATGACATCGGCTTCGTCGAGATCGAGCAGAATGCGCCGGCAGGCGGCGGCATAGCGCTCGCCGGCGGCGCTGAGCCGGAGCGTTCGCGTGGTGCGATGAAGCAGGGCGGTGCCGGTGTGGGTTTCCAGGTAGGCGATGGCACGGCTCACGGCGGCGGCCGAGCGTCCGAGACGCCGGGCGGCGCCGGCGAGGCTGCCTTCGTCGACGATGGCGACGAAGACCTTCATGGCGTCGATTCGGTCCATGAGCGAGAACGGGATGAGACGTCTGGAAGACGCCGGGGATTGTCGGAGGACCGTAGCGTTCGCGCACACGGCCGATGGACAAGCGTACCCTTAAACCCGTCATTAAGGCGACAATGGCGTGCGGATTTCCCGCCGGAGCCAGACACCATGCTGACGGTCCATCACCTGAACAACTCCCGCTCGCAGCGCGTGCTGTGGATGCTCGAAGAGCTTGAGGTGCCGTACGAGCTGCAACGCTACGAACGCGATCCGAAGACCATGCTCGCGCCGCCCGCGTTGCGCCGGGTGCATCCGCTGGGCAAATCGCCGGTCATCACCGACGGCGATCTGACGCTGGCGGAATCGGGCGCGATCATCGAGTATCTGGCCGACCGGTATGGTCAGGGACGTCTCGCACCCCCACGTGATACGCCCGAACGGCTGCAATGGACCTACTGGCTGCATTACGCAGAAGGCTCGGCCATGCCGCCGTTGCTGCTCAAGCTGGTGGCACTGCGTATTGCCAGCGCACCGATGCCGTTCTTCGTGCGTCCTATCGCGCGCAAGATCAGCGGCACCTTGCAGTCGAGCTTCGTCGACCCTCAACTGGCGTTGCATTTCGGATACGTCAACGATGCATTGACGAAGACCGGCTGGTTCGTCGGCGACCAGTTCAGCGCGGCCGACATTCAGATGAGTTTCCCGCTGGAAGCCGTGGCGGCACGCGGCGATGCCCGGGGGCGTTGGCCTGCCATCGTCGATTTCCTCGAACGCATCCACGCGCGCGACGCTTATCGACGTGCCCTCATGCGCGGCGGACCGTACGAACTGCTAAGCTGATTTCCGTCATCGCCTTATTTCAGGCTATCTCAGACAAAACAGACAAGCGAAACGCTATGAAAACATCGATTGCTTCGTGGCTCGCCGTGGCTGCCACGGTGACCGCCGCCTTCACCGTCACCACGCCTGTGGCCCACGCGGCCGAGGGGATGGCGCCGTTGCCCGGTTCCGCGATTTCGGCAGCGGCGACCGAAGGGCTGGGCGCGTCGGGAAGTGTGGCGCCGGCCGTGTCGGCGGCGCAGTTGGCGGCGAACAAGCAGGCCGTGCTCGCGTTCTACGAGGCGGGGCTCAACCGCAAGGACTTCGCAGCGGCGCGTCAGTATCTCGGCGACAAGTACATTCAGCACAATCCGAATGCGCCCGACGGCATCGAGGGGTTCGGCAAGTTTCTGGAATTTCTGCGCAAGAACCAGCCGGACTCGCACAGCGATATCGTACGGGCTTTCGCCGACGGCGATTTCGTGATTCTGCACGTGCGCAAGGTGCCGCATCCGGGCGATCTGCCCATCGCCATCGTGGACATCTTCCGTCTCGACAAGGGCAAGATCGTCGAGCACTGGGACGTCTCGCAACAGACCCCGGCCAAGACCGTCAGCGGCAATTCGATGTTCTGAGCGTTTGCTGCGATGCACGCCGACGCTTGATGCGAGGGTCACGTCGGCGCGATATGCGCTCAGGATTCTGCGGAGAACATTCGCTTGCAGTGTTCGAGGTAAGCGGCTTCGTGTTCGCTCGTGAGTTGCACCACGCTGTTCCAGAGCCAGACCGGCGTGTCGATGGTCTTCGAGCGATTGCGTTGCAGGTCGGCCAGCCATGCGCGGCAGGTGGCGTCGTCCATTTGCCGCGCATGCGCCTGACCGACGACACGCCCGAGGTAGTGCGCGACTTCGGCGGCGTCGTGTCGGGTGAGCGTCTCGATCTCGAGCTTGAGGTCCTGCGGGAGCAGTTCACGGATGACGACAGAGCGATCGAGCAGGCGTGCCGCCCGCATGCGCTCTCCCAACGACGGCGACAGGTGCCGGGCGCCTTTCACGACGCGCTCGGCGTTGTCACGTGGCATGCGCGACCCGGCGTAGCGGGGCGCGGCCGCTTTCACGCCTTCCTTCAGATCCATCAGACAGAGATCGTCGCCCTGCACGACGCCACCGTCCACGTCGAGCAATACGGCGTAACGCAGGCGGCCAAGCGAGCTGCATCCCTTGACCCAGTAGGCTGCGTCGAGTACTTCGACCGCGCCGTCATTGGGACGCCCGCGTAGCGACGTCGCAAGACTCGCGATGGCATCGACCTGAAACAACGCCTCGATCTGCTTTTGCTCAGTGCGGCTCAACGGCCAGAAGCGTCGGCCCAGCGGAATCTTGGGACGAATGTCCTCGATCCGCTCCAGCGCCAGATGTTTCCACGAGCGCTTGACCGCCTGCCGCATGATGAGGTCGACGGCTTCCGGACGAGCATCGTCGGTTTTGCTGCGCTTCGTCTTGCCATTGCCATTGTTTTTGCGGGGGCGCGTCTTGGGCGGCTTATCGCCGCCGGTCGACGCGTTGTCCGCTTCGCGATCAAACGCCGACATATAGCCGTGCGTGAGCGCTTCGAGCATGTGGATGATGGTCAGCCCGGAGAGGGCCGAGCCGCGTGCGGCGCTCGCCAGCGAAAGGGCGAGCCGGATCAGATCGTGAACGGGATTGCCGACGACGGTCTGATCGAGATCACGAATCAGCACGTCGACGTGACCGTGAGCATCCGCCAGCGGGCCGAGATTGCCGGTGTGGCAGTCGCCGCAGATCCAGATGGCAGGACCCTGCGGCAGATTGACGTCGGCCTCGTCCAGCCATTCGTAGAATCGCACCGTGCTGCCCCGGACATACGCATGAGGCGAGCGCGCCATCTTGCGCTCGCGTTCGCGCGTGAGTCGTTCCAGCCGGGCCTCCGGCGTGGCCCATCGTTGTTTCTTTGCCGAGCTGAGGTGCTTGCCGTTTGCCATTCGACGCTCCCTGAGAGCACGCTGCGCCGGCCGTCTGTGCGGCCGCACGCGATGCAGTGCCCTCAGTGTCGACCAGAGCGCGCCTTACTGGCAAGCAACGAGTGCTTTCACGACATCGGCCAGCGGTGTCGTACCGCGGCGCGGTGTGCCTTCGAACGTCATCCAGCCTTCGTTGAAGCCGTCGAGCATTTGCATGCGCGGTGTGGGATAGCGCATGCCTTGTGCGAGGAAGCGTGCTTCCCATTCGTCGCGCGCGATGACGCGTGCGACGAGGTCGCGGCCCAGCTCACGACCCAGCGCCTGGGCAAGCAATGCCGGCGACACCGGTGCCGGGCCGCACAGCTCCACAACGCGCTTGCCTTCCCACGGCTCGCGCAGCAACTGTGCCGCCGTCGTACCGACATCGGCGGTCGCGACCATGGGAATCGCACGGTCGAGCGGTGACAGATAGCTTTCGAGCACGCCATCGGTGCGGGCGCGGGCGACGTCCCACGCCGCGTTTTCCATGAACCATGCGGCGCGCAGGAACGTCACCGGCAGGTCGAGCGCGCCGAGATGTTGTTCGAGCAACGACAGTTGCGACAGCAGGCTGGGCTGTGTGGCTTGTGCGCCGACGGTCGACAGGCAGACCACGCGCGCCGGACGCGCGGTTTGCAGTGCCTTGACGATGCCGGCGATATTGGCGCGCGATTCGGCGAAATCGGGCGATGGGTCGAAGTGCGGCGGCAGCAGAATGAACACGCCCTGCGCATCGGTGAAGGCTCGGGTGAGCGCGTCGGCATCGGCCACTTCGGCGATGGCGACGTCGCAGCCACGTGCTTGCCACGGGGCGCCCTTGGCAGCGCTGCGTACGACGGCACGCACGGCGTCGCCCTGGTCCAGCAGCGTTTGTGCGACGACACCGCCCACTTGTCCGGTAATTCCTGTAATGACGTACATGTCGAATCCTTGAAGAGATCGCGGTCCCTACCGCGCTGGTCGCTATTGTGGTGAGAGGATCGACATTTCGCGATAACATGAATGTCATTTGATTGATGCCATTTTGGCATCTGAGGTGGGTATCTGATCTTGCATCTGATTTGGCGTCTGACGCCGGGGAGAGAACCGTGGCCGGATTCGATGAACGCATGCTCAACGGCATGAGTGTGTTCGTAGCGATCGTGGAGGCAGGCAGTTTTGCGGCGGCGGGCGAGCGTCTCGATATGTCGCAGCCGGGCGTGAGTCGTGCGGTGTCGCGACTGGAAGGGCGACTGGGGATTCGCTTGTTCGATCGCACCACACGCGTGGTTTCGCTCACCGACGAAGGGCGGCGATTCTATGCACAGGTCACCCCGTTGCTGGCGGGGTTGGAAGATGCAGCGGCTACGGCATCGGGTGGGGCGACGGCAGTGCGTGGCCGGTTGCGCGTGAACATCGATCCGTTCTTCTCGCGTCTGATTCTTGGGCCGAGTCTCGAAGCGTTTCTCGCGCAACATCCTGCCCTGCATCTCGAACTGATCACGAAGGACAGTCTCGGCGACATGATTGCCGACGGCTTCGATCTGGCGGTGCGTTTCGGCGTGCCGCCCGATTCCACGCTCGTTGCGCGCAAACTGCTCGATACGCCGATCTACACGGTCGCGTCTCCGGCCTATCTGAAGCGGTGTGGTCGTCCGTCGACGCCGGAGGACCTGTCGTCGGAGGCGCACACCTGCATCGAGTTTCGCGATCCGCGCACGGGACGCCCCTTTGCCTGGGAGTTTCACCGCAAGCGCAAACGACTCGTGGTGCCGACCAACGGACGCCTCGTCGTCAACGACGCCGGCACGTTGCTCAGCGCCTGTCTGGCGGGCTACGGCATCGCTCAGGTGATGGGCTTCGGCACGGGAGGCTTGCGAGAAAGCGGTCAGTTGGTCAACCTCTTTCCCGACTGGCCCGACGAGCATTTCCCGCTCTATGCCTACCACCCGTCGCGTCACCATCCGCCCGCCAAGACACGGGCGTTTCTGGATCTGGTGACGTCGCTGACGGCGCAGGGAGCGTAATCACTGGCAAGGCCATATGCGGCCAATGCGCTCTTAGCGATTATTGCGCCTGCGCCGGTTCGCGGAACGCGCGGAAGGCTGTCCACATCTCCCTGGCGAAAATCTCGGGCTCCTCGAACGCGGCGAAATGCCCCCCGGCCTCGACTTCGTTCCAGTGGAAGATCGTGCGCCATGCCTGTTCGGCCCAATGACGCGGCGGATTGAATGTCTCGGCGGGGAACAGGCTTGCACCCATCGGGATCTCGATGCGCTGGCCGCCTGAGCGTCCCGGCGAAAAGAACGTGTGGCTGTGAATCGTCTCGCCCACCCCTTCCCAGTAGAGCCGCGAGGCCGACGTCCCGGTGCCCGTGAACCAGTACAGGGAGATGTCGTCGAGCATCTGGTCGAGACTCAGGGCGTCTTCCGGCTTGCCCTGGTTGTCGGTCCAGTCCCAGAACTTCTCATACATCCACATCGCGAGCGCCAGCGGCGAGTCGTTGAGCGCGTAGCCGATGGTCTGCGGACGCGTGTTCATCTGATCCGCGTAACCCGTGCCCTGGTTGACGAAATACTCGATGCCCGCCATGGCGCGGGCTTCCTCGGGCGTCGGATTCACGGGTAGCTCGGATGGCACGACCATCGGCAGGTTCACGTGGGCAGCGAGCAGCCCGTCGGGCGCCTGACCGGCGAGTGCCGTGGTGATGGCGGAGCCCCAGTCGCCGCCCTGGGCGACCCATCGCCCGTAGCCAAGACGCTCGGTCATCAGCACGCCCCATGCGCGGGCGATGCGTGCGGGATTCCAGCCGAGGTCGCGCGGCTTGTCGGAGAAGCCGTAACCCGGGATGGCGGGGACGACGACATGGAAGGCGTCTTGTGCACTCCCGCCGAACTTGACCGGGTCCGTCAGTCGCTCGATCACGTCGAGGAACTCGGCTATCGATCCTGGCCATCCGTGCGTGAGCAGAATCGGCATGGCGTTTTCGTGCTTCGAACGGGCGTGAATGAAATAAATGCCGACGCCGTCGATGCGGGTACGAAATTGGGGGAAACGGTTCAACCGGGCTTCGAAGCGTCGCCAGTCGTAGCGATGCAGCCAGTGCGCGACCAATGCCTGCGCTGCGGCGAGCGGCACGCCCTGCGACCAGTCGTTCACCAACTCACGGTCCGGCCAGCGAATTCGGGTCAGGCGCGAATGCAGGTCTTCGATCGCCGCGTCGGAAACGTGGACATGGAACGGTGTGACGGCGTCGGTGGCCTCGGGCAGGGCCAGCGTCAGGACATTGGCGTCGGTGGCTGACGTGACCGGGGACAGTGCGGGTAATGGGGGCAATGCTGACATCGAGAAACTCCGGAAATGAAGGCCGGGCAATAAGGGGAGCCGGGACTTCGACGGTTGAGTGAACGCTAAAATGTAGCGAGTGCTACAATATTAAACATGCGAGCGCATGTTGATCAAGAGTTTTTTAGCGATCGCTACATTTGAGGTATGCTTCGCACCATGGCACGCAAACTGGCATTCGATTACGAGCAGGCGCTGGACAAGGCGACGACGTTGTTCTGGCAGCGGGGTTACGCTGCGACGGGGCTGCGCGATCTTCTGAAAGTGATGGAGATCGGCGAAGGTTCGTTCTACAACACGCTCAAGAGCAAGAAACACCTCTATCTGATGTGCTTGCAGCGCTATCAGGATCAGGTCGTCGCGGCGCGTATGCACGCGCTGACGTCCGCCCCCGATGCGGCGTCAGGTATTCGCGCATTCTTTGCGGCAGTCATCGACTGTCTCGACAATCCGCAGGCGCCCCGGCTTTGCATGCTGGCAGCCATGGAGGTCGACGAAGTGCTCGCCGAGCCTGAACTGCGCGAGCGTGCGGAGCAGAGCCTGCGTCAGTTGCGCACGGCGTTGGAGACGCGTTTGAGCGACGATCGGGCGCAAGGAAAACTGCGCTCGCCACTTGAAGTGGAGACCTTCGCACAGGTCATCGTGACCTTCCTGCAAGGCCTGTGGCGCATGGCCCTTGTGAAGTACGACCGTCCGGCATTCGTGCGTCAGATCGACGGTTTGCTCACCGGGCTGGGACTCTGACGGTCAAGGTCTCGTCATTACCCGTCGGAGCAGACCTGCACGATCTGTTCGCGCAGCCAGCGGTGCGCGGGGTCCACATCGCGTCGCGTGTGCCACACGGCCTGAAACGGGAAGGGCGGAATGGCGAAGGGCGCGGCGAAGCGCCGCAATTTCCGCTCGTGGCGCAGGTGCGCCACCGCGCGCTCGGCGACCGTCAGCACAAGGTCCGTGCCCGCGATCAACTCCGGGGCGATGCTCCAGTGCGGGAGCGTGACGGCCACGCGTCGCACGTGCCCCAACTCCGCGAGCGCCTGATCGATCTCGTTGTCCGCACCCGGACGCATGGCGACCAGCACATGCGGCCGGGCGATCCACTGCGCCATCGTCAGATTGCCGCGCGCAGGCAACGTCGCGCGATCCGCCAGGCAGACGAACGATTCTTCGAACAGCGTCAGCGTCTCCAACTCCCCCGGAAAGTCGTGAAATACCCCCAGTGCGAGATCGATTTCGCCATCGAGCAATTGCGTGAGCATCGCCTCGCGGCTTGCCTGCGTGGCAGCGATATCGATGCCGGGCGCGCGCTCGCGAAGCCGGTGTGTGAGCGCCGGGAGCGCCACGCGGGAACCGTAATCGGACAATGCGATGCGAAACGTTCGCCGTGCCCGGCGTGGATCGAACGCCGGCGCATGCAACAACCCTTGCAGTTGATCGAGCGCATCTTCGAGCGGACGCTGCAATTCGAGGGCGCGGGCCGTGAGGGCGAGCCCGCCGTCGCGCCGCACTAACAGCGGGTCCTCGAAGATCCCGCGCAGTTGCGCCAGTGCATGGCTCACCGCCGGCTGGCTGCGATGCAGTCGGAGTGCCGCGCGTGAGACGTGACGCTCCGCCAGCAGTGCATGCAGCGTCAGCAGCAGATTGAGGTCGATGCGACGCAAGTCATCCATTTGGCGAATAGTTTATGTGTCGATTACGAATTTCCATTATTGAAATGGATGATTCATGCTGAAGGCAAGCCTTATTTACGAATAGAGAGGTCACCTTATGAATGCATCCTTCACGCCCCAAATGTCGGTATCCGTGCTGTTGCCGTTGGTGGTCGCCATGCTCGCCGGCGCGGTCGTGCCGTTTCAGGCGGGCAGCAATGCCGCGCTGGGACGCACGCTCGGGCATCCGCTGTGGGCAACGGTCGCGTCGCTGCTGGTCAGTCTCATTGTCGTGCTGCCCGTGCTGATCGGCATGCGCGCCGGGTTGCCGAATCTCGCCGCCGCCGCGCGTGGCCCCTGGTGGCTGTGGATCGGCGGCATCGCGGGCGTGGCATACATCACGGCCGCGCTGGTGCTGACGCCGCGTCTGGGTGCCGCCAACTTTATCGTTTGCGTGGTGGCAGGGCAGGTCGTCGCATCGCTGCTCATCGACCATTTCGGCCTGATGGGACTGCCGACCAAGCCCGTCAACCTCGTGCGGATTGCCGGGGTCGTGCTGATCGTTGCGGGCATGATCGTCGTGCAGTGGGGCACGCGCGCTGCACCGGTGAAGGCGGCGGCGGCGAGCGCCATCGGCTCGTGAATATCGTGACGCCGACGACATGGCGGCCGGTCATCGGCGTCATGTGGTCGGCATTGCGCTCAACGTCGATGTAATCGGATCCCTGATATATGTAATTCGCACGTTTCCGGCACGTTTTCGGTGCATGTGACCACCGGTGGAAAGCCTTGTGTGACGGGCGTTTGCGGGCCGTCGGAGGAATTTGTCGAGAGGAAGCTCAAGTTTCGTCAAAAGCATTCGTTAAGTCTCGTCAGAGGTCCAGAGAGACGGGACTGAGAGAGAGACAGCGACTGCCGTGCTGACCGGCGGCAGATCGTGAATACGACCGCGAGACGACGCAAGACGAATCGCCAACATCGACACATCGACCAAAGCGCGCAAGGCAATGTTCAAGAACCTGAGTATCAGCAAACGGCTCGCTGCCGCCTTCACCCTCAACGTCGTGATGCTGTTGGTCGTGGCGGTGGTCGCCGTGACGAAAATGGCGACGATGGACAAGAACACGCAACTCATCGTCTCCGATCTGAACAACAAGATTCTCGAATTCCACAACCTGAAGGACCGGGCGGCGCACGTGGCGGTGCTGATGCGCGACATCGCCATGTCGGAAGATGCCTCGCAGCTCGATGCCCGTCTGGGCAAGATCGACGAACTGCATCGCGCGAATCTCAAGAGCCTCGACGCCATGGCGACGATGTTCTACACCGAGAAGGGCAAGGCGCTTTACGCGACGTTGACGACCGCCGGTGCCGAGTACGGCAAGCAGATCGACCGGTTCAGAACGCTGGTGCACAACGGTGATTTCGCCGCCGCAAAAAGTGAACTGATGGGGCCGATTCAAAAGGCGCAACTGGCGTTCTTCTCACCACTGGATGACCTGATGGGCGTGGGCAAGGCCGTGAGCGCGAAGGAAGCGGCCGATGCGAACGACGCCTACCTGTCCGCACGGTTGTGGTTGCTGGTGACACTGCTGGCGTCTGTTGCGGCATCGGTTGCGTGCGGCGTTGCGATTGCGCGCTCGGTCACGCGTCCGGTGCGGGCGGCGGTCGATGGCGCCAGCGCCCTGGCAAGCGGGGACCTGACGCATCGGGTGCCCGTGGATTCGACCGACGAAATCGGTCAGATGGCGAAGGCGCTCGATACCGCAATCGCACAGCTGGGCCATCTCGTGCGCAACATTCAGGGCGCGTCCGGCGCGATCGATACCGCCGCACGCGAAATCGCCCAAGGCAACACGGACCTCTCACAACGCACGGAAGAGCAGGCGGCGTCGCTCGAAGAAACGGCAGCGTCCATGGAAGAGCTGACGTCGACGGTGCGTCAGAACGTCGAGCATGCGCTGGAGGCGAAGCGTCTGTCGCAGGAAGCGTCGGGCGTGGCCGACGCCGGTGCGCAAAGCGTTCGCGCCGTGGTCGAGACGATGCAGGCGATGGCCAGCGCCTCGGCACGCATGAGCGAGATGATCTCGGCCATCGAGGGCATTGCGTTCCAGACCAACATTCTGGCGCTCAATGCCGCCGTGGAGGCGGCGCGCGCGGGCGAGCAGGGCCGTGGCTTCGCGGTCGTCGCGGGTGAAGTGCGTACGCTGGCACAACGCTCGGCAGGCACGGCCAAGGACATTCGGGAACTGATCGCGATGTCCGTCCAGCAGGTGCAGGACGGTTCGTCGCGCGTGGAAGTCGCCGGCCGTACGATGGACCAGATCGTCGTGTCGGTGCGCCGCGTGAGCGAACTCATCACGGAAATTGCCGCCGCGAGCGACGAGCAGGCGCGTGGCATCGAACAGGTCAATCAGGCCGTCGCGCAGATGGATCAGGTCACGCAGCAGAACGCCGCGCTCGTGGAGGAGGCGGCAGCCGCCGCCGAGCATATGCGCCAGCAGGCCGGGGAACTGGTGACCGAAGCGTCGAAGTTCCGGGTGAATCGCGAAGGCGCGTCGTATGGCGGTGTCGTCTCCACGTCGTCCATGCCTGCGATGTCAGGCGAAGTTCGCTTGCGCGCCGTCGCCTGACGTCAGAGGCACACTAGCCCGATCAGGCGGCGTTGGCCGCCTTCGCGCCAAACGCGGCGTCGATGGCGGCGACCGCGTCCACCAACTGCTGCGCCAGCGCCGGCGACGCGCTCGTCATCGGCGCGCGCAGCACGTCTTCCAGCAAGCCCTCACGTGCGAGCCATGCCTTCACCGGGCCGGGATTCGCTTCCGAGAACAGCAGCTTCACCACGGGCATGAGCGCGTGGAAAAGCACGCGGGCCACATCGAGTTGCTGCGACTGAACCGCGCGATACAGCGCCGCGTAATGCGCGGGACGGCAGTGCGACGAGGCGATGATCGCCCCATGTCCGCCCATCGTCAGCGTCGACAGCAACTGATGGTCCTCGCCCGCCAGCACCGACAGGCGGCCGTCGGCGATCAGCGCCTGCGTCGTGTGCGCATTGCCGCCACAGTCCTTGATGCCCCGAATGTTGTCGTGACCCGCGAGCGTTAGCAGCGTGTCGAGGGTCAGTGTCGTGCCTGTGCGGTAGGGGATGTCGTACAAGACGAGGGGCGCGTTCGAACGATCGGCCAGCGTGCTGAACCAGTCGATGAGGCCCGCTTGCGACGGGCGGATGTAGTACGGGGCCGGGGCGAGTACCCCGGCCAGCGGCAGCGCATTGAAGGCGTCCAGACGGGCCAGCGTGTGGCCGAGGTGGTTGCCCGCCAGCCCGGCGATCACTGGCAGACCATCGGCGTGCGCGAGTACGGTCTCGAGTACGGCGAGTTGTTCGGCGTCGTCCAATGCCGCGGCTTCGCCCGTCGTACCGCAGATCACGAAGCCGGCAATTCCCGAGTGGCGGTAATGCGTGACGAGGCGCCGCAGCGCGGCGTGGTCGACGGGCGTATTCGCGCCTTCACGGGTAAACGGGGTGATCAGCGGCAGCCAGATGCCGCGAAAGCGGGTAGCAGTAGCGGTAGCGGTGGTGGTGGCCGGTGTTGTCTGCGGTTGCGCGTCTTGCATGGTGTCTCCCTGGACGATACGAATCCGATGAACGAGTGGTGACCTGTACGGAAACCGTTCAGCAGGGCGACGCAGAGATCGAGACGCGTGGGAGACTTCGGGGCAGGCTGGCCGGGTGTTGCAGCGGCGCGAGGCGCGCGGGGCGGGACTGCCGGGTCCACGTGGCTATTCCGTCGCTCAACTGACGGAACAACACGCTCCGGTCAGTTGAGCGACTGTTTTTTGCTTTTGACGAACGCACCCGCCTGTCCGGTGAGGACAGCACGCAAAGCTTGCGAGCGGAGGTGGCTGAAATTCGTCATGCGGTGACTCTATACGCGATGCGCGGGGTACGTCAAGCGCGCTGCCTACGTCGGCAGCGCGCTTCGGGGCTCACGCCAGCTTCAACCGGCCGCTGCGCGGTCTAGCGTGGCAATGTCGATCTTGTGCATGGTCATCATGGCTTCCATGGCGCGGCGTGCACGGCCGACGTCGGTGTCCGCCATGAGATCGAGCAATCGCTGCGGCGTGATTTGCCACGAGAAGCCCCAGCGGTCCTTGCACCAGCCGCACGCCGATGCCTTGCCGCCGTTGGCGAGAATCGCATCCCAGTAGCGGTCGGTTTCTTCCTGATCCTTCGTCACCACCATGAAACTGACGGCCTCGTTCGGCTGGAATTCGGGGCCGCCGTTCAGTCCGACGAACGGCTGACCGAGCACCGTGAATTCGACCGTCAGTTCATTTCCGGCGCCGATCCCCGGAATGGGCGAGACATGACGCGCCTGAACGTGACTGTCAGGAAATGTCGCCGCATAGAATTCGGCCGCTTCGCGGGCCTGACCGTTGAACCAAACGCAGGTGACGAGCTTCGTCATGGTTGTCTCCTTGGTGAGTCGCCATCCAAAAAAGGCGGTGATTCAGGTTACTACACCGGTGCGGGCGCGCCTGTCGCGTTCCCGTCGCGCGGCCGCCACGCGCGTGTCCTGGCGGTTGCTTATTTGAATTTCCCAAGTGACAATCGCCAAAACCCGGACACTTAAAAATAACGGGTACAGCGCGGGCAAAAACGAATAAGAATCGGAACAAGATGGCAGCCAAAGTGGTGAAGTATTTGCAGGACGGGGTGACTTATTACGAAATTCGAGGGGCTTTGCCGGACGGCACACGCTATGTGGATCGGGTAGGGTTTAGCGAGCGCGAGTTGGCTTTCCGTCACCTCGTCGCAGCCCGAATCAAGTTGCTTCGCCAAGAGTACGATGGGGCCCACCGGGAGGCCCTTGCGCAATGCGCAGCCGATGTCGTCACGCCTCGCTGGGTCAGACAGCTTATTTTCTAGGCGGCACGCGCCGGTGCGGGACGGCAATCGCAAGGTTTTGCGTTGTCACTGTGATGAAATATTCACATGTTGAGATTGCCTTATACTGGCCCGACGCATCATGGCCGTTCGAAACAAATGGAATTCGTAACAAAAGACGTCCTGGCTAGCTGCATGGAGTTGCTGCTGGACGCAGTGTTTCTCGTCAATCAGACCGGCACGCTCGTTTACGTGAGTCCGGCCTGTGAGCATATTCTCGGCTACACGCCGCAAGAATTGATGGGACGCTCGATGATCGATTACGTGGCGAAAGAGGACCGCGAACGCACCATCGAGGAGTCCCGGCTCGTCATGGCGGGCCGCCCCCGGATCGGCTTCGAGAACCGTTACATCCACAAAGACGGCCATTACGTTCACATCATGTGGTCCGCGCGCTGGTCCGAAGTGCACGGACTTCGCATCGGCGTCGCACGCGACGTCTCCGCCCGAAAGCGCGCCGAAGCGCTTCAGCGCGCGACCTACTCGATCTCAGAGGCGGCACACGACGCTGCCGACATCCGCTCACTGTGCAAGGCCGTGCACGACACGCTGGGCACTTTGTTCCCCATCGACGCCATCGTTGTGACGACGTGCGACGCCGATTTGCGCGTCTGGGAAAAGGCGTACCAGTATCGCGACAGCGCAGACGTCCCGTTGCTCGACTGGGCGCAGGCCGAGCAACTCTCGGTGCAGGCGACCAACGCGCAGGAGCCGCTTTGGCGTCTGATCGAAAGCCCGCCCGGCAACGCAGTGACGTCGGGCTCCGTGCAGGTGCGCACCGAGCCATTGTCGCCTGACGACGATGTCGAGGCGGCGCGCCACGCGCTCGCGGTCCTGCCGATGCATACGGCGCGGCGCGCGGTCGGCACGCTCATGATTTACGGCCCGGTGCGGGCGTTGCAGGCCGAGGCGGCGCAGCGCTTGCTCGCGTTCGTCTGCGATCAGACGGCGCTGGCCATCGAGCGTAAGCAACTGATCGACGATCTCTACAACGCCGCGCGCTTCGACGAACTGACGGGGCTTCCGAATCGCCGCACGTTCGGCGAGTTCGCGAGCGAGGCGGTACGTCGCGCCCAGCGCACCAACGGCAAGCTGGCGTTGCTCTTTGCGGACATCGATGGCTTCAAGGATGTGAACGACAGCCTGGGTCACGCGGCCGGCGACATGATGCTCAAGGAAATCGGACGGCGTATGAGCGCCGGCGTGGCGGACTGCGGCTTCGTGGCACGCCATTCGGGCGACGAGTTCGTGGCGCTCGTTCAGGATGCGGAAGTCGTCGACCGGATCGACTTTGCGGTGACGCGCCTGCGCGCTGAGATCGAGCAGGCCATTGCGGTGAACGACACCAGTCTGACAGTGCGGGTGAGCGTAGGCGTTGCCGTGTTCCCCGACGACGGCGAGTCGATGAGCGAACTGATCCGCGTGGCCGATCAACGCATGTACGCCAACAAGGCCGCGCGCAAATCGGGCGGTGCGAGCTTTCTGGAGCGACTGCTCTGACGCGGTATGGGCGCTTGTCCGCCTCGATCCCTGGTTCGTACCGGACTCGTCAGCCCAACGTCTGCGTCGGCCAGACCATCTCGATTTCGACGGCAATCGATCTCGCCAGCCCATCGAGATCGGGGAACAGCGACGCGTTCGTGATGTTCATCCGGTAGAGCCACTTCATGGCGTCGGCGCGCAATGCGACCGGCAGCACGATCTTGCGCAGTAACGGCTCTTCGCTTTCGTACCCGTCGAGAATGCGGTGCAACGGCCGGTCGATCACGCCGGGCACGACGAGCGTGCCGGACTGTGCGATCAGGCGACCGTCCATTTCTTCGGGCTCGCCGAACCAGACCACTTCGTTGTCGTTGCCGAGGAAGTACTTCTCCATATTCCCCTTGACGCGCGGATCGATCGTATCGCGTGTGAGCCACTCCGCATGGCGCGGGCGCGCACGATCGTCGTAGAGCGCCGGGGTATTGAGCGCGAAGATGGCCGAATCGGAGGTGGCGCGCTCCAATGCGAAGAATGCGGCGACGAACGGCGATTTCGTAAAGTCGAGCAGGCGCGTAGGGGCGCCATGGTGCTGCATCAGCCCGAGGCAGCGCAGATCGTCGTGCAGCAGCTTGGGCCACGGCACGTGGTTGTGCGCCTTTCGCCGGAAGATGCGGATCGCGCGGGCCTCGCGACTGCGCCACTGCTCCTTGTCGGAAACATAGGCGTGCAGATAGCGCGAGAGTGAGCTTTGCAGATGCCACCGGGCGTCCTGCTGCCCGCGAAACGCCCAGCCTTCGAAGCGGGAGGACAGCTCCATGAAATCCTTCCAGCTCTCGACGACAGTGGTGTCCATAGGGGGCGCAATCCTTGATGTTGTGAGGACGTCAGAGCACGGCAGGTGCGGGGATGACGTCGGCCACTATAGTACGGCGTGCGTGACAGCTCAAGCGTGCCGCCTGACATCCGGGGGCGCTCCCACTGGAGTGAACTCATCCCCCCAGTGACGCCACGCCAGCATGGACGAGCCATGCCCCTGCATACAGGCCCAGCCCGAACACGCCGTGGGTCATGAGGCTTCGCAGTCGTGCTTGCGGGGGATTGGGCGTCTTGGCGGCGGCGAAACCGGCGCCTAACGCCGGTTGCATCACGAAGAATGGCAGCACGACCGTGACGACGCCGAACGCGAGCGCCGGCAGCAGCGTCGGGGAGTCCAGCCAGACCGGGCCGGTGAGTGCGACGAGGCAGGCCGCGAAGCCCACGCCGATGAGGTAATGCACCGCCCATCCCAGCCCTCGTTCCCCGGCTACCGGCGCAGACTTCGCGATCCCCGCGTGCGCGAACCGTCCCGAGGGCATATGGCCGAGCCAGCGCCCGACCATCGCAAAGTCCAGCGACGCCACGCCGAATGCGCGACGCAGCAATAAGGCCCAAAGATCCGTCACTACGGTGGCACAGACACCGATGGTCAGAATTTGTGCGGCAAGTCCGAGCGTTGTGAGCGTTGTCATGGTCATCTCCCGATGCATGTGGTCCCTGTGGTCCGTGTAGTCCGTGCGGACGCGACATGACGTCACGACCGCGTTTAGGGCACTATACGAATTCAAGTTGACTTGAAGTCAAGCGGGAGCATCGACATGGCACTGGACATTGGCGAAGTGGTGGCGCGAGCGGGCGTTCCGGCGTCCACGCTGCGGTATTACGAGGAGAAGGGATTGATTGCCGCGATGGGGCGGCGGGGGCTGCGCCGTCAATACGACGACTCGGTCTTGCAGACGCTGTCGCTCATTGCGCTGGGGCGCACCGCGGGATTCTCGCTGGAAGACATTGCGGGCATGTTGCTGCCGCAAGGCAAGGCGAACATCGACCGGGCAAAGCTGGCAGCGAGGGCTGACGACATCGACCGGACCATCCGCCAGCTCGGCGCGCTGCGTGACGGTTTGCGTCATGCCGCCGTGTGCCCTGCGCCGGAGCATCTGGCGTGTCCTCAGTTCCAGCGATTGCTGCGGCTCGCGGGCGCGGCGAGCTCCCAACGCACCCAACGCACCCGACGTGCCACGGACGCCGACGGCCCAGTGAAAACGTCCGCACGAAAGACGCCGCCGCCTCGGCCGGGCAATGTCGCGAAGCCCCAGAACCTCGTGAACCCGAGGCGGCAGACGCGCTGAATTACTTCGCGGCGGTGCCGAACGACGGCATCGAGCAGATGCCGGCGAGGCTATCTGCGGCGGCCGGACGCGTCTGCAATGCACGCTGCGTGTCGGGCGTGCCGATGAGCGCCATCAGGCCGCAGGCGAGCGACCCGCGCCATTGGAGGTAGTCGTGCCCGGTGGCCGTCGAGGTGTACGTCACGCGGTATCCCCTGGCGCGCAGGACATCGCGCATGTGGCGTCCCGAGGTGCCGATGCCCGTCGGCCCGCGACGGTCTTCGAACATCCCCGATTCGAGATAGAACTTCACCGGCAGGCGCGGTCCTTCGGCGTATTGGCGGATCAGCCAGCCGGATTCGCGCGTGTCGGCGTCGCCTTGCGACGGCGCCCACCAGTAAGAACCGGACTGCGACAGCACGTTGCCGAACCATTGCGGCGCTTCATGCGCCGCCCACGCCGAGGCCAGCCCGCCATAGCTCGATCCCGCCACGACCGTGTGCGCGGCGGGAGCCGATACGCCCTGTGCTTTTGCCCACGGCATCAACTCGTCGGCGAGAAAGCGTGCGAAGGCCGGGTCAGGCGGCAACTCCTTGCCGCGCGTGCTGCCGTCGATTACACCGACGATGAGTGCAGCCGTTCGCGGAATGCGTCCTTCGGCGATCAGGTTGTCGAGGATCACCGGTGTCGGGACCGTGTTCACATAGGCGTGTGCGTCAAAGACGACCAGCAGTCCCTGCGACGGATCGTTCTCGCGATACCCGGCGGGGCGATAGACGTAGACATCGCGCGTATTGCCGAGCGCCTTGCTGGTGAGGCGGGTGGCTTGCAAGGTACCCGCCGGGACATCGGCACGCCGTTCCATCCACGGCTGCGGCGGGGCGTCCGGTAACGTCACCGACGACTTCACATGGCGCTTGCCGTCGAACCCCTCCACCGTGAAGGGGTGACGATTGAGCGGATCGACCTGCAAGGTCTTCACCACTGCGCGGCGGCGCTCCATGGCCGTGCCCTCGATTTCGGGGACGTCCGGCGCGAGCTGATACGACAGACGCGCGCTGTCGGGCACGACGTAGCTGCGATACCAGACATCGCTGTTCCCCAACTGACGCATGTCGTCGTGGTCGCCCGACGGCGCGCCCAGAATGCGCACGTTCTTCGGATGCCCGCGCCAGAGGAATGTCATCAGCGAGACCTTGCCCGGCGGTTGTGCGAGCAGTGAGGCGGTCTCGTCGCCCGTCACGGTGTCCTGGGCAATGGCTTCGATCATCGGCGTGCCTGCGACATCGACTTCGCGCCAGAATGCCGCTGTGTCACCGCCTGCACAAAGCGTGGCGTTCAACGCCAGCAGACGCGGACTGACCAGCCCGAGGCGATGCTTCGGCGCTTGCGGGTCGCCTGCACAGGCGAGCGATGCTTCGTGGGATGCGGTGGGCGCAGCATGCGCCACGTTCGTCGCACTGCCGAGCCACGCGGCGGAGATCGTGACGGCAACGGCCATCGCCGTCCGGGTCATGGGAAACGTCATGGCGAACCTCAGAAGTCGATGCTGGCGGAGAGCTTGAACGTACGCGGCGCGTTCTGGATCACGTAACCGTCGTTGAACGTGCCCGACCACGCAATGCGATTGGTGACGTTTTCCACGGCAGCACGAAACACCACGCCCTTGCCGTAGATGCGCGTGGCATAACATGCGCCGACGTCATACCGCGTCCATCCCCCGATCTGCTGTGTGTTGGCCGAGTTCACGTATTGCGAACTCGTGGTGATCATGCGACCCGTGAGCGTGACGCCCGGCACCCACGGCAGATCCCATTCGGTGCCGAGGTTCGCCGTCCACTTGGGCACGCCATACGGCGTGTTGCCGTTGTAGAGGTTGCCCGCCGTTTTGGTCAGTTCGCCGCGCGTGTAGGCCACGCCGCCCAGTACACGCCAGCGTGGCGTGAACTCGCCGAACACGTTCCACTCGACGCCGCGATTACGCTGCTCGCCGTCCGGGTTGTACGTGTTGGTCGCCACGTCCTTGATCATGCCGGGCTTGGTGATCTGGAAGAACGAGAGCGTGTTGGTGAAGCTGCCGGCGTCCCACTTCACACCGACCTCTGCCTGCTTGCTGCGATACGGCGCGAAGACCTGTCCGTAGTTGGCCGCGCTCACGTCGGTCACCATGCCGCCTTGCGTGAGTCCTTCGATGTAATTGCCATACAGCGAGACGTTCGGGCCGAACGGCTTGAGCACCAGTCCGAACGCCGGCGTGATCGCGTTCTCGTCGTAGTTCGAGGTGCGTGCCCCGGTGGTGGCCGAGTAGGCGGCGGCCCGAACCCGCTGGCTGCGCAGACCGGCGATCAGCGTGACGCGGTCCTGCCACATCGATACGGCGTCGGCCAGTGCGAAGCTCGACAGCGTGGAGTCCGACGTCTTGGGCGCGGCGCCGGGATCTTTCGCGAGCGTCGGGTTGACCGGTGCGTAGATGTTCGACGTGTAGTTCGCGCTCGTGGTGAAGACGTTGCCGTTGGTCGTGTCGAGCGACGTCGCCGAGAGCGTCAGCTCATGCTTGAGCGGACCGGTGCGAAAGCGCGTTCGCACGCCGGCGTCGAGCGAGAGGGTGTCGGTCCAGCCGCGCTGGAAATACGTCGCGCCGGTATAACTGCCGTCGGCCTTGATCGGGCCGGTGCGTGTGCCGGTGATGAAGCCCGAATAGCGATAGCTCAGCGCCCCGATGCCGGCGTAAGCCGTGATGGCGTCCGTCACGTCGACTTCGCCGCGCAATTGCACGCCGGTGCTCTCCAGATTGCCGTATTCGCCGCGCAGCACGTTGGTGCCTGCGGCGGGCGGCGCGACGACCTTCGTCGCGAACGTCGCCATCCACGGGCTGCCGCCGGTGTACTTCTCCGTATCGGTATAGGCGTCGAGTCCGATGCGCACGCGGTCGGTCTTCAGGTCGAGAGCGACGGAGCCGAACTGGCGTTGCTTGTTCTGGCCGTCGAGCGTGGTGCGGCCGTCGCGCAGTGCGCCGTTGAAGCGGATGCCGATCTGCTCGTTGTCGCCGAAGCGGCGTCCGAGATCGGCCTGCACGCCGAATTGCGAGTCGGAGAGGTAATCGGCCGTCACACGCGCGAGCGGTGTGCTCTCGGCTTTCTTGGTCACCACGTTGATCGCACCGCCGACCGCGCCCGACGGCGACATCCCGTTGAGCAGTGCGTTGGGGCCTTTGAGCACTTCCACGCGCTCGATGAACTCGGTCGGCACGTGACCGTAAGGCGATAGGCCGAACATGCCGTTGAGCGAGACTTCGTCCGCCGTGAGCGGGAAGCCGCGCACGCTGAAGTTCTCGTACATGTGGCCGCTCGACGTGGTGAAGCGCACCGAGGGGTCGTTGTCCAGCACGTCGGCGAGTGTGGTCGACTGCTGGTCCTGAATCGTCTTGGCGGTGTAGGACGTGATGTTGAACGGCACGTCCATCAGGTCCTTGTTGCCGAGCAGCCCGAGATGACCGCCGCGGGCGACCTGTCCGCCGTCGTAGGCTTCCGGCAGACCGACCGCCTGTGCGACGACATGCGTGGTGGGCAGCAGCACGCCGTCGCCCATCGCAGCGCCGGTGTCCTGCACGGCGGCGCGAAGCGTGTAGACGCCCTGAGTGCTGCGCATCGCTTGCAACTGATGTGGCGAGAGCAACTGGTAGAGCGCTTGCGTCAGCGTGTATTCGCCGTCGATCCCGGTGCTTTGGCGGCCCTGCGTGAGCGACGCGTCAACAACCAGCTCGATGCCTGCGGCGTTGGCGAAGCGGTTGAGCACGGCGTCGAGCGTGCCCGGGGCGACCTGCCACGCGCGGCGGGCGTCGGGGACACTCTGCGCGGTGGTTGCGGGGACGGACGGGGCAGCGCTGGCGCGATCGGCCATGCCGGCGGCAGCCAGCGTGATGAGGAGCGCCACGGCAGGACGAAGGGCGGCGGCGAAAGGCGTCGGACGCAGAGGAACAGCTTCGGAAATCAACACGGTCGTAGTAGCTGGGAAGCCAGTGAGTTCGGAAAGGGATGCCGGTGCGATGACTTCTCGTGTGCCTGACGTGTGCCTCTCGCACACATCGCACACCTCGCACCGGTGCATACAGGTATTCCGAACGAGATCGGCAAACCCTCAACCGAAATCGCAAAAAAATGAAAAAAGTTGTCGGATCGTTGTCTGGCGGGGCGTTGACGGATGCCTGTGGCGGTTATCTGGCCTTCACCATGACCCAGTAGCGCGTGCGGTACACCGTCTCCACGGGCAGGCCGACGGCGAGACTCGATAGCGCACGGTCGGTGTCGGCGAGCGAGAACACGCCGCTCACGCGCAGGTCGGCCACTGCCGCGTCGCAGCGCAGAATGCCGCGTCGGTAGCGGGCCAGCGTGTCGACGAGGTCGCCCAGGCGCATGCGCTCGACGATGAGCTGCGTGCGCGTCCAGGCGGCGGCATTTTCGTCGAACGCTGCCGACGCGTCGGCCGGATCGATGTCGGTCGACGAGAAGCTCGCCGCTTGTCCGGCATCGAGGCGTTGGGCGCGGGTGCCGTCGGTCGGTTGTACGAGTACGATGCCGTCGAAGACGGCGACCTGGGTGCGATTGCCGTCGTCGCGGACCGTGAAGCGTGTGCCGATGTCGCGAATCTCGCCTTGCCGAGTGGCAACGACCAGCGGCGTGCGGTGACGTGCCGCGCCGGTCTCGACGCAAATACGTCCGCGCCGCAGGGCAATGCGTCGCTCGCCCGGCGAAAAACGAACGTCGACGGCCGACGCGGTGTCGAGCCACAGTCGCGTGCCATCCGCCAGCGTGACCTGCCGGACTTCGCCGACCCCCGTGGCATAGTCGGCGACGACGGTGTCCCACATGGGTGAGCGACGCAGCGTGTAGCCCGCACCGGCAAGCGTGATGACGCCGCCGAAGACGCGCAACGCGCGACGGCGTCCGGCGTTGGCCACGCGCGGTGAAGGGCGTGCCGTCAGCGTCTCGAAAGCGACGCGGGGTGGCAGCGACTCAAGCGACTCCAGCGCCTGAAACTTTTGACCGATGACGCCGAGGCGCGCCCACGCACGTTCGTGATCGGGATGCGCCGCACGCCAGCGTTCGCAGGCGGCAATGTCTTCGGCGGTGACGGTTTCGGACCAGAGTCGGGCGAGCCAGAGACTGGCGCGCTCGACCACTTCCGGGGCGAGCGGCGACGCCGTGTGCGTGGCGTTCATGCGTCGCTCCCGTACTGCACGGCGTAGCACTCGCGCAGCGCCTGCGCGACGTACTTCTCCACTGACGACACCGAGACCTGCAATCGCTCGGCAATCTCGCGATAGCCAAGGCCTTCGAGCTTGCACAGCAGGAAGGCGGTGCGGGCCTTGGCGGGCAAGCGGGAGAGCAGGGTGTCGATTTCGATGAGCGCTTCGAGCACCAGCGCGCGTGTCTCGGGCGATGGCACGACCGGCTCCGGGAGCGCGGCCAGTGTCTCAAGGTAAGCCGCTTCGAGGTGACGTCGGCGAAACAGATCGACGACCAGACAGTTGGCGATGCGCGCGAGGTAGCGTCGGGAGTCGTCGGCTTGTGGCGCGCGTCCGGTGCACAGCACGCGCAGATAGGTGTCGTGCGCGAGATCGGCGGCATCGAGCGCATTGCCGAGCTTCTTGCGCAACCAGCCGCGCAGCCAGCCGTGATGATCGCGATAGAGCGCTCCCACCTCGCGCTGAAAATGACTTTCCATGATTCCCCGTGTTTGCCCGACGCCGCTTCCCGCCGTCGCCATGCAATACCGCACAGGGCAGGCCGGTCGACCCCGCTGACGCCGCCGGTCTTGCGGCAGTCAGCCGGGGTTGTCGTCGATTCTCAAATGATAATGATTCTTATTAATTGTAATTGTGAATCATGAGGCGACGCAACAGGCGAAACAACCGCTGCGGGGGAAGGCGGGGCAGTCGACGTTCTGGCGCTTCCGTCGGGCGTGGGTGTTCAGGCCGCCTGAGCCGGCGCCAGCGAGGCCTTGAGGGTGGCGAGCGCCGCTTCGGGCGTCATGTCGGAGGTGTCGAGCGTCACATCGGCCAGCCGGTAGAGCGACTCGCGCGCGTCGAGCATGCGATGGATGTGGTCGAGCGCCTCGTTGCGGAGTGCTTCGGTGGCGATACGGGCGTCGTTCTGTTGCATGACCCGCTGGAAATGGACTTCCGGGCGTGCACGTAGCCAGACTGTGCGGAAGGCACGCAGGACGCGCTCGAACGTCGGGGCTTCGGAGACGATGCCGCCGCCGGTCGCCAGCACGACATGCTCGTGCTCGGCGATGATCCGTTCGATGCATTGCCGTTCGATACGACGCATCGCGGCCTGCCCGTAAAGCGTGATGACTTCGCCGATGGCGATGCCCGCTTCGCGCTCTACTTCCTTATCCAGCTCGATGAACGGCGCGCCAATGGCTTTTGCCAGTTGGGGGCCGAGCGTCGACTTGCCTGCGCCGCGCAATCCGATGAGGGCGATGCGTTGCCCGGTGTGACGAATGTCCGCCGCGCTCGGCACAACGATCTGCCGCCGCAGACGAGACAGCACGTCGGCCGGTTGCTGACGCAGGTATTCGATCAGGATCAGCAAGTCGCCGTCGTAGACGGTTCGTTCAGCGACCAACGTCTCGACGCCGACGTTCAGCGCTTCGGCCAGCTTGTGGAGCACGGCGAGCGAAACGTTGCCGGTGCCCGCTTCCACGCGCGCGAGATACGGTAACGACACCCCCGACTGGGCGGCCAGTTGCTTGCGAGTCATGCCGCGTTGCGCCCGCAACGTGCGCACTTGCCGTGCGAGCGAGGCCAGGCGTGACGACACCCCGGCGTCGTCGGCCAGATCGAGGGGAGCAGCGTCGGGAGGTAATGTCGTCATCGGCAAGTCATGCGGTGGCGTGATCGTCGAGGATCAGGCAGGGTTAGCGGTAAATATACTATGAGATACCGCATGTAAGGGGCTGATTCGTCCGGGGTGACGCATTGCACGGCAATAATGTGCATTAAATTGCCTTTATTGACGAAATATCCCTGTTAACCCTGAACTGCATTGCACAACGCCCGCAACGTGAAAAATATCTTATAAGATACTTTTCACGATTTGGAGCGAATGCAGACAATGACCTATCCCCACTTGCGTGTGCGCGTCGAAGACGCCATCGCCTTCGTGACGCTCGACCGTGCCGACAAGCGCAATGCGCTTTGCGATGCGGCCATCGACTCGCTGGAAGCGGCGTTTCGTGATTTCGACGACAGCGTGCGTGCCGTCGTGCTCACCGGCGCCGGCGACCATTTTTGCGCCGGACTGGATCTCGCCGAGAACAGCACGCGCGATCCCATCGACGTGCTGCGTGTCTCGCAGCGCTGGCATAAGGTGTTTCACGATATCCAGTTCGGCGGACGTCCCGTCGTCGCCGTATTACAGGGCGCTGTCATCGGTGGCGGTCTCGAACTGGCGCTTGCTGCCCATGTGCGGGTGATCGAGCGCAACGCCTTCTTCCAGTTGCCCGAGGGCAAGCGTGGCATCTTCGTCGGCGGTGGTGCGTCGGTACGTGTCGCACGCATTCTCGGCCCGGACCGCATGACGGAGATGATGCTTACGGGGCGCCGTTATGACGCGGTCGACGGCGAGCGCCTCGGCCTCGGCCACTATCTGACGGACGCCGGTGAAGGCCTCGCCCTTGCCACGCAACTGGCCCGCGACACGGCCGCGAACAGCCCGTTGTCGAACTGGGCGACGATTCACGCGCTCTCGCGCATCCACGATATGTCGATGGCCGACGGGCTCTTTACCGAGTCGGTGACGAGTGCGCTGATGCTGGCCACGCCCGAAGCGCGTGCGCGCATGGAAAGCTTTCTGGGCCGATCCGCGCGCTGAGCGCGAGACATGAGCGGCCATCCCCCACGGAGACGAATGTGAAATACGACAACATCGAACAGGTTGCGGTCATCGGCACGGGCGTCATCGGCGCCAGTTGGGCGGCGTACTTTCTCGCGCGCGGCTTGCGTGTGAGCGCGTGGGACCCTGCGCCGGGAGCGCGTGAGCGCTTGCGTGAAGCCGTCGACGCGCACTGGCCGACGCTCATCCGCATTGGTCTGACGGCCGGTGCGACGCGCGACGCGCTGACGTTCCACGACACGCTCGACGCAGCACTCGAAGGCGCGGACTTCGTCCAGGAGAGCGGCCCCGAGCGCGAAGATCTGAAGCAGGACCTGTTTCGGAAGATGGACGCCGCGTTGCCGCCGTCCGTCGTGATCGCATCGAGTTCGTCGGGCCTGCTGATGAGTCGAGTGCAATAGGTGTGCACGCATCCGGCGCGTGTCGTGCTCGGGCATCCGTTCAATCCGCCGCATCTGATTCCGCTGGTCGAGGTCATCGGCGGTGAGCAGTCGTCGTCCGCCGCGATCGAGACTGCGATGCAGTTCTACCGTGCGATCGGCAAGCGGGCGATTCATGTGAAGAAAGAGGTCAAGGGCCATATCGCGAACCGCTTGCAGGCGGCGCTGTGGCGCGAAGCGATGCATCTCGTTGACGCCGGTGTGGCGTCCGTCGAGGACATCGACGACGCCATCGCCTACGGCCCCGGATTGCGCTGGGCGGCGCTCGGGCCCTTCCTGAATCTG
The DNA here is from genome assembly GCF_001721285.1 of Pandoraea sp. ISTKB. NCBI lineage: Bacteria > Pseudomonadati > Pseudomonadota > Betaproteobacteria > Burkholderiales > Burkholderiaceae > Pandoraea > Pandoraea sp. ISTKB. The sequence continues at coordinate 62,003 of NZ_MAOS01000034.1, forward strand.
CACCTCTCGGGCGGTGCGGGCGGCATCGCGCATCTGCTCGACCATCTCGGCCCGCCCATCGAGTCGTGGTGGGCCGACCTCGGCGCGCCGGTGCTCACGGATGACCTCAAGGCACGTATTACCGCCGGCGTCGAAGCCGAACTGGCCGGGCGTGGCAATGCGCGCCTCGAAGCCCAGCGCGACGCCGTCATTCTCGGCATTCTCGCGAGCAAGTCGTGATCTTGGGGCACGCCCCCGACGCAATTCCGTATCGAACAAGACAGCGAACAAGACATCGCATCAGGAGACAGGCATGAGCAAACCCAAAGTCATCGTCACGATCGCGCCCACTGGCGGCATGGCCTACAAATCGCAGAACCCCCATCTGCCCACGCAACCGGACGAAATCGCTCGCGACGTCTACGACTGCTACAACGCGGGCGCGAGCGTCGTGGCAATTCACGCCCGTCGCCCGGGCGACGACGGCGCTACCTGCGATCCGGCGATCTATCGCGACATCAACCGCCGGATTCGCGACAAGTGCGACATCGTCATCAACAACTCGACGGGCGGCGGCGTACACGGCGACATGATCGGGCAGGCCGACAACGGCTACTGGGAAATCCTCTGGGAAGAACGCCTGAAGGGGATGGATGCGGGCGCGGAGATGTGCACGCTCGACGCCACCACGATCATCGCGAGCTTCGGCGGCCGCGAACTGCTGATGCACACCTCGCCGGAGCGCTCGAAGCATCTCGCCGTGGAGATGAAGAAGCGCGGCATCAAGCCCGAGTGGGAAGTGTTCAGCCCGACGCACATCGTGCAGGACCTCGCCACGCTGACGGCCGCCGGTTTCGACGACGAGCCGTTCTTCGTCAATCTCGTGCTCGGCGTGCATCGTGGCTTCCAGAACGCCATGCCGTACACGCCGCGTGTGTTGCAGTCGATGGTCGATCTGTTGCCCAAGGGCAGCATCTTCTGCGTGAGCGGCATCGGCCCGGCGCAATTGCCATCCGCCATGAACTCGCTGCTGCTCGGCGGGCACGTGCGTGTGGGACTCGAAGACAACCTGTACTACGAGCACGGCGTGCCGGCGACGAACCAGCAACTCACCGAGCGCGTGGTGCGTCTCGTGCGCGAAATGGGCTATGAGCCCGCCACGCCGAAGGAAGCGCGCGAAATCATGGGCTTGCCGCGCAACCGCGAAGTGCTGCCGGAGTTCGCCGTGCGTTGATCCGCAGGTGAGCGTCGCAAGCTGTCCGGCCCCAAGAACGAAAACATTCCAGGAGACATGTCACATGGCGGCAAACGGGTTCACACGCAGTTTTGCTTTCTCGCTCTCAGCGTTGTCGTTGTGCGTTGCGGCGTTTTGCGCCTCGACGCAGGCGAGCGCGCAACCGGCGGGCGTCACCGTCGGCGTCACGCTGTCGACCACCGGTCCGGGCGCTTCGCTCGGCATTCCGGAGAAGCAGGCGATCAGCATGCTGCCGCAGACGCTCGGCGGGCTGCCGGCACGCTACGTCGTGCTCGACGACGCCACCGATCCGACCACCGCGACGAAGAACGCCCGGCGACTCGCCACGGAAGACAAGGTCGACGCGATCATCGGGTCATCCACCACGCCGGCGTGTCTGGCGGTGGCGGCGGTGGCGGCCGACACGCGCACGCCGCAACTGGGGCTGTGTCCGTTCGTGCCGAGCGCGGCGCAGATGCGCTACGTCTTCTCGTTGCCGCAGTCGGTCGCGGTCATGGCCGACGCGGTGCTCGACGACATGAAGGCGCACAAGGTGAAGACGCTGGGCTTCATCGGTTTTAGCGACTCGTACGGCGAAGCGTGGCTCAAGGACATTCAGGCCCGGGCGGGGGCACGTCAGATTCAGGTGGCGCCCGTCGAGCGCTATGCCCGTAATGACCAGTCGGTGACGGCGCAGGCACTCAAGGTGATGTCGGCCAATGTCGATGCCGTGATCATCGCGGCGAGCGGCACACCCGGTGCGCTGCCGATGAGCACCCTGCGCGAGCGCGGCTATAAAGGGCGCATCTATCAGACGCACGGTGTGGCCAACAACGACTTCCTGCGCGTGGCGGGCAAGAGCGCCGAGGGCGTGATTCTGCCGGTGGGCAACATTCTCGTGGCCGAGCAACTGCCGGCGAGCCATCCGGGCAAGGCCGTGGCGACGGACTTCGCCAAGCGCTACGAGTCGCAGTACGGCGCAGGCTCGCGCAACCTGTTCGCAGGGTATGCGTACGACGCCTATCTGGTGCTCGACCGTGCTGTCGCAGTCGCGGCGAAGCAGGCGCAGCCGGGCACGCAGGCGTTTCGCGACGCCCTGGTCGCCGCCATCGAACAGACGCGCGGTCTGGCTGCCACGCACGGCATGATCAACGTCAACGCACAGGACCATTCGGCTTACGGCGAAGACGGTCGCGTGCTCGTCACGGTCAAGGGCGGAAAGTGGACGATCGACTGAGCGTGGCGACGGCCGGCGCGCGCCGTCTTGCCCGACCGGATATCGAGCGTGAGCAGCGCGCGGACGGCAGTTTCGTCATCCGCTCGCGCACCCCGCTGGGCGAGTTCGCGCGCAGCCCGGCCGACTGGCTCGTGCAATGGGCGGCGCGCACGCCCGACGCCGTGTTCGTGGCCGAGCGTCGTCAGGCGGGCGAGGGTGCGACGTCCACGGATCTCTGGCGACGCGTGACGTATCGCGAAGCGTTGGCGATGGCGCGCGGCATCGGGCAGGCCTTGCTCGATCTGGACGTACCGCGCGACCGGCCGGTGGTCATCCTGTCGGACAACAGCGTGAATCATGCGTTGCTCGTGCTCGGTGCGATGATGGCGGGGCGTCAGACCGCCATCGTGTCGTCGGCTTACTCGCGTATCGCGAAGGACATGAGCAAGCTGCATGGCATTCTCGCGCGGCTCGATCCGGCGCTGGTGTATGTGGAAGATGGCGACGCCTATTCGCGCGCGCTGGACGGCGCGCCGATCGCATGCCCCATCGTGGCGACGCGCAATGCGCGCCCCGGCTGGCTGACGTTCGACGCGCTGGCGAGTACGTCGGCGTCGGCGGCGCTCGACACGGTCTTCGCACAGGTACGTCCCGAAGACACGGCCAAGCTGCTGCTGACTTCGGGATCGACCGGCAAGCCGAAGATCGTGGTGAACACGCACCGGATGCTGGCCGCCAACCAGCAGATGATTGCGCAATGCTGGCATTTTCTCGATGAAGCCGCACCGATCGTCGTCGACTGGCTGCCCTGGAGCCACACCTTCGGCGCGAATCACAACTTTCACATGGCGTTGCGCAATGGCGGCGCCTTCTATGTGGACGATGGACGCCCTGTGCCGGAGCTGATCGGCCGTTCCGTGGAAGCCCTGCGCGATGTGTCGCCCACGCTGCACTTCAACGTACCGAAGGGCTTCGAAGCGCTCGCGCCGTTTCTGGAGGACGACGAGGACTTCGCCGCGCGCTTCTTCGGTCGTCTGCAAGTGCTGTTCTACGCGGCGGCGAGTTTGCCGCCGGCGGTTTGGCAGCGCTTCGAGCGACTGGCGTCACGCCATTGCGACACGATGCCGTTCTTCACTTCGGCGTGGGGTGCGACGGAGACGTCGCCGCTCATCACGAGCGTACATTTCCCGATCCCGGGGGCGGGCAACATCGGCCTGCCCACGCCGGGCAACGAACTCAAGTTCGTGCCCAACGGCGACAAGCTGGAGATGCGCGTGCGTGGACCATCGGTCTTTCGCAGCTACGCCGGGGACCCTGACGCCACGGCGGCCGCATTCGACGAGGAGGGCTTCTACCGTACCGGAGACGCGGGCCGTTTGTCCGATGTCGACGATCCGGGTGCGGGCGTGATCTTCGACGGTCGCGTGTCCGAGGACTTCAAGCTGACGAGCGGCACGTGGGTCTCCGTTGGTGCACTGCGTTTGCGCGCGGTGACGGCGCTGGCGCCGTATGCATCGGATGTCGTGATCGCGGGCCATGACCGCGATGAAATCGGGCTGTTGATCTTTCCGAGTCCCGCCATGCGAGCGAGGGTGGCTGATGTGGCGGCACCTCCCGGCACGCGGCAAGAGACCCATGCGGGCAAGGCGATGGCAATGCACGACGACGTGCGCTCGCACATCGCGCAGGCGCTTGCGCAACTCGCACAGGACGCGGGCAGTTCGCAACGGGCCGCGCGGGCTGCCATCCTGGCATCGTCGCCGTCGTTGGAGCAGGGGGAGATCACGGACAAAGGGTACGTCAACCAGCGGGCCGTGCTGACGCTGAGAGCCGACGACGTCGCACGCCTCTATTCGGATTGCGCGTCGGTCATTCGGTTGTCGGAATCCGCATCGACTACTGGGTAATCACAACGTGACACCGCAGGGGAGTCTGATAGATCGAGGGAAGTGAGAACGACCACGCGCCGGTGACAGGGCATGTCACCGGCGCGTGAGGTCGTCATGTCGTCATGTCGTCATGTCGTCGTGACGCAACCTTCAGCATGAGACGCAGACGCCAATTCAGGCGAGCGCTTCGCCGTGGCTTTCCGGCAGGAAGAAGTAGACGATGATGGCCGCGAGCAGGAAGAACCCGGCGGTCGCGCCCAGCGCGACGCTCACGTTCTCGCCGCGCGAGAGCAGACCGACGGCAGCCGGGGCGAGGGCGCTGGCGGCGCGTCCCGTGTTGTAGATGAAACCCTGTGCGGTGGCGCGCACCTGCGTCGGGAACATCTCGGCGAACGTCGGGGCAAAGCCGCTATAGAAGCCCGTGCCGAAGAAGGCCACGACCGGACCGAACGCCAGCAGCAGCATCGGCTCGCGGATCACGACATAGAGCGGCACCGTGATCGCCGACACGATGAAGAACAGCAGGAACGATTTGCGGCATCCGATGCGATCGGCGATGTAGCCGAAGCACACGAAGCCCGCTGCCGCGCCGACCTGCATAATGACGATCCACGTCGTCGAACGGATCAGATCGAAGCCCGGGCCACCCTGGTCGATCGGCGTCGACAGATAGGCCGGAATCCACGTGAACAACCCCCAGTAACCGCACATCGCCGCCGCCGTGAAGGCGAGGCCGACGATCGTACGACGGGCATACGGGCCGAACAGCATGCCAAGCGTCTGACCGAGCGTCAGTCGCACGCGCTGCTCACGCCAGATCGCCGGTTCCTCCACGTGACGGCGCACCCAGAAGGCCAGCACCGTCGGCACCAGACCGAACGCGAACACCCAGCGCCAGCCGAAGTGCGGCAGGATCACGGCGGCCACGATGGCGGCCACCGCATAACCCACGGCAAACGCACTCTGCACCCATGCCATGACCTTGGCGCGATGCTCGGCAGGCCACGTCTCGGTGATCAGTGCGGCACCCGCCGACCACTCGCCCCCGATGCCGAGACCGAGCAGGAAGCGGAAGATGAGCAGCGACGTCACCGAATCGGCGAAGCCGCACAGCGCGGTGCCGATGGAGTAGCAAAGGATCGAGAGAATCATCGACTTGGTGCGGCCGATGCGGTCGGCGAGAAAGCCGAAGAACAGGCCGCCGAAGGCCGTCGCCAGCAGCGTGAGAGATGCGATGATGCCCGCCACGCCCTTGTCGAAATGCAGATCGACGCTGATGTAGCGAATCACCATCGCGAACAGCATCAGATCCATGATGTCGAGCATCCAGCCGATATAGGCCGAACCAAACGCGCGCCATTGCGCAGCGCTCGCACCGCGATACCACGGCCGGCGTGCCGCGCCCGCCGAATTCAGGGCGGTCGTGCCAGTGTCCATTCTTGTCTCCTTCATGGAACCCATCCTAGTGTCATACCTCACGTATCGACTATCGATACGTATGGGAATGATTTCGTTTGAATGGTAACAGGACATTTGGAAATCTGTTCTCGTGGTAAACCATAAATGGTGCTTTGCGTATCGATAGTCGATACTCATCATCAAGGTTGTCTCGATGGTCGGGGCAACAGGTTGGTCACAGGAGATCGAGAAGTGAAGCCGTTCCAATTGCGTTTGTTTGAAGATGTCATCGCACCGAACCATCCGCCCGTGTATCTGCCGGCCGCGCGCCGGGCGATTTACGTCGTGCATGGCGACGTGGCCATCGAGTTCGATACGGGCGCCCAGCACCATCCGGCGCAAAGTGCCTGGCTGGGCGAGGACAGCGTGGCGCTGATCGCGGGCAGCGAAGGGGCGACGTTGTGGCGTTGGGAGTTGATGACGGGCAACGAGCCGTCGCCGGGAGAGATTGCTTCGGCACCGGGGGCATCGTCGACGCTCAAGCTTGCCGCGCCGATCGAGCTGGACCCGCGCCAACAGTGGCTCATGCGTTGCGACAAGGTACAATTCCCCCCCGGCGGCGTGGCGCATACGCACGTGCATCAAGGCCCCGGCGTGCGTTGCACGCTGGAGGGCGAGATCACGATCGAGACGCTCGGCGCATCGCACACCCACGGGCCGGGACAGGCCTGGCTCGAACTCGGCCACGCGCCGGTGCTCGCACCGACGACCGAGGCGCGCGATACCACGTTCATCCGTTGCTTCGTTCTGCCGCGGGCGTGTCGCAATCGCAGCTCGATTCGTTACGTGCGCCCCGAGGACGCGAACAAGAACAAGCCGCAGCGCTATCACGTGTTCGGCGAGCGTTTCATCTCGCTCGACGCGCAATAACCGCTTAGTCGACGTGCGGCGACAGTGACAAAGGACAATCAGTGAAACGATCGAAGGACAGCCTGAACGACGTGATCCAGAGCGCCCGCAGCCCTCGCACCGTACGTGCCGCCACTGCGCCGGGCGCGGCGGAGCGCGGCATGGGCGACGCGGCGGGCGATGCGGGAGAGCGGGGCGCAGACGAACTCAACACGTCGTCGACTTCGGTCATTTCGCTGCGCATTCTGGAGTTGCTGGCCGAGCGCAATGCCGAGTGCGGCGTCACGCATCTGGCAGAAGCGCTCGGCGTACCCAAGGCACGAGTGCATCGCCATCTCACGGCGCTGCGTCAGGAAGGGTATGTCGTGCAGAACCCGCGCACGAGCCGGTACCGCATCGGCTGGCGTCTGTTCCTGCTGGGCCAGAAGCTGGTCAAGCAGTTCGATGTCGTGGGACTGGCGCGTCCCGTCATGGAAGAATTGCGCGATGCCGTGGGGCAGACCATCGTCATCAGTTCGTTCACGGAAACCGATGTGGTCGTGCTCGATGTGATGCGAGGTCGCAGTCCGCTGGAGATCCTGCTGCACCCGGGCACGCAGTTCAAGTTGCATAGCGTGGCGCAGGGCAAGATTGCGCTGGCGTTCGGCGCACAGGACCGGCGCGACGCAGTGCTCGCCGCGCCGCTCGACGCCTGCACGCCGCATACCATTACCGACGCGATGCGGTTGTCGCACGAGTTGGCGCTGGTACGCGAGCGGGGCTGGGCCGATGCGCCTGAGGAGGTGTTTCTGGGCGTGAACGCGCTGGCCGCACCGATCGTGCAGGACGACGGATCGCTGTTCGGCACGCTCGCCATCGTCGGCTCGATCCACTATCTGCCCGCTCACCCGAATCCGCAGACGGTCGCAGCGCTCACCGATGCGGCGCGGCGCATCTCGCGTCTGCTCGGCGGGGCGCGCGGCGACTGATTACATCCCGGATTACATTCGCAGCACGGCGGCCGCGGCAATCGTCAGTGTCAGCAACATCATGTGCGTGAGTTGCAGACCTTCCTGACGGATCCAGTAGCCGAACCACAGGCCGCCGATCATCATCATCAGCCACGCGGCGCTTAGCGCGCTAAGGCCGAGCGTGGCCCATGCGATGGCCGTCGCTGTCGCGCCGTGGCCGATGGCTCCCGCCAACTGAATGCCACCCCATCCGAGGCAGACGGTGGCCGCGATCTGAAGGGCAATCACGATCGATAGCGCCAGCACGGACCAGCCCTTCGCGCGCAATGCCCGACGCAACAGCGGGAGGTCGATGGCCGGTGGCGCACGTAACGGCGCCATGATCAACGTGGCACCGATAGCCCCCGCCGACGCGCTGAACGCCACCACATTGTTCAGCGCAGCGATGGCGGACCATAACGTCAGTCCGGCCACCAGCACCAGCTTGAAAATTACGAAAGCATCGAACGTCTCGACAACACCGGACATCGGCAGGGGCTCCTGTGGTTTCGGGATGCCCGTCTTCGCGAAGACGAGCATTGGGAAGTACGCCAAAGGATAGGAGCGCATGGTGATTTATGCAAGTTAACACTTGTATAAATCAGGGGTATGCGAAACCCTTGGCCGACGGCTTTCCCGGCAGGCATCCCAGCCCTTCGAGCGTGGCGTGGACGGCGACGTCGAGCGGCGTGTGCGGTTCTTCACCGAGCACATCGACGAGCCGGGTATTGTCCATGCGTACCGGTTGCTTCCACAGGTAACGCATCTCACGCATTTCGCGCAGCGTCGTGACGAAGGGCGACAGCAACGTCATCAGCCACCACGGGAAGCGCCGGGTCGTGACCTCGATACCATGGCGCGCCATGACTCGGGTGATGGCGGCGGCCATCTCCGTGCCGTCCGCATCCCAATGACCCGCCATATGGAAGTTGGCGAAATCGGCGAGGGTGGCACGTCGCTCGATCAGCATGACCATGGCGCGCGCGACGTCCGGCAGATAAGACCATTCATGACCGATGCCGGGGGCATTGGGGACTTGCACGATACGCGCCGGTTGCCCCGGCTTCACGAGTCCTTGCGCAAACCAGCTATTGCGTGTGCGTGGGCCGAAGTAGTCCCCGGCACGCACGATGATCGTCTGCACGCCGTTGCGGCTGGCGTCGCGCAGACGGGCTTCCATCGTCGCGCGAATCTTGCCCTTGCGTGTGAGGGGGCGTTGCGGCGCATCTTCGCGCAGCCTCGGAAATGTCTCCGGACCATAGTTGTAGACGGTGCCCGGCAGGACGATGGTCGCACCATACCGCGTGGCGGCGGCAATGGTGTTGTCGAGCATCGGCAACACCTGCGTGTTCCAGTTGCGGTACCCCGGCGGATTGACGGCGTGCACGATCACATCGCAATCGCGCGCGGCGGCGAGCACATCGTCCGCTTGCATGGCGTCGCCGTCGATCCATTCGATGCCGATGTCGGGCGCCTGGGTCGCGGACGCGGCCGAGTGCGGCGCACCGCCACGACGCAGTGCACGCACCTGCCACCCGGCCGTGAGCAGTTGCAGCGTGACTTCGCCGCCGATGCCACCCGTCGCGCCGAGGACCAGCGCACGGGACACTTTTCGTTGAGTCGATTGGATCATGAGGAGGCACCTCGTTGGTTGTCGGTGATGCCATTCTCCGCGCGAGCGAGTTGGAATAAAATTGCCGAAAATCATCTATCGGCTATACATTTTTGTATGGTGGGGAACATGACCTCTGAACTGAGTTGGGACCTTTACCGGACGTTTCTCGCCGTGTTGACGGAAGGCTCGCTGTCGGGCGGCGCGCGTGCGCTGGGTATCACGCAGCCGACCGCGGGCCGTCATATTGCGGCGCTTGAGGCGGCGCTCGGGCAAACGCTGTTCACCCGCTCGCAGACCGGCCTGTTGCCCACGGATGCCGCACAGTCGCTGCGCCCGCACGCACAGGCCATGCAGCACACGGCGCTGGCGTTCGAGCGGGCGGCCGCCAGTCATGGGGACGGTGCACGCGGTGTCGTACGGATTTCGGCAAGCGAGGTGGTCGGGGTGGAGGTGTTGCCGCCGATCCTGACGGCGCTGCGCCGCGCGCATCCGGACCTCACCATCGAACTCGTGCCTACGAACCGCATTCAGGATCTGCTGCATCGCGAAGTGGATATCGCGGTGCGCATGGCGCCTCCGCAGCAAGACGCCTTGATCGCGCGGCGGGTGGGGATCATCGACGTCGGACTGCATGCCCGCGACGATTACCTCGCACGCCATGGCGTGCCGGCGTCGCTGGCCGATCTCGCGCACCATACGGTGATCGGCTTCGACCAGATGACACCTTTCCTGCGCGAAGCCACGCGCGGCGTGCCCGTGTGGTCGCGCGACAACTTCGCGTTCCGCACCGACAGCGATCTGTCGCAACTGGCGATGATTCGCGCAGGGTACGGCATCGGGGGATGTCAGGTGCCGCTCGCCAGACGCGATGCGCGTCTCGTGCGGATCTTGCCCAGCGCGTTTCGCTTCCGGTTGCACACCTGGGTGACGATGCACGAAGACCTGCGTTCAAGCCCCCGATGCAAAGTCACCTTCGATGCACTCGTGGCCGGATTAACCACCTACATGGCCGGATAAGGCGGCTGCGCGGCAAATACCGAATGTCCGTGAAGAAATGTGTGATATACAATATATCAATAACATCAACGATCACGAGACAATCACCGCGCCATGTTCGACCCTTCATTGTTCGGACGCATGTCACCGGACGTCATCACGTCCGCATCGATGCCTCTGGCGACGCCTGAGGCTGCGTCGGCCGCCGCTTCCGCTTTTGATCCCGCTTCTGATTCCGCTTCCGAACCCTTCGCGCCCGGGCGTCACCCCCTCGGTCTGAGCGAGACACGCGACGCCGTGCTGTATGTGCCCGACGATTTGCCGACTGACAAGCCGGTGCCGCTGTTCGTGATGTTCCACGGCGCGGGCGGTTTCCCCGAGAAGGTGTTGCCGTTCATCGAAGCGCATGCCGATCGCCACAAGTTTCTCGTGCTCGCCCCGCACTCGACCTTCCCGACGTGGGACATCGTCATTGGCGGTAACGGGCCTGATCTGGAGCGGTTGCAGGCGGCATTGCGCCGGGTCGCGGCGCGCTATGCCATCGACACGCAGCATGTGGCGTTCGCCGGTTTTTCCGACGGCGCGAGCTATGCGTTGTCCATCGGGGTGACGAATGGCGACATTGCGAGCCACGTCATCGCGTTTTCCGGCGGCTTCATGTCGATCTTCGTGCAGGAAGGGCTGCCGAAGGTGTTCATCGCGCATGGCTTGATCGACGAGCAATTGCCGATCGCCACCAGCGGGCGACAAAACGCAAACAAGCTCAAAGCGGCGGGCTACGATGTGCAATACGTCGAATTCGACGGGCTGCACATCATCGAGCCGGGTGTCGTGGCAAAAGCCATCGACTTCTTCCTCGCCTGAACGCGCGCACCGGTCTACACGCGCTGCCCGCGTCGATACGACGCAGCGCCCGGGCCGAATGTTGCGAATGTCACGAACGTCTTAAAGACCTCATCCGCCTGACACGCCATACGGGGAGTGCCGTCCATGGATTTCGAAATTCCCGAATCACTGATTCACCCGCTGATGCAACTGATCGGCACCGACTCGCCGCTGGGCAAGCAATTGACGGCCTACGGCGTGTGTCGCGGCAATATGCTCGTCTCCAGCGAATGGTTCGACGCCAAGTCGCTCAATACGCTCTACGTGCTGAGCAAGTCGCAGAACGAGCGGGCGCTGATGTTCCAGATGCTTGCGCTGGACAACGTCTACAACGCGCCGCAGGCCCGCGTCATTCCGAGTCTGGACAAGCTGGTGCCGGGGCTGGTCGCCTACCTTGCGCGCGACGTCATCGACGGCTGGCTGTATCAGCGTCATCGCGACGGCGCGCTGCTGCCGTGGCTCGTGCGTCGACTGCGCTATGTCGAGCCGGATCAGGGGTCTCCGTATGTCGTCGTGGACATGCTGGCCAACACGATGCAATCGGCCAACCTGAGCCCGACGGAACATCGTCCGCGCCGCTCCGGCATGACCACGTCGCTGGTCTTCACGCGCGACGACATTGCGAATCGCACGATTCCCGAGCTGCTCGCCGAGTTCGGCTTCTACAAGGAATGCGCCGAGTTCAAGGCCGAATACGAACAGCACGCCCAGCGCTTCCTGCGTGTGCAGCGTGCGTTCGGCGCGCAGTTCGTGCTGAGTCGTGCCGCGTTCTCCGTCGATCCGAAGGGCGGCACGGAACTGATTCGCGTGGGCGATGGCGTGACAGCGAAGTGTGTGAACGACGAAGAGCGCCTGGAGCGCAACTTCGAGATGGCGTGCGACGCCGACTTCTGGCGCAATGCCGAGATCGCGCAGGCGTTCGAGACGATTCCGCTGCATTGCTACGTGCACGTGTTCCATCTGGACTGGCATCGCAATCTCTGGGTGCACGTGCAGAACATGACCGAGTACGAATACCAGCCGAGCCTGCGCGACAAACTGGTGTTGCCGGCGCATCACCACGACCTGATCGATATTCTGACGTCGAACATGGACGCGATGATGCCGGACTTCGTTCCCGGCAAATCGGGCGGCGCCACGATCCTGTGTCAGGGGGCGCCGGGCCTGGGCAAGACGCTCACGGCGGAGATCTATTCCGAAGTCGTCGGCAAGCCGTTGTACCGCGTGCATTCCGGACAACTGGGCACGACGGCGGCGTCGGTCGGCGCCACCCTCATGAGCATTCTGCGCCGCGCCATGCGCTGGAACGCGATCCTGTTGCTCGACGAGGCGGACGTGTACATCCGGCGGCGCGACAACGATCTGGAGCACAACGCCATCGTGGCGGAATTCCTGCGCTCGCTGGAGTACTTCCACGGCTTGCTGTTCATGACGACGAACCGCATCGGGGATGTGGACGACGCGATTCTCTCGCGTTGCATCGCGACCATTCACTACGAGACGCCATGCGCGACCGACGCGCGCAGACTGTGGCGCATGCAGGCGGAGCAGGTCGGGGCGTATCTCGACGACGGCCTGATCGAAACGCTCGCGGCCCGCTATCCGAAGGCGAGCGGACGCGACATCAAGGAACTGATGAAGCTCGCCAGCCGTTACTGCAAGGTCAAGAACATGCCTTACACGGAAGACGTCTTCCGCCTGTGCGGTCTGTTTCGCGGCTACGACGGATGAGCGGAACACGCGAGCTTTCCTCGTCCGGCATGCATCCATTTTCCGAATAGCAGGCAACCAAACATTTAATTTCCCAATTCGAAACGTCCCACCCATACTCCAGAGCACCAACACGCATTCAGCGGGGACGGTACGAAGACCGCACAGCAGGCAACAGATAAGCGGTCAGGCCGTCCTTGCTTCATCAAGGAGACAATGCGGATGCAATGGGACGTTTCGAACGAGGTCCTGGGCGCGATGCCCTCGACCGGGCAGGCACACGCACATACGCCGTCGGCACATGGCCTCAGCCCACGGCTACATAACGCCGACCTGGCCCCCACGAAGTCGGAGGGACGACGCTGGGGCCGCTACAGCATCTTCGCGCTGTGGACCAACGATGTGCACAACATCGCCAACTATTCCTTCGCCATCGGCCTTTTCGCGCTGGGCCTCACGGGCTGGCAGATGCTGGCGTCGCTCGCCATCGGTGCGGCGCTCGTCTACATCTTCATGAACCTCACGGGGTACATGGGACACAAGACCGGCGTGCCGTTTCCCGTGATCAGCCGCATGAGCTTCGGCGTGTACGGCGCGCAGATCCCCGCCATCATTCGCGCGGTGATCGCCATTGCATGGTTCGGCATTCAGACGTATCTCGCCTCGGTCGTGCTACGGGTGCTGCTCGTGGCTGTCTGGCCCGGGCTGGCGGCCTACGATCACAACGCCGTGCTGGGGCTCTCGACGCTCGGCTGGGTCAGTTTCATTGCCATCTGGCTCGTGCAGCTCGCGATTCTGGCGTATGGCATGGAGATGGTGCGCAAGTACGAGGCGTTCGCCGGGCCGATCATCCTGATCACCGTGACGAGCCTTGCCGTGTGGATGTACCACCGCGCGGGCGGTCACATCGCCATGTCGGTGGGGGAGCCGCTGACCGGTTTCGCCATGTGGACGAAAGTCTTCGCCGGTGGCGCGCTGTGGCTCGCGATCTACGGCACGCTGGTGCTCAATTTCTGCGACTTCACTCGGGCGTCACCGAGCCGCAAGGTGATTCGCACGGGGAATTTCTGGGGGCTGCCCGTCAACATTCTGATCTTCGCCGTCATCAGCTTCGTGCTTGCCGGTGCACAGTTCAGCCTGAACGGCCAGATCATCCACAGCCCGACCGAAATCATCGCGACGATTCCCGACAAGACGTTCCTCGTGCTCGGATGCCTTGCGTTCCTCGTCGTGACGGTCGCCGTCAACATCATGGCGAACTTCGTCGCCCCGGCGTTCGTGCTCACGAGCCTCGCGCCGCATCGCCTGACGTTCCGCCGCGCGGGACTCATCAGCGCCACGATTGCCGTCGTGATCCTGCCGTGGAATCTGTACAACAGCCCGATCGTGATCGTGTATTTCCTCTCGGGGCTGGGGGCGTTGCTCGGGCCGCTGTACGGCATCATCACCGTCGACTACTGGCTGCTGCGCAAGACGTGTGTGCACGTGCCGCATCTGTACAGCGAGATGCGCGGCAGCACCTATCACTATCTCCGTGGCGTGAATCCGAAAGCTTTGATCGCACTGGTGCCCTCGGCACTCGTGGCCGTGACGGCGGCGCTGGTCCCCGCGTTCAGCGCGCTCACCCCGTTCTCGTGGCTGCTGGGCGCGGGCATTGCCGGTGGCGTCTACTACGCGATTTCGGACCGTCGGCAGCCGTTCGAGGACTGCTCGGGCGAGCACTTCGCCGTCGATAGCGCTGCGCACTGAACCCCCGCTGGTTGCCTTGCCCCCGAGCGTCGAACCTCGTTCGGTGCGGGGGCAGGGCAACCTGCTTGCACGACCGCTGCATCCACTGTCTCAACCCCCATCAGGAGTGTTTATGAAGATCCTCGTCGTGAACGTCAATACGACGGCCGCGATAACCGACGCCATTGCGCACCATGCACGTGCGAGCGCGTCGCCGGGTACCGAAATCGTCGGCCTCACGCCGCACTTTGGCGCCGAATCCGTCGAAGGCAACTTCGAGAGCTATCTCGCCGCGATTGCCGTCATGCAACGCGTCATGAGCTACGACGAGCCTTACGACGCCGTCATTCAGGCGGGTTACGGCGAGCATGGGCGTGAAGGGTTGCAGGAACTGCTGAATGTGCCGGTCGTCGACATCACTGAAGCCGCCGCAAGCGTGGCGATGCTGCTCGGCCACCGGTATTCGGTCGTCACCACGCTCGATCGCACGGTGCCGTTGATCGAGGACCGTCTGAAGCTCGCCGGTCTCGATGCACGTTGTGCCTCGGTGCGCGCAAGCGGCATGCCGGTGCTCGAACTGGAGCGCGACCCGGTGCGCGCCATCGACGCCGTGGTGGCGCAAGCCGAACGTGCCGTGCGTGACGATCACGCCGAAGTCATTTGCCTGGGCTGCGGCGGCATGGTCGGGCTCGATGCGAAGATTCGCGAGCGCACGGGCGTGCCCGTCGTCGATGGCGTATCCGCCGCCGTCGCGCTGGCCGAATCGCTGGTGCGTCTGGGCCTGAGCACGTCGAAGGTGCGCACCTACGCAACGCCGCGCCGCAAGCAGATCGTCGGGTGGCCGCAGGCCCTGCTCGGTGAAGCGGGCTGATCGATAGCGTCGCTCACGCGGCCCGGGCGCTGCCGTGTCTCCCCGGGTTGTCGGGTGTACCTCGCGTTCATCAGAAAAATTCATGAAACGACGCAGCATTCCGATATGCGGGAAAACTAGAGGCGCGCGCGAACGTCGGTCTGGCTATATTGGTTCCGGACCGGCGCCGATGTCACCGCGTACCTCCGGCAAGGCGAACGCCTTGTTTGCGAGCCTCTGACTGTGTTGCGCCGCGCCATTTCATCGGTACGGCAAGGAGACGCAGTGGAGACGCATGGCGAACTGCACCGGGCGATTCTGAACAACATCCCGGATCAGGCGTGGCTCAAGGACACCGAGTCGCGTTACATCCTCGTCAACGAGGCCTTCATGGCCGCGTGCGGCCGCAGCGAAGCCGACATCATCGGCAGTACCCCCGACAAGGTCTGGTCGTCTGACTGGGGACGCGTGTACCTCGCCACGGACAAAGCGGTTGTCGCGAGCGGCATGCGGCGTCGCTACGAGGAAAGCCGCCCCGGTGCGGACGGCGCGCCGCGCTGGTTCGACACGGTCAAGATGCCCGTACGCGACGAGCTCGGTCGCATCGTCGGCACGGTCGGCATCTCCCGGGATATCACCGACCGCAAGCGCTCCGAGATGGCATTGCTCGACTCGCGCGCGCAATTGCGCCAACTCTCCGCTTATCTGCAAACCGTGCGCGAAGCGGAGCGCACGCGACTATCCCGCGAGCTTCACGATGAACTCGGTCAATGGCTGGGCGGCCTTCGCCTCGGCCTGAACTATCTGGAGACGCAGCCCGACATGCCCGCTGCGGATCAGTCGGCCCACATCCAGATGCTCAAGGAACTGGTCGACGAAACCATCGATGCCGTGCATCGGATCGCCGCCGATCTGCGTCCCGCAGTGCTCGACGAACTCGGGCTGCACGCTGCGCTGGAGTGGCTCACCGAGTCGTTCACACAGCGTCATGGGCTACCGTGCGAGCTGGTCATGCCCGAAGCGGTTACGGCATGCCTCGACAGCGAATGCAGCACGGCGATCTTCCGCATCGTGCAGGAATCACTCACCAATGCGAGCCGTCACGGCCAGCCGACACACGTGCGCGTGGCGCTCGATCTGCGCGAAGGACACTGCCACGTGAGCATTGCCGACGATGGTCGGGGCATGGACACCGCTCGTGCCGGACATGGACAGCGTCTGGGGCTGATGGGCATGCGCGAGCGCGCATTGATGCTGGGCGGCGCGTTCGAGATCGATAGCGCGCCGGGGCAGGGCACGCGCATCCTGGTCCGGATTCCGGCGCGAGCGGGCGCAGGCGGGCTGACGGGTGTTGACACCCCGCACGAGCGCGATTCATTGCACGACGCAGCGCCTGCGGGCGCAGCCGAAGCGGGGTCGTCGTCATGCGCGTGATGATTGCAGACGACCACGCCATCATTCGCGATGGCCTGAAAAAGATCATTGCGATGGCGCCCGACATGGCCGTCGTGTCCGAGGCGGTGGACGGTGACGACGTCCTCAAGCGCCTGCGCCTCACCACCGTCGACGTGCTGCTGCTTGACATGTCGATGCCGGGCAAGAGCGGCATCGCGCTGATCGCGCAAATCAAGGCGACCTATCCCGCGCTGCCGGTGCTGGTGCTGAGCATGTATCGGGAATCGCAATACGCCGTGCAGGCGATTCGCGCGGGTGCTGCCGGGTACCTGACGAAGAACGCCGAATCGGAACAACTGATGAGCGCGATCCGTCGCGTGGCGCGTGGGGGCACAGTCGTCTCGCCGCTGGTGGCGGAAAAACTCGTGCGTCAGCTTCAACAACCTGCGCAGGCGCTACCGCATACGCGTCTCACTGCGCGGGAGTTTCAGATTTTCCAGATGCTCGTCGAAGGCAACGGCATCAACGACATCGCGCGTTGCCTGTCGCTGTCGGCCAAGACCGTCAGCACCCACAAGGCGAACATTCTGACCAAGATGGACATTCCATCGACGGCAGGCCTTGTCCACTACGCCATCGAAAATGGCCTGATCGTCGCGGGCACCGACGCCTGACATCGACGTTTTGCTCCAGCATGCCCGCTCGCGCCGGACTCCCGTCCGGCGCTGCGATTTCCCGCGCGATTTTTCTCCCCAGTTGGGTCCCGCGGACCCATCGATTTACCGCTCGTTTGGATTGCTGCACCGCGTCTAGGGAAATTCCTAGACGAAAACCAGCAAATCCCGATGCCCTGCGCTCGGGCCCGCCCCTACGATGAGTTCAGACCTTTGCCACCCGGCCGGCAGTGTTTCCCGGTGTTCTGCCAGCACTTCAACCATTCAAACAATTCGTGACGTAAGGAGACCGCACCATGCATGTGGACCTGCTGATCAGCAACGTGTGCGTGCGCGATGACGCGCCGCTCGTGGACATCGCCATCAAGGGCGGGCGTATCGCTGCGATCGAACCGGGGATCGACGCCAGCGCCGACGAGCAGATCGACGCTCAGGGTCGCGCCGCGATTCCCGGCCTCGTCGAGGCGCATCTGCATCTGGACAAGGCGCTGCTGCATCGCCGGCTGCCGGCGCGCTTCGGCACGCTCGATGAGGCGATTCGCGTCACCGGCATTCTCAAGAGCAAACAGGAACGCGAAGACGTGCTGGATCGCTCGCGTCAGGTGCTCGACATGGCGGTCAAGAACGGCACGGTCGCCGTGCGCGCGCACCCCGACGTCGATCTGATTCAGGGGCTGATCGGCGTGGAAACGCTGCTCACGCTCAAGGACGAGTACGACAGCCTGCTCGACCTGCAAATCGTGGCGTTCCCGCAGGAGGGCATTCTCAAGTCCAAAGGCACGTACGAGCTGATGATCGATGCGCTGCGCATGGGCGCGGACGTCGTTGGCGGATGCCCGTACAACGAGTTGAACTGGGACGACACGAAGCGGCACATCGACATCGTGTTCGAGCTGGCGCAACGTTTCGGTGCGCCCATCGACATGCATGCCGATTTCGCGGACGACACCAGCGATCAGCGCTTCGCCGCGATCTCCTACATTGCGCAAAAGACCATCGAGACGGGCTATCAGGGACGCGTCTCGTTGGGGCACGTCACCAGTCTGGGCGCGCTCGATTCCGACGAGCTTGCCCCGGTCATCGAACAGATCCGGCTGGCGGGGATCAGCATCGTCACGCTACCGGCCACCGACCTCTATCTGGGCGGCCGCAAGGACACGCAGAACCCGAGGCGCGGCCTTACGCCGGTCAAGGCGCTGCATAGCGCGGGCGTGAACGTGGCGTACTCGTCGAACAACGTGCGCAACGCCTTCACGCCGTTCGGCAAGGCCGACATGTTGCAGATCGGCAATCTGCTCGCGCACGTGGCGCAGTTTGGGGTGCCCGAGCATCAGCAGGCAATTCTCGATATGGGCACGCACAACGCCGCGCGCGCCATCGGGCTGTCGCACGACTACGGCATCGCCGTCGGCAAGCAGGCCGATCTGATCATTCTCGATACGTTCCGGGTGGCCGATGCGCTGCTCGATATCCCGCCACGCCTGTGGGTCATCAAACGCGGCCGTATCACGGTCGTGACGCAGCATCACTGCGAAATTCACCGGCATTCATGTTGTTGTGCGCAATGAAGTTCTTATAAAACTCAAGGAGACAATCATGAAGAAGCTGCCTGCGGAAGTCGTTGCCTCGTTACTAGCTGTCACCACCATTCCGATTGCGATGTTGCCGTTGCATCTCCCGCCATGGGCCATCTTCATCAGTTGGGCCGCCACCTTCGCCATGGGCGGGCCAACGTTCGTCAATCTCAAACGCATCTGGGCGACGCTGCCCGTCGGTTCATTCTTTGCGTTTCTCATCGTGCTGGGATTCAAGCAAGCGGCAACGCAATTCAGCGGCAACACGCTGGTGCTCGCCGAGATGGTGATTCTCTTTGCGGGTAACGGTTCGATGATGGCGCTCGCTCGTTTCTTCCCGGGACTGAACTTCATTCCCGGCATGTTCTTCGGTTTCGCGACGTACTTCGCCACGCTGTTCGGCGGCTTCGGTCCGGTCGCGCAAGACCCGCTCGCCGCACTCGCCGCCGCCGTGGCGATGAATGCGCTCGGCCCGGTGTACGCGTGGGTGAAGGAGCGCTATTCGGCGCCGGAAGTCACGCATCAACGCAACTGGAAGGGCTGGAAGGCAGAAGTCTGATCTGACGATTCGATGGTGTTCGGACGAAGCGTCGCCAGTGTCGGGCGCGCTTCGTCCTCTAACGACAATCCCGAGGGGAGACGGCATGACGTTCGCACAAAAAACGGCCGATGGGCTGACCACGACACCTCCGGCGCATCCGCAAAACGCCTTAAAGGAGGCCGAGGCGGCCGACGCGGCCAGCGGCACCACGCGCCGGGACTTTCTGATGAGCACGGCGGCACTGGCGGGCAGTGCCGTGTTGCCGATGTCGACGGCGTCTGCAGCATCGGCTGTGGCGACTGCACCTGCGGCACTCTCCAAGACCGAAACAGACGCCGGTCCGCGCCTCGCGCAGTCGACGCGGGGCATGGTCACGAGCCCGCACGAGCTGGCAAGCGAAGCAGGGCTGGAAGTGCTGCGCGCGGGCGGCAACGCCATCGAGGCCGCGATTGCCATCGGCGCGGTACTGAGCGTGACGTATCCGCACTTCACCGGTCTGGGCGGCGATGCCTTCATGGTCATCAGCGATCGCGACGGCAACGTGCGCACGCTCTCCGGCATTGGACAGGCCGCCGCGCAAACATCGGCGTACGGCAGCGCGATTCCCGTGCGCGGACCCGGCGCGACGCTGACCACAGCGGCGACGGTCGCCATCTGGGACAAGGCGTTCGAATTCAGCCGCACGCAATGGCATGGTCAGCAAGCCTGGTCGTCACTGTTTTCGCGCGCGACCGAATATGCGGCAAACGGCTTCCCGGTCACGCCGTCGCAACACTTCTGGCAGACGTTCCGAGCGGGAGACTTGCCGAGCTGGGAAGGCTTCTCGTCCGTCTTCATGCCTGGCGGACGCATTCCGCAGGTCGGCGAGCAGTTCCATCAACCCGCACTGGCGAGAAGCCTCGACAGCATCGCGACGCACGGGGGTCGCGAGTTCTACGAAGGCGATCTCGCGGGACGCATCGCCGCCGGACTCAAGCAGGTCGGTTCCCCCTTGCGCGCCAGCGATCTGTCGCGAGCGCAGGCGCGCGAAGAAGTCCCGCTGCGCGTGGCGTATCGGGACGGCGAACTGCTCGGGCTGCGGCCGCCCACGCAAGGCGTGACGACGCTCGAGATCATGGGCATTCTCAATCGCTTCGATCTCAAGTCGATGCCGGAGGGAAGTGCCGACTACTATCACGTGCTCGTCGAAGCGGTGAAGCTCGCGTTCCTCGACCGCAACCGTTACGTGGCCGACCCGGACTTCGTCGATGTGCCCGTGGATCGTCTGCTCTCCAGTGCGAATCTGGACGCGCACGCCCGTAGTATCCGCATGGATCGCGCGATGCCTTGGCCGCACGTCTTCAAGACGGGCGACACCGTCTACATCGGCGCGGCGGACAGTCAGGGGAACTGCGTGAGCATGCTGCAAACGGTCTATTTCGACTGGGGCAGTGGCGTGGTGCTCGGCGATACCGGTGTGCTGTGGCATAACCGGGGCGCCTCGTTCAGCCTGGACCCCACGAGTCCGAACGTGCTCGCGGGCGGCAAGCGCCCGTTCCATACGCTCAATCCGGGCATGTATCTGAAGCAAGGGCGGCCGCAGTTGCTTTACGGTACACAGGGCGCCGACGGGCAGCCGCAGACGCTCGCGGCCGTGCTCACGCGTCTGATCGACTACGAGATGGATCCGCTCACGGCGCTCAAGCGTCCGCGCTTCCTGCTCGGCAAGACGTTCTCGGATACCCGCGACAGTCTGAAGCTCGAACAGGACGCCGGGGCAGGGGTCTTTACGGCGCTTGCGGCTCGTGGACATGAGATGAGCCCGCTGCCGCCGCAAAGCCAGCTAGCGGGACACCCGGGGGCGATTCGCATCGGTGCGCAGGGGCAGATGAGCGGTGCGCACGATCCGCGCAGCGATGGCAGGGCGCTCGGCGTTTAACGCGATCGCGGTCAATGCCCGGCTACGCCGAAAACCCCAGTTGTCGGGCATTCGTTGCGCGTGATACAAGTTCAGCCATCCATCGACAAAACAAATACGAGACATGGCTGGCAGTGCAAAATCGAATCGACCGCTGTTTGATCTGGATCTGCTGCGCTCGATCATCATGGTGGCCGATTGCGGCAGCTTCACCACGGCGGCGGCGCGTCTGCATTCGACGCAGTCCACGGTCAGCCAGAAGGTCCGGCGTCTCGAAGACATGGTCGGGCACAAGCTGCTCGACCGTGGCAATCGCGAGGTCCACGCAACGGACGCCGGCGAGTTGCTGCTCGGCTATGCGCGTCAGATGCTCGCCCTTAACGACCAGATGTTCGAAGCGCTCTCGGGCGCGGTCGTGGCCGTCACGGTGCGTCTTGGGGTGCCGGAGGACTTCGCTACAGGGGCGACCACGCAGGTGCTCGCGCGCTTCAACCGTCAGTATCCGCAGGTGAAGCTCGAAGTGACGAGCGGGCTGAGTCGCGATCTGCTCGGCAGCTACGATCACGGCGAGCTCGATCTCGTGCTGGTCAAGCAGCGACGCAACAGCCGCGAATCGGTGGCGAGCCGTCCGGAGAAGCTGGCGTGGATCGACAGCGCGAAGCATCCGTCGTTCGGACTCGATCCCGTGCCGCTGGTGACCTTTCCGACACGCGGCCTGTACCGGGACGACATGATCAACGCGCTGGAAGCCATGGGACGCAACTGGCGCATCAGCTTCACCAGCTCCAGTCTGAGCGGCATTCAGGGCGCTGTCGCCGACGGCATGGGAATCAGTTTGGTGCCGCCGCGCGCGGTCTTGCCGGGGCATGTGGTACTCGGCCGGGCGCAGGGCCTGCCGGTGATCGATACGTTCGAGCTGGCGATCTTCCACCGTCCGACGGCCGATCCGATGGTCGGTGCGCTCGCCAAGGTGCTCGTGGGGATGCTCGAAACGAAACCGCGCGCGTCGAGATGAGTGAGATCATCGACACGCGCGGCTGCGGGCGTTTCGAGAACGTCCGCGTCGGGTGACTTAAGTTACTTCGGCTGTGCGCCCAACGTCAGCGTCATGTGACGGTTGACGTCTTTGTACAGCAGGTAACGGAACGGACCGGGGCCGCCGGCGTAGCAGGCCTGCGGGCAGAATGCACGCAGCCACATGAAGTCGCCGGCTTCGACTTCCACCCAATCCTGATTCAGACGATAGACGGCCTTGCCTTCAAGCACATACAGGCCGTGCTCCATGACGTGCGTTTCCGCGAACGGAATCACGCCACCCGGCTGGAACGTCACGATGTTCACGTGCATGTCGTGACGCATGTCCTGCATATCGACGAAGCGCGTCGTCACCCAGCGACCGTCGGTGCCCGGCATCGGGATCGGCTCGACATCCTGTTCGTTCTTCACGAACGGTTCCGGATAGGGCAGACCTTCCACCGCCTGATAGTGCTTGCGAATCCAGTGGAAACGCGCAGTGCCCTGGCTGTTGTTACGCAGTTGCCAGTCGGCCGCGGGGGGAATGAACGCGTAGCCACCCGGGGTGAGCGTGTTGGCCTTACCCTGAATCGTCACGGTGATTTCGCCTTCGACGACGAACAGCACGCCTTCCGCTTTGTCGTCCTGCTCGGGCTTGTCGCTGCCGCCACCGGCGCCGACTTCCATGATGTATTGCGCAAACGTCTCGGCAAACCCGGAGAGCGGACGTGCCAGCACCCACAGGCGCGTGTTGTCCCAGAACGGGAGATGGCTCGTCACGATGTCGCGCATCACGCCTTTCGGGATGACGGCGTAGGCCTCAGTGAACATGGCGCGATCGGTGAGCAATTCCGTTTGGCCGGGATGCCCGCCATGCGGCGCGTAATACGTAGTCTTCGACATTGCAGTTGGCTCCTGATGCATTCTGATTGTTCTCCCCATCGTTCGCCGCCGGGCCCCTTGGTTGCGATCCGCGCTTGGGGGCGCGCACAGACCGCTTGACCTCGGCGCGACGAACGCCTGCGGCGTCACGACTCGGCATGTCTCGTGCCGGGCGTGACGTCGCGCATGACAGTCAGGTCGGGGTGGACCCTGCTGTGTCCTTGAGCAGGGCGGGGTCCAGCGCAAGTTGCGCGGGGCCGCCCCAATAGCGTGCGTGACGAATGACGGCGCGGGCCGCCGGTGCGGCGGCCACGGCTGCGGCGGCATTCGGCGCATCGAAGACGACGAAACTCGCCTCGTTGCCCGCATGCAGGCCGTAATCGTGCTTGCCGATCACGGCGGCGGCCGCGGTCGTGGCCATCTCCAGTGCGACGCGCAGATCTTCGTCCGTATAGAAACCCGAGCGATAGCCGATGAGCATCGCGCGTTGCAGCATGTCGCCGTTACCGTACGGCCACCAGCTGTCCTGAATGTTGTCGTTGCCCGTGAACACACGTACACCCGCTTCGCGCAACCGGAGAATCGGCGGGAAGGCGCGGTCGCCGGGCGCGTTGGTCATGATCGAGACGTCGGCGTCGGCCAATGCGCGTGCGATGGTGTCGAGTTCGGCAGGGCCGACGTCGCCGAGTCCGTAGGCATGGCTCACGCTGACACGTCCCCGCAAGCCGGCGGCCTGTGTACGCGAGGCGATGCGATGCAGTTGTGCCAGACCGATATCGCCGGGTTCGTGCAGATGGATGTCGAGCTTCGTGCCGTGCTTCTCTGCGATGCCGAAGATCACGTTGAGTTGGCCGTGCGGATCGCCGTCGAGTGTGGTCGGGTCGATGCCGCCTACGACCTGAACGCCCGCGCGAACCGCATCTTCCAGCACTTCGGCCGTGCCAGGGCAAGTCATGACACCCGCCTGCGGGAAGGCGACGAGTTCGATGTCGAGCCATTCGCGCCATTTCTCGCGCATCGCCATCACTTCGTTCAGATGCGAGAGACCGGTGCTGGCGTCGACGTCGACATGGCAGCGCATCGCCACCGTCCCGAACGCTACGGTCTGGCGCATCAGGGCGTCCGCACGCTGGGCCATGGGCGCGGCGGCGGCGATTTCCTGCTTTTCTGCGGCCAGACGCTCGCGCAGCGTGGCTGCCGGGCGGTGCGGGCGCCAGCGATCGCCGACGAAACTCTTGTCGAGATGGATGTGGCCGTCGACGAAACCGGGCAGCACGAGCTTGCCTTGCAGATCGACGATTTGTGCGTTGGCGTCGGCCGTGTAGGACGCGGGTGCGCCAACGTAGGTGAAGCGTCCGTCGCGCGTAGCGAGCGTGATGGGATTGCCGTCGGCGTCGATGGCGCCGACGAAGACACGGTGATGACCGGAGGAACTCATGGAACGACCTCTGTGCTGCCCGGGCCCTCGCTGTTGCTGCGTTCCGTGTGGTGGGCGCAGCCGCGCCGCGGGGTCTCTTAGGGGAGTGAAACTGCGGGGTAAGACTTACAAGATAGCGAACCGGTCGCGCATCGACAAATTAAATATCAAAATGCATGGCATTCGATTTTTGAATAGTGGATGTCGATGAGCGGGCGTAGCCGATGTGACGACGATACCGAGGGGGCATCGCGCCTGTCTCGGTATTCTTATCGGACTGGCGGATTCATGACACCGCGATCCGCAGCGGCCATGTGAAGCGCCCCAGCACGTTCGCGTCGCGGTCCGTGACGGTGGCTTCGACACGCATTTCGGCTTCGCCGCTGGCGATGACCTCTGCTTGCCAGTAGGCATCGGGGGCTTGCCGTGCGACGGCTTCCTCCGGCTTGTCGGATCGCGGCGCATAGCGCACGGCGTTGTCTTCGACGTGGAGTTGCAGATTGCCCAGCGCCGCATCGTCGGCCAGCGCGAGTTGCAACAATACGGCGTGCTCGCCGCGCATCGCGAGCGCGGTCCAGCGTATCCGGAGCTGGCTGCCTGTGCGAGCGTCGACAGGCCAACTGGCCGGGGGCGTTCCGTGGCTGCCGTCGAGTGTGTCGCGACCGGGTGACAGGCGGTAGCAGTCCGTGCCGTCGACCGAGACGGGGGAGGGCGACTGCCCGGCGGCCTTGTCCAGCAGCGTCGCCGTATCGATCACGAGCAGCACGTCGGTGATGGCGGCGCTATCGCGGGCGCCGTCTTCCTCACCGCCGTTGCCGCAATTCTGTGCGTCGGACATGAGAATTCCTTGGGCATAACCATTTGAGAGCGTCGGGGGCTCCGCCACCCGGCATGCGCGAAAGGACATGACGGGTAGCGGGCGGGCAGCGCGTGGCGTGCGTCAATGATTGCGAATCGTGATGAACGGATCCCACTGATAGCAACCGCAGAGGTTGCCTGCGCGATCGAGCACCATGAACTGGAAGTGGTAGGTCACGCGCCCGGTCTTGAGCGTCTCGCAGGACCAGAAGTAGTTGGAGCAGCTTTGCTTCTTCGGCTTGGTCGGATCCGGCGGATTCGGAACGGGGATCGTGACCTCGGCTTCACGCGGGGACGGCGGAGAAATCAGCTCGTTGCCCTGATTGCCGACGAACTTGTAGAAGATGCAGGACTGCTCGAAGCCCAGCGACAGCGAGCATTCGCGCCAGCGGATGACGTCCCCGACGGTGGCGGCGACATCGAGTTCGCCACCCGCCTGACCGCTCACCACATTGCCTTGCGTCACGATCATGAAGACGTGCTTGAAGTCGATGATCGGCGGATTCGTCATGCTGGTGTTCTTGCCGTAACGATCCACGATCGTCTTGGTGTCGATGCTGACCAGCACATCGGTGATTTGCGACATGGGATTCTCCACGAAAGACTTGGTTGAATGCCGCCGACCGGGCGCGATACCGGCCCTGAGTCGAACGGTCAGGCAGCGGCCCGTCAGCCGCGAGCGGAAACGTCGCGGCGGTCACGCACGTCGTGGCGGCCACTGCTGGTTTCACCCGTGGAGCGTAGGAAGGGAATGAGAGGCGTTCAACGACGCGCGGGTGCCTACGATGAGTGACTTCGGGGCGCGAGGCCGCATTGTGGCTGGCATCGCGGGGACTCGCCCGAACGCTACCAATCGAAAAATTGGAGCACCTTAACCAAATCGACCCATGCGCGCGGGGCGGGCATGGGCCGGATCGTTTCTCGTGGCGACGCGCTGCGGCGCGTCACCGCACGGCAGGTGTGTCAGCCGGGCTTGCGGCTGTGTTGCAGACGTTCCAGCACGTGAATGCTCAGGCGCGCGGTGTGGCTGCGCATGGCGTTGTAAGCCGCCTCGGCATCGGCGGCGAGCACGGCTTCGACGACACGCTCGTGTTCATCGAACGACACCGTGAAACGCTCTTCGACATCGGATTGCGCGGCACGGAAAGGGGCGAGCCGTTCCCGATGGCTGTCGATGAGCGCCATCAACGTCTTGTTCTGGGTGCCTGCGCTCAGCAATTGATGGAATTCGCGATTGAGCGCCAGATAGCCGGCCTCGTCACCGGCATCCATGCATTGCTTGCTCTGGACGTGAATCATTTCGAGCTGCTTCTTCTGCATGGCGCTCATGCGTTGCGCGCTCAGACGGCAGCACAGGGCATCGAGTTCGCACATCGCTTCGAGCATGTCGGACAGATCGTCGACGCTGATGCTCGCCACGACACCGCCCTTGTGCGGCGTCAGTTCGATGAGCCCTCGCGCATTGAGCTCGCGAAGCGCTTCGCGGATCGGCGTGCGCGACGCCTTGAAACGCTCGGCCAGCACGACTTCTTCCAGCTTTTGCCCCGGCGGCAGGCTTCCGTCGATGATCTCGCCCGTCAACACCCGGCAGATTCTTGCGGCAATGGTTTCGGCCATGCTGATCTATTCGCTCCGTGGATGCGTCGTTTTGATTGGATTGTATACATGCGGATTATACGAGTATTTTCCCGCACGATGCAGTGCTGACGCCGCGTGGGGCGTGGTTTGGTCGGTTTCCACAAAGATTGGGATGCTTCAATGCATTCAAAAATACGTTTTTGAATGCAAATCACTGAGATAGTATACATGAGCCATCTGCCGGACATCTCGTGCAGGGCTTGCTATCTCGTTTGAGATTCGCTCGAAACATCGCTTGAAACCTAATTTGGAAGGAGACATTCACCATGGCCAAACTGCGTCATATCGCCCTTTCCGTGCCCGATCCCTGGAAGGCGGCCGAGTTCTACATGCAGGCATTCGACTTCAAGAAAGTGGGGGAGACCGACTCGTCGCTGGCACGCGGCGTGTATCTCTCCGACGGCGTCATCAACCTTGCGCTGCTCAACTACAAGAACGACGAGGCCGCAGGCGATCGCGGCCGTGAGTACGTCGGTCTGCACCACATCGGTATCTGGGTGGAGGACGTCGAGGCCACGCGCGCCAGGATCGAAGCGGCCGGCGGCCGTTACTACATGGGCGAAGTGCCGGTGAAGAGCAACATCTTCTATGAAGTGAAGTTCTTCGATCCGAACGGCGTGATCTTCGACGTGACGGCCCACGGCTGGGGCGGCGCGTCGAAAGACGGCACGAGCACGGACGACGCCCCGAAGCTGCGCCACGAAGGGCTGCAAGCCGATCGCACCGGTCTCTGATCCAGCACACCCTAACGACACATCCCCTAGGTATTTCCCAAAACCCCGCCGGCAGCGTTACGCCGGCGGCGGCCTCGACTCGCCATGCATCGGGTATCAGGGGTAACCCGCTATAAAAAAATAGCCCGTTTGTATAAGCAAATAGCAGTAGAAATTCAATTTCTTTGATATGTATAATCGTTCGAAAGATTGTATACATACAACGGGCGGGCGGCAGACATCCCGGCAGCAAAGAAGGGAGCGCCGCAAATAAAACGAGAACTATCAGGAGACAGCATGAAGAAGCGAGTGTTGTGTGCATTGCTGCTGGGTGCAATGCAGGGCGGTGCGTATGCGCAATCTTCCGGGGGGGTGACGCTTTCGGGGTTCGTGGACCTGAATATCGAGCAGTTGTGGGGCTCGGGCGCGAACGGCGGCAAGGTCACGAGAGTGTCCAGTGGCGGGCTGAACAACTCTCGCTTCAATTTGAGCGGTTATGAAGAACTCGGCGGCGGCAACCGCGCGTTCTTTACTTATGAGCCGATGTTCTCGGCCAACAACGGTTCGCAATCGGCGCAGGCGCGTCAGTCGTTCGTCGGTATCAAGGGACCGTGGGGGGATCTGTCGCTGGGCCGTCAGTTCACGCCCTCGTACTGGATTGCGGGCTACGCCGACCCGAGCTGGGCGGCCGACTTCAGTATGGTCAACAACATGGAGTTCTTCTACGCCTCGTATCGCGTGGACAACTCCATTCAGTACAAAACGCCGTCGTGGTACGGCCTGAACGCCCGTTTCATGGCGACGACCGGTGTCGGCGACGGCACGCGCTCGGGCCGCTTCTATTCGGCCGCGCTCGAATACCGCAGCGGCAACATCTTCCTCGGCGCGGTCAGTGAGCTGCAATACACGCGCGACATCTACTCGTCGAGCCAGATCCGTTCATCGCGCGACAACTACTTCGCAGCGACGTACAAGTTCGGCAGCGTGGAGCCGACCCTGATCTATCACACGTACAACGGCTATTACGCCTATCCCCCGTATGTCGCCTTCAACGTGCGCGGCTGGGATATTCAGGCGGGCGTGCGCTATGCGCTCACCGATCGCCATCGTTTCTACGCGAGCTTCGTCCATCGTCAGGATGACGACAACAAGGCACTTTCGAACGCCAACGGTTTTGTCGTCGGCTACATGTACGGCCTGTCCAAGCGCACCACGCTTTACGCGACCTACGCCCGTGTCCAGCACAGCAACGACACGCTCGTTCATTACCCCGTGACGTTCCAGGTCACGCCGACCGGCTCGCAAAACCCGTCGGGCGTGCAGTTCGGGATTCGTCACGCGTTCTGACCGGACGCATTCCGGTTGCCTGCATCAAGCCGCCAGTGCCCGCCTGTCGGGTCCGACATCGGGGCGCTGGCAAGAAGACTTTTGAGACGAAGGAGGAAGACATGTTTCGCACGAAATCACTCGGCGTGTCCTTGACAGCGACGGCCGTGCTCGCCGCGCTGACGATGACGCTCGCGGCCCACGCGTCGGCACCCGAGAGTGCGCCGCCCGCGCAACCGGCACAGGCTGCCGAGGCACAGCCGGGCGGCACACCGGGCACGCCCAACGTCA
The DNA here is from genome assembly GCF_001721285.1 of Pandoraea sp. ISTKB. Classification (NCBI taxonomy): domain Bacteria; kingdom Pseudomonadati; phylum Pseudomonadota; class Betaproteobacteria; order Burkholderiales; family Burkholderiaceae; genus Pandoraea; species Pandoraea sp. ISTKB. The sequence continues at coordinate 91,621 of NZ_MAOS01000034.1, forward strand.
AGGATCCGTATCTGGCTGGCTGGCTGCGTCTCACGCCGGATCGCGAACCGAAGCCGCTCAAGCCCGGCGTCGACTACGGCATGGACCCCGCGACGGGCAAGTTCATCTGGCCGAAGGCCACGCCCGAAGTCCACACGGGCCAGCGCTTTCCCGGCGAGCTGACGTCATGGGACAAGAAGAGCTATGCGAAGAACGTGAAGGTGCTGGCGTTCTACCCGGGCGTGGATTCGCCGTTCCACGCGTGGAACAACATCGCCGACTTCAACGGCAAACGCTATCTCTACATCCATGACCGCGACTATCTGCGCATCATGGACGTGACCGATCCGGCGAACGGCAAGGTCGTGTATTCGAAGGGGGGCGTGTGGGGGCCGAAGGGATCGAGCGAAAAGTTCGATGCCAACAACGTGCAGGACTATCTCGGCGGCGCCACCATCGTGTGGAACAAGAAGCTGGGCAAGCCGATTCTCGTCGCCTCGTTCGAAATCGGACGCTACGGGCTGATGCAGGACAAGTCGAAGCAGCCGGACAAGGTCGCAGCGCAGCGCAATTACAACTCGCTCAAGGGCTTCAAGGTCTTCGTGATGGACGGACCGCTGCCCTCCGACTGGAAGCTGATCGCCACGCGCACGACCGACTACAAGCATCCGGATGCCCCCGTCGGCCAGCAGCAGGGTTCCGGTTCGCTCGACTCGCCGGAGTTCTACGGCGGCAAGTACATGATTCTGTCGTCCGCACCGGACGACAGCTACGCGCTCACCGAGTACCCGAACTATCTCTATTCGCCGGGCTATCAGGTGTGGGACATGTCGGACCCGGCCAACCCGAAGTTCGTCTCGCAGATTTCGGTCCCGGGACAGATTCTCGGCAACGCCGAACATGAGCAGGCGTATCTGCAAAACGCACGCGCGGGCAACCGCACGTCGTGGATGGGGTCGCGCATGCCGATCTTCCTGCCCAAGCCGCTGGAGCAGGGCGGCAAAGTGGGCTTCGGCGCCATGGGCGGTTTGGGACTGTGGTCGTTCGACCTGTCCGATCCGGCGCACCCGAAGGTCGTGGGCAACGTGAACACGCCGCCTAGCTTCGCCGGCACGGAGTACGACAACGCCGACGTCAGCCAGTACGAGCGCACGGGCTATGTGCTCACCAGCGGCTATCCGATGAACCGCGACTGCTACGAGCCGTTCAAGGACATCTTCGTGGTCGACGCGCGCAATCCCGCCAGGATGAAGGTCACGACGAAGCTGCCCGAGCCGGAAATCCCGGAAGGCGCACCGTTCACGAGCTTCTGCCAGCGTGGCGGCAACTATGGCCCGAAGCGTTCGAACTCGATCGGACAGCCGGGGACCTGGCGTCAGGGCATCGTGCCTTATTCGTACTACAACGCCGGCGTGCAGATTTTCGACGTGAAGGATCCCGCCAAGCCGCGCATTGCCGGGTACTTCGTGCCGGGGTTGGCCGACGAGACGGAACTGCCGGTCTACACGCTGGGCAAGGGCGTCTTCGCGATGTACACCGAGTACGACCGCAACATCATGTGGGCCTTCACCGAGAACGGCGCCTACGCACTGTCGAGCCCCTTGCTGGGTGAGCCGGTCATGGGCGCACCGGCAAAGCCCTGGCCGGCGCGATGAAACGGCGCCGATCGGTCTTCATCGCCTCATAGGCACGATGCAAAGGCATTACGCCAGCGCGGCACGACAGGTGGTGTCGTGCCGCTGCCGCGAACGACTTCACAGGGCCTCCAAAGCGTGAAGTGTTGAAGCGGGCAACCTCCGATGGTCTCCCGGTTGCCCGCTTCTTTTTTTATCCGTTCGCTTTGCGATGTCCCGTAACGCTGTTGACGGCGGCCGGTAGCGGTTTGCCAGAGAGATGGGCGCGCACGTTGGCCAGCAACAAGTCGATCTGCGCTTGCAACGCCGCCGGCGAACGGCCGGAGATGTGCGGCGTCAGCACGACGTTCTCCAGCATGCGCAGCGCGGAAGGCACCTCCGGTTCGTTTTCGTAGACGTCGAGCGCAGCGCCCGCGATGACGCCGTCGCACAGCGCTTCGATGAGTGCCACGGTATCGACGACGCTGCCGCGCGCCACGTTCACCAGAAAACCGTTGGCGCCGAGTTGCGTGAGCACGTCGGCATTCACGAGGTGATGCGTGGCAGGACCGCCGGGACAGGCGAGCACGAGGAAGTCGCTGGCAGCGGCCAGCGCGTCGACATTGTCGTAGTGCTGCCATCGGCAGCCGGTGCGCGGCGTACGCGTGTGATAGCCGATCGACATACCGAAGCCTTCGGCGCGCGTTGCGATGCCTTGTCCGATGTTGCCGAGGCCGACGATGCCGAGTCGCGCACCGTGCAGGGTCGGACGCGGCGCACGATGTCTGGCCCAGCCGCCGGCCTTCACGGCGCGATCGAGCGTCACGAGCCCGCGTGCTGCCGCGAGCATCAGCGCCAGCGCGTGATCGGCCACCGTCTCGCCGTTGGTGTTGGGGGCGTGCGCGACCGCGATCCCGCGTGCGGTGGCCGCGGCGACGTCGATGTTTTCGAAGCCCGCACCGAAGGCGCAGATGAGTTCGACGTGGGGCATGGCGTCCATTTGCGTCGCCGTGAAACCCGTCGTGCCGTTGGTCAGCACGAGCCGTACGCCGGGCGTGATGTCGCTCGATTCGAGGCGCGTGGTGCGCACGTCGACATCGTGCAGACGCAGTCCTGCGGCAAGCAATTGCGCCCGCGCGAGCGGTTCGAGCGGGATGAGATTGAGGAGGAGCGGAGCGTCGGTCATGGGTCTTAATCGCCTCGATGCGTTGGATTGAAAAATAAAATACAAATCAGTTGCTATGTATACATATGCTATGTATTGTGTTTCAACATAGCAATCAAAAAGACAGCCGATCGGTGAAAACGACGTCGGCTTCACGAAGGAAGACAAGGAGGAAGGTGTGAGCTGGTTTGGAATCGCAACTTATGAATCGCTGGCAACGGGCACGCTCGGGGCACGTCGTACGGCGCTTGTGCAACACGGGCGGCTATATGACCTGGAGGCCGTGCTGCGTCAGATGGACGTGGCGCCGGAGGACGGCCAGAGCGCGTCGCAGGATCTGACGGCGTTGCTCTCGGACTGGTACGTTCGCGGCGATGCGGTTTGCACGGCCGTGCACCGCGCCATCGACGCCGGTGTCCCGGCCAAGGTCGGTGCGTTGGCGACCGACACGTACCGTCTGTGCGTGCCGTACCAGCCGGGCCGCATCTTTGCCACGGCGTCCAACTTCTATGAGCACGCGGCGGAAATGGGCACCAAGCTCGCGCCGCGCAGCGAAAGCTCACCGTACATGTTCATGAAGGCGGAGACGAGCGTGACCGCCACCGATACCGACGTCGTGCTGCCGCCGCATGCCGAGCGTGTCGACTGGGAAGTCGAGCTGGCGGTGGTGATCGGACGTCCAGGCCGTCACGTGCCGGTGGCGCAGGCGCACGAGTGGATCGCGGGCTATACCGTCATCAACGACGTGAGCGCGCGCGACCTCAACCGTCGCACCGACTATCCGTTCACGCACGACTGGTTTCGCGGCAAGAGTTTCGATACCTTTGCTCCTCTGGGGCCGTGGTTTGTGCCGCGCGACGTCATTCGCGATCCCCAGAATCTGCGCATGACGCTGTCGGTCAACGGCGAAACGATGCAGAACGACACGACGGCGGGAATGATCTTCAACATCGCGGAGCAGATCGCCTACCTGTCCGAGATCCTGACGCTCAAGCCCGGCGACCTGATTGCCACGGGCACGCCGACCGGCGTGGGCATGGGACGCGGCGTGTACCTCAAGGCGGGTGACGTGATGGTGGCGGGGATCGAAGGCATTGGCGCCATCGAGAACCGTGTCGTGGCACAGCGCAAATAACAAAGGCCGCTCATGTGGCGGCCAGGAGGAGGCAGCAATGCAGCAGTGGCAGTTGACCCGGCGCTGGTGGACGGCGCTCGTATGTGCCGGAACACTCGGCGCTGTCGGTGCAGGTGCGATGTGGGCGACCCCCGTCGTTGCTCAAGTCGCGCAGACCGCTCAGGCCGCACCGACAAAAGTGAAGTTCAACCTCTCATGGCTGCCGCAGGGCAGTACCGGCGGCGTGATCGTCGCGATCAACAAGGGCTATTACCGCGAGGCGGGACTCGACGTCTCGGCTATCGTCGGCCACGGTGGACAGCGCACCGTCAATGAAGTCGATCAGGGGCTGTTCGAGTTCGGCTACGGTGATCCGATCAGCGTGATGCTCAACCGTGCGCAGGGCGGCAAGACGAAGATGGTCGGCTCGATCAACGCCGTCTGGCCGGGCGCGATCTGTTACCTCGCGAAGCCCGGTCGGACCATCGCGAAGCCGGCCGATCTGACGGGCATGTCGATGGGCGGCGGTGGTGCATCGCCGTTGCAGAACATCGTGCCCGCCTGGCTCAAGGCCAACGGTCTGCCGCCGACGTCGGTCAAGCTGCTGCGCCTCGATCCGTCGACCATCAATCCGTCGTTCCTGCAAGGACGCGTCGATCTGACCGAATGCTGGGAAGGCGCCAATCTGCCCGTGCTCAAGTCGCTTGCCGCGAAGCAGGGCCGCGAGATCGGTTCGTTGCGCTATCGCGATTTTGGTCTCGACATGGTCGGCAACGGCATCGTCACGACGGAGAAAATGATCGAGCAGAAGCCTGACGTGGTGCGTCGCTTCGTGCAGGCCACTTACCGTGGTTACGCGTGGATGCGCGAGCACCCGGAGGAGTCGGCTGCCGTGATCGTCTCGCAGTACCCGATGCTCGACAAACAGGTGATGGTCGAACAGATTCGTCAGATCGGCACGCTCGAGACCGATCGCGAGACGAAGGGACACAAGCCGGGCTGGCTGCCGGTGCCGCGCATGGAGGTGACCGCGAAGTTCGTGCGCGATGCCTTCAACCTCGCGCCCTCGCTCAAAGCGACCGACATCTATACCAATCAGTTCGTCGAGTGACGCCCGCTGCGGTGCGAACGACGGCAATGCAAGGAGTGGAGATGACAAGCCCCAAACCCAAACTCAATCCGAAGCGTCTCGGCCATCTGGTGCTGGTCGTGCGCGATATTCAGAAGTCGGCGAAGTTCTATACCGAAGTGCTCGGCCTGACCGTCTCCGACTGGATCGACGATCAGATGGTGTTTCTGCGCGCCGGTAGCGATCACCACGATCTGGCGCTTTCGCAGATTCCCGCCAACTCGCCCGACATCGACGATTTGCCGCGCTACAGCCGCCCCGGCATGGAGCACTTCTCGTATCTGGTCGACAGCGTCGAGGAGATGGAGAAGGCCGTGGACATTCTGCGCGAGCACAACGTCGAAATCGTGCGCGGCATCGGTCGTCACGGCCCCGGCGCGAACTACTTCCTCGTGTTCAAGGATCCGGACGGCAACAACGTCGAGCTGTATTGCGAGATGACGCAGATCGACGCCGAGCATCCGTATGAGGCGAAAGTCTGGGAGCGCAACATCGAGAGCTTCGACCGGTTCCGGTTCGAGCGCTTCGTCGTGCCGCCCCCGCCGGGTATGGTCAAGGAGAAGTCGGGCGGCAAGGCGTAGGCCCTCAGCCACGCCATCGTTCAGCCGTTCAGCTGTGTGACTGGCTTCGCGTCGGTCACCGGTATTCCGGAGGAGACATTCGAATGAAACGCATCGCACAGACGATCGTGTTCTGGGGCGTATTGCTCGCCCTGTGGGAATTGGCCGTGACGTACTTCAAGGTGCAGTCGTACCTGATGCCGCCGCCGTCGGCCATCTTTCGCGCCGCATGGGAAGTGCATCCGCAGATGCTCGCCGACACATGGGTGACGACCGTCGAAGTGCTGACCGGCTTCGTTGCGGCAGTCGCGGGCGGGCTCGTGATCGGCGTGGTCATCAGCTACAGCGCCTTTGCACGTCGCACGTTGTATCCGCTCGTTACCGCCTTGCAGAGCATGCCGAAGATCGCGCTCGCACCGCTCATGATCGTGTGGTTCGGGTATGGCTTCGCGTCGAAGCTGGCGTCGACGTTCCTGTTCGCCTTCTTCCCCGTCGTGGTCGCGACGATGGGTGGGCTGGCGTCCGTCGCACGTAATCTCGACGAACACTTCCGGGCGCTGGGTGCGAGCCCGTGGGACACCTTCTGGCGGTTGTATCTGCCGGCGGCGCTGCCCGCGTTCGCCGACGGTCTGAAGATCGCCATGCCGCTGGCCGTGATCGGGGCCATCGTCGGCGAGTTCATCGGCTCGGAGGAGGGGTTGGGGCACCTGATCGTGTTCGCGTCGGCTGCCGCACGCACCGACGTCATGTTCGCGGCCATTCTCATGGTGACGTTGCTGGCCGTGGTGCTGTACTGGGGCATCGAGCGCCTGGCGCGCTTCGTCTGGTGGCGGGGGATCAACGTATGAGTGGCATTCAGCACATCAAGACGGGCGGCGTAGGCAGTGTGACGTCGCTGCCGACGTCCCGCCCGACGGAACCCGCCGCCGTCACCCGCCCGTCCGAGGCCATGATCGAAGTGCGTCACGTCGACAAGACGTTCGCTGCGAAGCAACGCAAGGCCGCACCCGTGAGGATTCTCGACGACGTGTCCTTGTCGATCGCAGATCAGGAGTTCGTGTCGATTCTCGGGTCGAGCGGCTGCGGCAAGAGCACGTTGCTGCGCATCGTAGCGGGGCTTGTGCCGCACGATGGCGGCGAGGTCCGCGTTGGCGGGCAGCGCGTGTTGCGCCCGGTCCCGGAGATCGGCGTCGTCTTCCAGACGAGCAACATGCTGCCCTGGCTTACCGTGCGGCAGAACCTGATGCTCGGCACCAGCCTTCGCAAGATTCCGAAGGAAAAGAGCGAGCCGCGCGTGTCTGCGCTGCTGGAAATGCTGGGGCTGGCGCAGTTCGCGGATCACCATCCGCATGAGCTATCCGGTGGCATGCGTCAGCGTGCGTCCATCGGCCAGATCCTCGCGCTCGAACCCAAAGTGCTGCTCATGGACGAGCCGTTCGGTGCGCTCGACGCCCTCACGCGCGACAACCTGAACGTCGAACTGCTGCGCATCTGGCAGGAGCATCGCCAGACGGTACTGCTCGTCACGCACAGCATCGAGGAGGCAGTGTTTCTGTCGGACCGCGTGATCGTGATGTCGGCGCGACCGGGCAAGGTCGAGCAGGAAGTGGTCATCGATCTGCCGCGTCCGCGCTCACCGCAGACGATCAAGCAACACCCGCGCTACGCCGGTTACATCGCGCAGCTTTCGCAACTGATGGGGGTCTATTGATGGAGGGGCAGACGTTCCTCGCCAGCGATGTCAGCAACGCGGGCTGGGCGTCCGCGCGTGCCCGCATGCGCGCGCTCGGCCCGCAGTGGACGGACGACATTGCCGCCGGCCGCCGTGCGGTGCTCGACACCTACACGCCGCTGCTGGCGCAGGCGTCGACCGATGGCTTCGCCGTCGAGCGCGATCTTGCCTATGGTCCGCATGCACGGCATCGGCTCGACGTCTACCGCCCGACGTGCCCGGCAACGCAGGCCCGTGGCCCGGCGCCCGTCGTGGTGTTCGTGCACGGTGGCGGGTTCGTGCGCGGCGACATGAACGCGAACGCGCAGATCTACGGCAACGTGCCGCGATACTTCGCGCGTCAGGGCTGTGTGGCGGTGAACGTGGAGTATCGGCTGGCGCCCGAGGCATCGTTCCCCGGCGGTGCGCAGGATGTCGCGCTGGCCATGCGCTGGTTGCGCGAGCATTTGCCCGAGTACGTGGGCGAGGGTGACGTCGACCTGTCGCGCGTGCTGCTGATCGGCCATTCGGCCGGCGGTTCGCACGTGGCGAGCTATCTGAGCGATCCGCGTGTACGACCTGCCACGCCGGAGGTGGCAGGCGCGGTGCTGATCAGCGCCCGCTTACGGGCCGACGTACTGCCTGACAACCCGAACGCGCCCGGTGTCGTGGCGTACTACGGCGACGATCCGGCGCGCTTCGAGACCGACGCGCCGATGGCACACGTCGAAGCGATGCCGGTGCCGGTGATGACGGTCGTCGCGGAATTCGAGAATCCCCATCTCGATACGTACGCGTTGGAGTTCTGCCATCGGCTGTCGCAACGGGACGGGCGCGCATCGCGCTTCGTTCAGGTGCGCGACCATAACCACACCTCGGTCGTGGCCCATCTCGACACCGGCGACGACTCGCTGGGTCGCGAAATTCTGCAATTCCTGCACGAACTCAACCCATCGCCCTGATGCGGTCCGTGCCTGCCTGAGTCGCTGAGCCTCGTTCACTGAGGCCCTGCGACGGCAGCGCCGTACATCTCTCTCTCCCTTCTAGGAACTGTCATGGTCGATCACGAATTGACCGGGGCGTTTGCGCCCGTCGTCACGCCGTTTCATACGGATCTGACGCCGGATGCCCCCCGTTTTCTCGCGCATTGCGCATGGTTGCTGTCGCACGGCGTCGGTCTCGCACCGTTCGGTACGAACAGCGAAGCGAACTCGCTCGGACTTACCGAGCGTATGGCCTTGCTCGATCTGCTCGTCGACAACGGTCTCGACACGCGGCGCATGCTGCCCGGTACCGGGTGCTGCGCGCTGCCGGAAACCGTGGCGTTGACGCGCCATGCGGTCGAGCGCGGTTGCGCCGGCGTGCTGATGCTGCCGCCGTTCTTCTACAAAGGTCTCTCGGACGACGGGCTTTACGGCTACTACGCACGTGTGATCGAGCAAGTGGGCGACGCGCGTTTGCGGCTGTACCTGTATCACATCCCTGCGCTCTCGGGCGTGCCCATCACGCTACCGGTCATCGAACGACTGATTCGCGACTTCCCGCAAACCGTCGTGGGGATCAAGGACAGCTCCGGTGACTGGCAGAACCTGAGTGCGATGCTCGATGCGTTCCCCGGCTTCGGCATCTTCCCGGCATCGGAGTCGCTGGTCTCGCGAGCCTCGGCCCGGGGCGCGAAGGGCTGCATTTCGGCGACCGTCAACATCCATCCGGAGATCATCGGACGCCTGTGCCGCGAATGGGCGAGCGAGGCCGGTGCCGAGCTTCAGGCGAAAGCGGACGCCGTGCGCAGCATCGTGCAGTCGTTCCCGATGATTCCGGCGCTCAAGGCGGTGCTGGCGTCGTATCGCGACGACCCGGCGTGGGCGCAGTTGCGCCCGCCGCTCTCGCCGCTGGCGGGCGATCAGCACGAGCGGCTGCATGCGCAGTTGGCCGCTTGCGGCTTCACGTTGCCGGGTTGAAGCACGATGCGCGGCGCGTTGCGGTATCGGGGGATAGGCTGGGCGTGGCCTCATCGCGGGCACAGCACTTCGCGGGGCCCGGCACGCGCCGGGGCGCGCATGCCGGGTACGGTGCTGGCGATGGCGCTCGGCATGGGGGCCTGCGAGCTGGCGCAGGCACAAGTACAGATCTACGGGCACC
>NZ_MAOS01000035.1:0-99521 GCF_001721285.1 Pandoraea sp. ISTKB
CCGACCGCTCATGCCTTGCCTCCGGCTGCGCGCGACGTGCGCGAGGCGTGACCCGTGCGATCGCCGCGCGAATCCGAGGCCGGCAGATCGAGCCCGGCTTCGAGATGTTGCGCGTGTTCGTCGTACGCTTCGACGATGCGCGCGACCAGCGGGTGACGCACCACGTCCACGCTGGTGAAGCGCGTCATGGCGATGCCGCGAACGTTCTTCAGGATCACCTGCGCTTCCATCAGGCCGCTCTTTTGACCGCGCGGCAGGTCGACCTGCGTGGTATCGCCGGTCACCACGGCTTTGCTGCCGAAACCGATACGCGTGAGGAACATCTTCATCTGCTCGGGCGTGGTGTTCTGCGCCTCGTCGAGAATGATGAACGCGTGATTGAGCGTACGGCCGCGCATGTAAGCCAGCGGCGCGATCTCGATCATCTGCTTCTCGAAATACTTCTGCGTCTTGTCGAAGCCGAGCAGGTCATACAGCGCGTCGTACAGCGGGCGCAGATACGGATCGACCTTCTGTGCCAGATCGCCGGGCAGGAAGCCCAGGCGCTCGCCCGCTTCCACGGCCGGGCGCGTGAGCACGATGCGCTTGACGGCGTCGCGCTCCAGGGCGTCGACGGCGCAGGCCACGGCGAGATACGTCTTGCCGGTACCGGCCGGGCCGATACCGAACGTCACGTCGTGCGACAGGATCTGCTTGAGGTAATCGCGCTGGGCGGGCGTGCGGCCGTGCAGGTCGCTGCGACGCGTGTGCAGCACCGGCGAGCCGTCTTCCGTCTCACCAGCGGCGAACGGGTTGTCGTCGCCATGGCGCACGCTCGGCGCGAGGCCCTGACGCGTTTCCACGAGGCCGAGCTGAATGTCGTCGACGGAGAGCGCTTCGGTTGCGCGGTTGTAGAAACTCTCGAGCGCCTGCGTGGCGACGGCGGCACTCTTGCCGCGAATGGAGAAACGATGGCCGCGACGGGTGATCGAGACGTCGAGCGCCTGTTCGATCTGACGCAGATTCTCGTCGAGCGGGCCGCAGAGATTGGCCAGACGGCGATTGTCGTCGCGCGGAGCGGTGAATTCTTGGACGGGTGCTTTCAAGATGATCCGGTCGTTTGCCTGTTCAGGTCGTTCGATGGCTTGGCGGTGACGGGGGCAGCGATGCCACCTGTGGCTTGTGGTGCTCGATACGCCCCGCCGGTCCCATATTCAATGCGTGACGACCAGTTCGCCGCGCAGCGAGTGCGGATAGGCGAAGGTGATCACGACGTCGGTCATCTGGCCGATCAAGCCCGCGCGTTGTGCCTCGGGCGCCGGGAAGTTGACCACGCGGTTGTTTTCGGTGCGGCCTTGCAGCTCGTTCGGGTCTTTGCGCGAAACGCCTTCGACCAGAATACGCTGACGCGAGCCGACCATGCGCTGGCTGATGCGTGCCGCGTTCTCTTCGATCACGGCCTGCAAGTGCTGCAGACGGCGCAGCTTCACTTCGCGCGGCGTATCGTCTTGCAGGTTCGCGGCGGGCGTGCCGGGGCGCGGGCTGTAGATGAACGAGAAGCTGGTGTCGTAGCCGATGTCGTGGATCATCGCCATGAGCTTGTCGAAATCCTCTTCCGTCTCGCCGGGGAAGCCGACGATGAAGTCCGACGACATCGACATGTCCGGACGCACCTGACGCAGGCGACGGATGATCGACTTGTACTCCAGCACCGTGTAACCGCGCTTCATGGCCGAGAGCACACGGTCCGCGCCGTGCTGCACGGGCAGATGCAGATGGCTCACGAGCTTGGGCACCTTGGCGTAGGTGTCGATCAGACGCTGCGTGAATTCCTTCGGGTGGCTGGTCGTGTAGCGAATGCGCTCGATACCCGGCACTTCGGCCACGTATTCGATGAGCAGCGCGAAGTCGGCGATCTCGCCGTCGGCCATCAGACCGCGATAGGCGTTCACGTTCTGGCCCAGCAGCGTGATTTCACGCACGCCCTGTTCGGCCAGTCCGGCAATCTCGGTGAGCACGTCTTCGAACGGACGCGAGACTTCATCGCCGCGCGTGTAAGGCACCACGCAGTAGCTGCAATACTTCGAGCAACCTTCCATGATCGAGACGAACGCCGTGGCGCCTTCGACCTTGGCCGGCGGCAGGTGGTCGAACTTTTCGATTTCGGGGAAGGAGATGTCGACCTGCGAGCGGCCGGTCGAGCGGCGCGCTTCGAGCATCTGCGGCAGACGGTGCAGCGTTTGCGGGCCGAACACCACGTCCACGTAAGGGGCGCGTTGCACGATGGCCGCGCCTTCCTGACTGGCGACGCAGCCGCCGACGCCGATCACCAGATCCGGCTTGATTTCCTTGAGGGCGCGCATGCGGCCCAGATCCGAGAACACCTTTTCCTGCGCCTTTTCGCGCACGGAGCAGGTGTTGAACAGGATGACGTCGGCGTCTTCGGGGGTGTCGGTCTTTTCGAGGCCTTCAGCCGCGCCGAGCACGTCCGCCATCTTGTCGGAGTCGTACTCGTTCATCTGACAGCCGAACGTCTTGATGTAAATCTTTTTTGCCATGGAGTGTGCGCCGTTCGCAGTGGTTGACCTGGGGGCGTCGGTAATAATGAAATTCGAGCGAAATTCAAACGCAACCAAACGCAAAAGCCGGCATAGCCGGCCTGTCCGGACCTCCGTCGTGGGGCCGGTGTGTGGTGCACGCATTATACCGCGTGCACCGAAGGGGAGCGGGGGAGGGCGCGCCCGTCAGGGCTCAGCGGTTGTCCTTCATCGCCGTGGCGAGCGCCCGGATGTTGTACTGGAACAACTGGAGGTAGGTCGTCGCTTCCGGATTCTTCGACAGGGCGTCGGAGTACAGCTTGCCGTCGACCGTCACCTTGGCGTCGTGCGCAATGCGTTCGACCAGCCGCGGATTGGAGATGTTCTCCATGAATACCGCCTTGATGCCCGTCTTGCGGATCACGCGGATCAGGTTGGCGACGTCGCGGGCGCTGGCTTCGCTTTCCGTCGACACGCCTTCCGGGGCGAGGAACTTGATCTCGAAGGCCATGCCGAGGTAGCCGAAGGCATCGTGCGAAGTCAGCACCACACGGCGTGACGGCGGAATCGGCGCCAGTTGCTTCTTGGCCCAGGCGATCACCTCGTCGAGCGCGACACGGTAGTTTTGGGCGCGCGCGGCATAGTAGGTCGCGCCGGCCGGATCGGCTTGCGAGAGGGCGGCCGCGATGTTGTCCACCATGGTCTTCACGCGCTCGGGATCCTGAAACATGTGCGGATCCGTGATCGTCTTGCCGTCGTCGACCATCGTGCGGGGCTTGAGGCCCTTCGTGACCGTGACGAGCTGGCCGGTATAGTGGCTCGACTTCATCAGACGGGGCAGCCAGCCTTCGAAACCCAGGCCGTTCACGAAGAACAGCTTGGTGCCGGCAAGCTTGGCGACGTCCGCCGGGGTCGGCTCGTAGGTGTGGGTGTCCTGATCCGGGCCGACGAGTGTGGTGACGTCGATCCGGTCGCCGCCGACGGCTTTGACGATGTCCGACAGAATGCTGAAGCTCACGCCGACCGGCAGGCGCGTGTCCTGCGCCCGTGCCGGGCCGGCGAATGCCAGGGTCAGCGCGAACAGGGTGGCGAAGAGGCCTGCGCCGAACCACGATTTGCTACGGAGACTGCTGCTAACGCCGCTGGTGCGGCGGGTGCCGCTAAAGCGTTTGGCGCCCTTACCCAATCCAAACATGTTTCCCTCTCTCAAAGCGCCGGCGCTTTGGCAGTACTTGCACCGCCCGGCGAAACAAGCAGCGCGCCCAGATAGGCGACACCTGCCGTCAATACGATGGCCGGCCCGGATGGGCAAGCCAGGTAATACGAAATCAGCAGCCCGATCACGCTCGACGCGCTGGCCACCAGCCACGCGCTCAGCAACATGCCGGGCAGGGTTCGGGAGATGAGGCGGGCCGTGGCGGCCGGCAACATCATCAGCCCCACGGCCATGAGCGTGCCCATCGCCTGAAAGCCCGCAACGAGGTTCATTACCGTCAGCACCGTGAAGCCGAGGTGATAGCGCATCACGCCGCGCCCGTTGCTCTGGCCGAGGAAGGTCGGGTCGGCGCTGTCGAGCACGAGCCCGCGATAGTGCCAACCGAACCAGAGCAGCGTCACGGTCGTGATGGCGGCCACCAATATGAGTGACGGGTCGTCGACCGCCAGCACCGAACCGAACAGCAGGTTCATCAGATCGACGCTGTTGCCCCATTTGGAGACGATCACCACGCCGCCCGCGAGCGCCAGCAGGTAGAAGCCGGCGAACGACGCCCCTTCGTCCAGCCGTGTGCGACGGCTCGACAGCCCCGCGAGCAGTGCGACGAGCAGACCCGCCACCATGCCGCCACCGGCCATCCACGGCAGCGACAGACCGCCGATCAGATAGCCCACGGCGGCACCAGGCAACACGGCGTGCGAGAGCGAGTCGCCCATCAGGCTCATGCGGCGCAGCAGCAAAAACACGCCCACGGGCGTGCAACCGAGCGACAGCGCCAGACTCCCGACGAGGGCGTGCCGCATGAAGTCGAATTCCGCGAACGGTCCGACGATGAGGTTCAGCAAGGCGCTCACCGACGACCTCCCGGTGCAGAGAGGTTGGCGGACGCCGCCGGGCGCGCCTGCGCCCCTTGATTTGCAGCGAACGCGGTGTAACCGCCCGCGCCCGACAATCCGACGTGCGTGCCACCGCTGGTACCGCTGGCCGCGTCGGCCGACGGAAATCCGGCGTGCAGGCAGTCGGCCGGCGCGCCCGAGGCGACCAGCCGACCGGCCATCACGGCGACGTGCGCGAAACGCTCCAGCACGAGCGGCAGATCGTGGAGGACGGTCACGACGGTGCGTCCCTCGTTGCGCCATTGGTCCAGCAGGGCCAGCAACAGTTCCGCCGAGGGCACGTCGATGCCGGTGAGGGGTTCGTCCAGCAAAACGATCGGCGCGTCTTCCACGATCAGGCGCGCGAAGCGGGCACGCTGCCATTGCCCGCCGGACAAGGCTTCGAGCGCCTGCGCCCGCTTGTCGGCGAGGCCGACGCGGGCCAGTGCGTCCAGCGCACGCTCGAACTCGTCGCGTCCCAGGCGACGGGCGTCGCCGGTGCGGCGCCATGTGCCCGTCAGCACATATTCTTCTACGCACATCGGGAACCGATGGTCCGTTTCGGGCCGCTGCGACAGGTAGGCCACGGGGCCATCGCTGACGACGCTGCCGCGGGACGCCTTTTGCAGCCCCGCAAGCGCGCGCAGCAGGGTGGTCTTGCCGCCGCCGTTCGGGCCGACGACGGCCGAGAGCACGCCGGGCGCGAAGGTGGCGCTCACGCCTGTGAGCGCGACGTTCGGGCCGAACTGGACGGAGAGATCCTGGCAGCCGATCACGAGGCGACCCCTCTCAGCGCCCAGAAAACGAGCGCCCAAAGGGGGATGAGCACGAGCAGCGTAAGTGCCGTGCGCTCCCAGCCAGCGAGACGGTAGAGCCAAACGGAGAAGCGAATCATGGATAAGGGGATGGGCGAGGCCCGGACACAGTCTGCAACTGTGTATCAAATAGGACGCAAATGCAACAAAGTTGCATTATTGCATGAAACCGTCCGGGGCATGCGGACGCCCGTCGGCGGCGTTGCGGGACGCGCGCGAGGGCATCGCGGGCAGGATCACATCACGTTACATATCCGCGCAGCAGATTTCGGCGAACCGGCGTAACATGGTTTCAAACTCGGTCGTCTGGCACGTTGTTCGCTTCATTCCAGAGATCGGCGATTTGCAAGGAGGAGGTGAGCCCGCTCAGACATCCATCCGCTTTTGACTTTCCGCTTGCGACGAACATGCCGTTGCAGATGCATTGGCGCATGTCGATCGCACGACCGTCGCGACTTCGCGCAGCCGCGACGCTTCGACAGGAAAGCAGGCCTCTCGCGCCCACGTCTTCGGCTTCGTCGACGTCGATGGGCCACCCACTTTTTTTCCCGAAAGCATTGCACGTCAATCATCGTGTCGTAGTAAGAAATTCTATCGAATAAATAGGATTCCTTAATAAGTGACGAAGGTGCGCGATCATGATCGAATGCAGACAAACCCGAGTGCGCAATGCGTGGGTGAAGACGCGAAAAGTCGCTCGAATTTTGACCTATCCGGCGTGACGTGCGCAATGCGTAGAGGTCGTGGAAACCCTTGCTGCATGCGGGTTATCGAGAATGCTTAGCGCTGCGGAAAATATCTAGCGACAGTTTTTTTGTTTGTGCATATGATGAGTTAACGGTTGCAATTTTCAGTGACAAGTTTAAAGTCAACCTAAACCGATTTTGAGTCGTTCATGTGAGGGAGGGGACAGTGCGAAAGGTTTCGCGTAAGTCGCTCCGGCATGCAGTGAGCCAGGTCGAAACCATTGCGCAGTCATCCGGGTCTTAGGCAACAGAGCGGGCATCGCATCGCGATGTTTTCCGATGAAGCGGGGGGTGAGGCATATGGATATTTTCAGCCACTACACGACACGTTTCGAAGCACGCAGGGAAGAGGAATACAGCATCCAGGAATATCTGGAGATCTGTAAGAAGGACTCGACTGCGTATGCGACGGCAGCCGAGCGCATGTTGCGCGCCATCGGTGAGCCGGAGCTGATCGATACGCATCACGACCCGCGACTCTCGCGGCTGTTCTCCAACAAGATCATCAAGATCTATCCTGCCTTCCGTGACTTCTACGGCATGGAAGACACGATCGAGCAAATCGTCTCGTTCTTCAAACACGCGGCGCAAGGGCTCGAAGAACGCAAACAGATTCTGTATCTGCTCGGGCCCCCGGGCGGCGGCAAGTCGTCGCTGGCCGAGAAGCTCAAGGTATTGATGGAAGACGTCCCCATCTATTGCCTGAAGGGATCGCCAGTGCACGAGTCGCCTCTGGGCCTGTTCTCCTCAGAGGAAGACGGCAAGATTCTGGAAGAGGACTTCGGCATTCCGCTGCGATATCTCAATACGATTCCGTCGCCGTGGGCCACCAAGCGTCTTAACGAATTCAACGGCGACATCACGAAGTTCCGTGTGGTGAAGGTGCGCCCGTCGGTGCTCCAGCAGATCGCGATTGCCAAGACCGAACCGGGGGACGAAAACAACCAGGACATCTCGTCGCTGGTCGGCAAGGTCGACATCCGCAAGCTCGAGGAGTACCCGCAGGACGATCCGGACGCCTATTCCTACTCAGGCGGTTTGTGCCTGGCCAACCGTGGCCTGCTCGAATTCGTCGAAATGTTCAAGGCGCCGATCAAGGTGCTTCACCCGTTGCTGACTGCGACACAGGAAGGCAACTACAAGGGTACGGAAGGGTTCGGTGCGATTCCGTTCGACGGTATCGTGCTCGCCCACTCGAACGAAGCGGAATGGCAGAGCTTCAAGGGCAACCGCAACAACGAGGCTTTCCTCGATCGTATCTACATCGTGAAGGTGCCGTACTGCCTGCGCGTGACCGACGAGGTGAAGATCTACGAGAAGCTGGTGAAAAACAGTTCGCTCGCCAACGCCCCGCGCGCGCCGAACGTGCTCAAGATGCTCGCCCAGTTCGCGGTGCTCACTCGCCTGAAAGAGCCCGAGAATTCCAACATCTTCTCCAAGGTGCGTGTCTACGACGGTGAAAACCTCAAGGACATCGATCCCAAGGCCAAGTCGTATCAGGAGTATCGCGACTACGCCGGGGTGGACGAAGGGATGACGGGCATGTCCACGCGTTTCGCCTTCAAGGTGCTCTCGAAGGTCTTCAACTTCGATAACACCGAAGTCGCGGCCAACCCGGTGCACATGCTGTATGTGCTCGAACAGCAAATCGAGCGCGAGCAGTATGCGGGCGAAGTCGAGAAGCGCTATCTCTCCTACATCAAGGAGTACCTGACCGCGCCGTTCGTGGAGTTCATCGGCAAGGAGATTCAGACCGCTTATCTGGAATCGTATTCCGAGTACGGTCAGAACATCTTCGATCGCTATGTGAACTTTGCGGACCTGTGGATTCAGGATCAGGAATATCGCGACCCGAACACCGGGGAAATTCTCGACCGCACCGCGCTCAACGACGAACTGGAGAAAGTCGAAAAGCCGGCCGGGATCACCAACCCGAAGGACTTCCGCAACGAGATCGTCAACTTCGTACTGCGCGCACGCGCCAACAACGCGGGCAAGAATCCGCTCTGGACGAGTTACGAGAAGCTGCGGGCAGTCATCGAGAAGCGCATGTTCTCGACCACCGAGGATCTGCTGCCGGTGATTTCGTTCAATGCGAAGTCGTCCAAGGAGGATCAGGAAAAGCACGCCAACTTCGTCAACCGTATGGTGGAAAAGGGCTATACCCCGAAGCAGGTTCGCCTGCTTGTGGAATGGTATCTGCGCGTGCGCAAATCCTCGTAGCAACCAATCGGGGCCACTATGTCAGCAATCATCGACAGACGGCAAAACGGCAAGAACAAAAGCGCCATCAACCAGCAGCGCTTTATCAAACGCTACCGCGATCAGATTCGCCGCGCGGTAGCGAAGGCGGTGTCTGGGCGCAAGATCACCGATATCGATGGCAGCGGACAGGTCTCGATCCCGGTCAAGGACATTTCGGAACCGTTGTTCCACCACGGGCCCGGCGGGCGACGGGAGATGGTGCATCCCGGCAATCGCGAGTTCGTGGTGGGCGACAACTTCGAGCGTCCGCCATCGGGCGCAGGGGGCGGCGGCAGCCGCGCCAGCGACTCGGGAGAGGGCGAGGACGATTTCGTCTTCAATCTCTCGCGCGAGGAGTTCCTGAAATTCTTCTTCGAGGACATGGCGCTGCCGGACCTCGCGAAACGCCGGCTCGCGCAAATTCCGGAGTTCCGCAAGGTCCGTGCGGGCTATTCCATCGACGGCACGCCGTCGAACCTCAACGTCATTCGCACGATGCGCAGCTCGCTGGGCCGCCGCATCGCGCTTACCGCCCCGTATCGCAAGCAGTTGCGCGA
Source organism: Pandoraea sp. ISTKB (assembly GCF_001721285.1). Lineage (NCBI taxonomy): Bacteria > Pseudomonadati > Pseudomonadota > Betaproteobacteria > Burkholderiales > Burkholderiaceae > Pandoraea > Pandoraea sp. ISTKB. The sequence continues at coordinate 8,970 of NZ_MAOS01000035.1, forward strand.
GCTTGAGGCCGAGTACGCGGACATCGTCTCGCGCGAGGGCGACACGTCGCCCCGCGCTCTGGCGCTGGCCCACGAGATTACGCATCTGCGCACGCGGGTCGAGGCGATCCCGTACATCGAAAAGCTCGATCTGCGGTATTCGAACCGGATCATGCAGCCGCGTCCGCAAGCGCAGGCCGTCATGTTCTGCCTGATGGACGTCTCGGGCTCCATGGATCAGAGCCGCAAGGATCTGGCCAAGCGCTTCTTCATGCTGCTCTATCTGTTCCTGCGGCATAACTACGAGCGCATCGATCTGGTGCTCATCCGTCACCACACCACGGCCAAGGAAGTCAACGAAGACGACTTCTTCTACGCGCGGGAGTCGGGCGGCACGGTGGTCTCCAGCGCGCTCAAGCTGATGAACGAGATCATTGCGGACCGGTACTCGCCGAGCGACTGGAACATCTATGGCGCGCAGGTTTCCGACGGCGACAACTGGGACGGGGATTCGCCCATCTGCCGCGACATTCTGATGCAGTCGATCATGCCGGCCGTGCAGTACTTCGCCTACGTGGAGGTGGCGAGCGCGGAGCCGCAGAACCTGTGGAACGAATACCTGTCGGTCAAGCAGCAGCACCCGAATTTCGCGATGCAACGCATCATGGAAGCCGCTGAAATCTATCCGGTGCTGCACGACCTGTTCAAGAAGAAGGCGGCCTGAAAGCCGTCCCGCCGGTACTACAACGAGGACGCATCATGGCGTATATCTCCACCGGATCGGAATGGACGTTCGAACTGATTCAGCGATACGAGCATGAGATCGCGCGTATCGCGTCGAACTTCAAGCTCGACACGTATCCGAATCAAATCGAGATCATCACCGCCGAGCAGATGCTCGACGCCTACGCGACCGTCGGTCTGCCCATCGGCTATCACCACTGGTCGTACGGCAAGCACTTCCTGTCGTCCGAGCGCGGATACAAGCGCGGGCAGATGGGGCTCGCGTACGAGATCGTCATCAACTCGAATCCCTGCATCGCGTATCTGATGGAGGAGAACAGCATGACCATGCAGGCGCTGACCATCGCGCATGCCAGCTACGGTCATAACTCGTTCTTCAAGGGCAATTACCTTTTCCGCACGTGGACCAGTGCCGACGCCATCGTCGACTACCTGCTGTTCGCGCGCAACTACATTACCGAGTGCGAGCAACGCTACGGCGAGCAGTCCGTGGAGCTGCTGCTCGATTCCTGCCATGCGCTGATGAACTACGGCGTGGATCGCTACAAGCGACCCAAGCGGTTGTCGCTCGCGCAGGAACAGGCCCGGCAGAAGGAGCGCGAGAACTATTTGCAGATGCAGATCAACGATCTGTGGCGCACGCTGCCGAATCACGCGCTGCACGACGACGATGAAGATGACGGCCTCGATCCGACCGATTCCGACGAGCCGCCATTCCCGGGCGAACCGCAGGAGAACCTGCTGTACTTCTTCGAGAAGAACGCCCCGAAGCTCGCGCCGTGGCAGCGCGAGATCGTGCGCATCGTGCGCAAGCTCGCCCAATACTTCTATCCGCAGCGTCAGACGAAGGTCATGAACGAAGGCTGGGCGACGTTCTGGCACTACACGATTCTCCAGCAGCTCTACAAGGAGAAGCTCGTCAATGACGCCTTCATGATGGAGTTCCTGCACGCGCATACGAACGTGGTCTATCAACCGTCGTTCGATAGTCCGTACTACAGCGGTCTGAATCCGTATGCGCTGGGCTTCGCGATGTTCCAGGACATTCGCCGCATGTGCGAGGAACCGACGGAAGAGGATCGTCAATGGGCGCCGGATATCGCGGGCTCGGACTGGCTGAAGACGCTCGACTTTGCGATGCGCAACTTCAAGGACGAGAGCTTCATTCAGCAGTTCCTCTCGCCCAAGGTCATTCGCGACCTCAAGCTGTTCTCGGTTCTCGATGACGATCGCGACAGCCGGCTGCGCGTGACCGCCATCCACAACGATACCGGCTATCGCGAGATTCGCGAGATGCTCGCGCAGCAGTACAACCTCAGTCAGCTCGAACCGAACATTCAGGTCGCGCACGTCGATCTGCATGGGGACCGGTCGCTCACGCTGCGTCACGTGCAGAGCGAGCGCAAGCCACTGGACGACAGCTTCGAGGAGGTGCTCAAGCACGTGGCGCGTTTGTGGGGATTCACGGTGCGGCTGGAGACTGTCTTTGAGGACGGTCGCAACGAGATGACGCACGAGACCAAGGTCGAGAAGCGGCGGCGCTATGCGCTGAGTGCCTGACGCTCGAATGATGTCGTTGCGAGACAAGGGATGAAGATACCGTTCGTCGCCCTCGATCACGTGGTGCTGCGCACGGCCGACGTCGCCCGGCTCCAGCATTTCTACATCGACGTGCTCGGCTGCACGCTGGAGAAGGTGCAGGCCGATCTCGGGCTGGTGCAACTGCGGGCGGGCGATTCGCTGATCGACCTGGTGGATGTGGCCGGAACCATCGGTCGTCAGGGCGGTGCGGCGCCCGGTCCCGAAGGGCGTAATCTCGATCACTTCTGCTTGCGGGTCGAACCGTTCGACGACGACGCCATGCGCAAGGGGCTGGCATCTCACGGTGTGACGTTGGGCGAGGCGGTGCAGCGCTACGGCGCGCACGGCGAAGGGCCGTCGTGCTATCTCAATGACCCGGACGGCAATACCGTCGAGCTGAAAGGCCCGCCGTCTTCATCACGCTGAACCCTACGCGGCCATCTGCCCCAGCACGCTCTGGTCGCGCCCCTTGTGCTTCGCCTGATACAGCGCCTTGTCTGCACGGTCGAGCATGGCGCTGATGACGAGCGGCTCGCCCGGCTGCCATGACGCAATTCCCACACTGATCGTGATCGCCTCACCTTCGTCGCGCGCCGCTTGCGGCAGAAGATCGGAGCTCGCGCGTTTGACCGATTCGCGAATCCGGTCGGCCACGCGCAACGCCGCATGCTGATCGATTTCCGGCAGCACGACGGCGAACTCCTCGCCACCGAGACGCACGGCAAAGTCGCTCGGCAACCGGATGCAATGCTGGATCGTGGTGGCAATGCGCTGGAGCACGGCGTCGCCGAACGGATGACCGTAGCGGTCGTTCACCTGCTTGAAATAGTCGATGTCGATGAGCAGCACCGACAGCGGAATCGCGCGCTGCTGCACGCGCTCGGCCACAAGGCGGATGCGGTTGTCGAAGTAGCGGCGGTTATAGATGTGCGTGAGCGGATCGATGAACACCTTCTCGACCAGATCGGTGTTGGTGAGTGCGAGCGACTGGTACTGCCGCGTGATTTCCCAGACGAGTGCGAGCGTCGCGACACCGGGCGACGCCAGCGCAAGCAGCCGCGCCGCGTACCACTGATATGACGCTTCGCTCGGGGCGGTGAGCGAGAGCAGCAACTGACACAGCGAGATCGTGACGACGACCCACACGAGCAGGAACAGCTTGTGAGACAAACGCGTGACCGCTGCAATGCGCCACCACAGCGCAACGTAAGCGACGAACAGCGCGCCCAGCGCTAGCGTCTCGATGTCGACGCCCCCCGCGAGGTGCGGTGTGACGAGCGTGCGTCCTGCGCCGACGAGCGAGAGCGACACCGTCACCCAGATGATGAGCACGGTAGCGCCATAGCGTGCGGCTTCCGAATAGCCGGGACGTGTGTGCGGGTCCATGCGCGTGCGCGAATAACTGCGCACGCTCAGCATCACGTATGCCGCGAAGCTGGCCTCGGCCACCAGCCATAGCCAGAAGGGTGCGCGCGTGATGTGCGTCGAGATGCCGGCGAGCTGATTCGCGAGCAGCACCCCTTCGGTGAACATGAAGAGTCCGCGTAGCAAAAACGCACAGCCGAACTGCGCGAAGTAACGCTTACCGTTGTAGAGATACTGAACGCCGAGCAGGCACGCCGTCGATAGATTGAGAATGCCGCCTGCGGAGACGAGAAAGAAGGTGAGCAACGGATTCACTGCACCTTCGAAGGCGCGTGCAAGGAATCCTGCGAGCGTGAGCGCGGCGCACGCGGCCAAAATGGTGGTCGCGGCAACGCGATTGCCCTGTTCGGTACGGCTGATGGTACTTTTCATAGTTGTTATTCGCCATTCAACGACCTCGTGCCCGCGCACGATCGCTTTCATACCGTTCAATCATCGCGCCCGCAGATCGCCGCAAGGTCATGGCCTCGCGTTACGCTCGCGTTTCCCCGATTTTGCGCTAAATGATTGAAAACTAAGATAAACCTCCGAGAATACACGAGTTTTTCCGGGTTGGCATCCGTTTCCGGAGAAGGACTCTAATTTCCTTTTCGACGCTAGAAAACATGCGGATTCCGGCCCGCTGACGCACCGGATTTGCACCGGTTTGGGGCGGGGAAAATGCACGAACGGCGTCCCGGAAAATAAATCGATGCGGCACACCGATCCGCAGTGCGAAACACCGAAATGCAAGATTTCGGGACATCGCGATTCGGTCGGCCGATGCGCAATCACTGACGGCTGCAACGCCAGCGATGACGGGCGATTCCAGCGCGCGCAATTAATTAGTCATCCTATTGATATGAAGAATGTTGCGTGTAATTACGTGTAAATACACCGGATTCTTCACTAAAAACGTGCTACGGGTTGGCATCGACGCACTATCTGTACTAGAATAAAAAAAGCCAATCGCTGCGGTTGGCCCATAGAAACAAAAGCGTTGCCGGTGTTCCTCGTTGCGCCGGCGTCCTTACCATCACGCAATGAGTTTGTGCAGTAAAACTTTCGCGCGCTTTCAATAAGCGTGCACCGAGAGGCCCAGGCGCCCACGGCGTCGAAAGCTCGTCTCTCATGTCGCATTCCGCGACGCCTTGTTCGTCACCGTCGTCTTCCACAGACCTTCGGATCGAACACATCACAATTCGCAAGGCAGCTAACAGTTGTCATGCTTGATTGACCGCGTTGTCACGCGGGGCGATGGCTATTGCTATTGCCTCGCGCGCAGCGCTGCCAACCCATTCAAAGGGAGCATGAACGTGGCGAAGCAGTATCGCATTCTCTATCTGGCCGGCTTCGGACTGCTCGGTGTCGCCGCCGCAGTCACCGGTCTGGTGTATTGGCTGGGCGTTGATTCGCTCGTCAAATACCGGGGCGACCTGGTGTACTACACCCAACAGCATCTCAAGCTGGTGGCAGTTTCGATGACATTGGCCATTCTGGTCGGCGTGCCTGCGGGCGTACTGATCTCGCGTCCGATGTTCGAGAAGCACGCCGAGCGCGCGGTGCAAGTGTTCAACATCGGTAATACGCTGCCCTCGCTCGCCGTGCTGGCGCTGTCGATGGCAGTGCTCGGCATCGGCGACCGCCCGGCCATTCTGGCGCTGTGGCTTGCATCGCTGCTGCCGATCGTGCGCAACGCCTACGAAGGCTTGCGTCAGGTGCCGCCCGCGCTGCGGGAGTCGGCACGCGGCATGGGCATGACGCCGGCGCAGGTGCTGTTTCGCGTCGACCTGCCCAACGCCATGCCGGTCATCGTCGGCGGTATTCGTACAGCGCTCGCGATCAACGTCGGCACGGCGCCGCTCGCGTTTCTGATCGGCGCGGACAGTCTGGGGCAGTTGATCTTCCCCGGCATCTATCTCAACGATCCGACCAAGCTGCTGCTCGGGGCCGGTGGCACGGCGCTGCTCGCGCTCGTGCTCGACGGCATCGTCGCCGTCGCGAGCGGCCTCTGGTTCGCGCGTCACGGCGCCGCCGCGCGCTAAGACTTCAGGAGATCCACACGTATGCAAGTTTCATTTTCTCGCTTCGTTGCGTCCTGCGCACGCCTGCTGAGTGCCATGGCGCTCGCGCTGGGCATGATGGCGACGAGCGTCTCAGCACAGGCCGCCACGCTCACCATCGGCGGCAAGAACTTCACCGAACAACTGATCCTCTCCGAGATGACGGCGCAGTACCTGCGCAGCAAAGGGTATGACGTCGAACTCAAGAACGGGCTGGGCAGCGTGGTGATGCGCCAGGGCATGGAGAGCAATCAGCTCGATGTCGTCTGGGAGTACACGGGCACTTCGCTCATCGTCTACAACAAGGTCACGGAGAAGCTCGACCCGCAGCAGACCTATGACCGCGTGAAGGAACTCGACGGCAAAGTCGGCCTCGTCTGGCTGAATCCCGCCGCGTTGAACAACACGTACGCGTTCGCCATGCCGGGCAAGATCGCGCGTGAAGAGGGCATCGAGACGGTGTCGCAACTCATCGAGAAATTCCGCACGCAGCCCAAGATGCAGTTCGCGTTCGACATGGAGTTCGTCGGTCGTTCGGACGGTCTCGACCCGATGGAACAGCTCTACGACTTCCACCTTGAGCGCAGCAACATCAAGCAGATGGATCCGGGCCTCGTCTACACGGCGCTGCGCAACGAGCAGATCGATGCCGGTCTCGTCTACACGAGCGACGGCCGTAACAAGGGCTTCGATCTGAAGGTGCTGGCCGACGACAAGGGCTTTTTCCCGGCCTATGCGGCGACGCCTGTCGTTCGCAAGGAAGTCCTCGACGCCAACCCGAAACTCGCCGATGAACTCAACGCGCTGTCCGCGAAGATCAACGACGACAACATGCGTGACATGAACGCGAAGGTCGATATCGATCATCGCGCGGTGTCGCGCGTGGCAAGCGACTTCCTCAAGCAGGAAGGACTGGTGCAGTGACGGCGCGCGTTCGCTGTCGCACCCTGTTACTGATTGAGGAGTCCCATGATTGAATTTTTGACGCATAACTGGCATCGCATCCTGACCCTTACCGGTCAGCATGCGTGGCTGGTGGCCGCCTCGGTCGGGGCGGCCATCGTGGTCGGCGTGCCGCTGGGCGTGCTGGTCACGCGTTTTCGCTGGTTGTCGGGCGCCGTGCTGGGTCTGGCGACGGTCGTGCTCACGATTCCGTCGATTGCCCTGTTCGGCCTGATGATCCCGGCCCTGTCCGTCTATGGCATGGGCATTGGCCCTGCGCCTGCCGTGGCCGCCGTCTTCCTGTACTCGCTGCTGCCGATCATGCGCAACACGAGCCTCGCGTTGCAGCAGATCGACCCGAGCATCCGTGAAGCGGGCATCGGCATCGGCATGACGTTCTGGCAGCGATTGCGCCTCGTGGAACTGCCGCTGGCCGTGCCGGTGGTATTGGGCGGTGTGCGCACCGCTGTCGTGATGAATATTGGCGTGATGGCCATTGGCGCCATCGTCGGGGCCGGCGGTCTCGGGGTGTTGATCACCCAGGGGATCAGCCAGAGCGATACCCGACAGCTTGTCGTGGGTGCGGTCATGGTGAGTCTGCTCGCCATCGTCGCCGACACCCTGTTGCACCGCCTTCAGCGCGTGCTGACACCGAAAGGAATCCGAACCGTATGATCAAACTCGACAATCTCACCAAAAGCTTCGTCCAGAAGGACGGCACCCGCGTAACCGCCGTGAACTCGGTCAGCCTTGAAGTGCCGCCGGGCGAAATCTGCGTCTTCCTCGGTCCGTCGGGCTGCGGCAAGACGACCACGCTCAAGATGATCAACCGGCTGATCAAGCCGACGTCCGGGCACATTCTGCTCAACGGCGAAGACACCGGAAAGATCAATGAAATCGAACTGCGCCGCCACATCGGCTATGTAATCCAGCAGATCGGTCTGTTCCCGAACATGACCATCGAGGAAAACATCACCGTGGTGCCGCGTCTGTTGGGCTGGGACAAGAAGCGTTGCCGCGAGCGCGCGACGGAACTCATGGGCATGGTGGCGCTCGATCCGAAGCGCTATCTGTCGCGCTATCCGCGTGAGCTCTCCGGCGGTCAGCAACAACGTATCGGCGTGATTCGTGCGCTGGCGGCCGATCCGCCGGTGCTGCTGATGGACGAACCCTTCGGCGCCGTCGATCCGATCAACCGCGAATCGATCCAGAACGAATTCCTGCAAATGCAGCGTCAGTTGGGCAAGACCGTCATCATGGTCAGCCACGATATCGACGAGGCGATCAAGCTGGCGGACCGCATCGCGATCTTCCGTCAGGGCAGTTTGGTGCAGTACGCACAGCCGGACGCCTTGCTGGCCCGCCCGGTCGACGAATTCGTCGCGAGCTTCGTGGGACATGACCGAATTCTCAAGCGTCTGCTGCTGGTGCGAGCGGAAGATGCGGCGACCCCGCAACCGACCGTCAAACCGCAGACTTCGCTTGCGGAAGCCTACGGCATGATGGATGAGCTCGATACGCGTTCGCTGGTCGTCGTCGACGAAAACGCGCGCGCGTTGGGGTACATTGCACGTCGCGATACGCGTCACGCGCAAGGGAGTTGCGGCGAGCGGGTGCGGGACTTCAAGGCGTCGGCCGTCGCCGGCGACAACCTGCGGGTGCTGCTCTCGCGCATGTACGAGCACAATCTGGCGTCGTTGCCTGTGTTGGGGGACGACAATCAGTACCTCGGCGAGGTCACGCAGGATTCCATCGCCGACTACCTGAGTTCGGGCAAGTCGCGTGGCAATGGCGGTGGCACGATCATCGCGCCGTCGCTGCCGGGCACGCCGAGCGTCGTGGCGAGCGTGCCGTTCGGGGCGCCGGTGTAACCAGCACCCGTGGCACCCGCGCGGTCGGCGTCGATGCGTTCAGGGCGTGAGGGCGGGTGAGCGTCCCTGACAATGCGTGACGTCGTGTGAGTTTCAATGGCCGGATGGGAACGACGTCCGGTCGGCGGATCATAAGATGACGGCCCATCGTGGTCGTCATTTTTGCGTTTGTGGTTGAGATTTGGCGACGCTGGGTGCGGATGATCCTGCGGTGGCGTCGGTGGGGCACAAGTGAATCAAGGAGTGGCGGGATGACGTGGGAAGTGGTGACGGCGTGGTTCGATAACACGCCCTGGGCGCGAATGGCGGTAGCGTTGGCGATCTTGGTGGCGGCAGCGTTGCTGGTGCAGGCCCTGGCGCAGTTCGTGGTTGTCCGGGTGGTACGCATCGTGGTGCAGCGCACAGCCAATCGCTGGGACGATGCGTTGCTCGCTCATCGGGTCTTTCATCGGGCCGCGCGCATTCTGCCGTATCTGGTGGTGCAGTTCGGTATCGATCTGGTGCCGGATCTGCCGGCGAAGGTGTTGCTCGTCGTGAGCAATGTCGCACTCGCCACGACACTGCTTTATGCCACGCTTGCCATTGCGGGGATTCTGGACGCGGCGCAGACCGTCTACGCGATGTCCGAACATGCGCGCACGCGGTCGATCAAGGGCTACGTCCAGTTAGGGAAAATCGCGCTCTACGTGGTCGCGGCCATCGCCATCGTCGCCACCATCATCGACCGCTCGCCGTGGCTGCTGCTCTCCGGGCTGGGGGCGATGTCGGCGGTACTGTTGCTGGTGTTCAAGGACACGATCATGTCGTTCGTCGCAAGCGTGCAGTTGACGTCGAACGACATGCTGCGCGTGGGCGACTGGATCGAGATGCCGCAGGTCGGCGCCGATGGCGACGTGGTGGACATCGCGTTGCATACCGTGAAGGTTCAGAACTGGGACAAGACGATCACGACGATTCCGACGTGGCGTCTGATCTCCGAGAGTTTCCGCAACTGGCGCGGCATGCAGCAGTCGGGCGGACGTCGCATCAAGCGCACGCTGTGCATTGACGCGGGCAGCGTCGGCTTTCTCGACGAGGCGGAGATTGCCCGTCTGTCGAAGCTGCATTTGCTCGGGGATTATCTGTCCGAGAAGCAGCGTTCGCTGGCGGACGCGAATGCCGCATTGGGCCACGCGGCGGGCGTGCCGGCAAATACGCGGCGCCTGACGAACATCGGCACTTTCCGCGCGTATGCGCTGGCTTATCTGAAAGCGCATCCGAACATTCACGAAGGCATGACATGCATGGTGCGTTCGCTGCAACCGACGGCGACCGGCATTCCCGTGGAACTTTATTGCTTCACGAACACGACCGTATGGGCGGAATACGAACGCGTGCAGGGCGACGTCTTCGATCACTTGCTGGCCATCCTGCCGGAGTTCGGGTTGCGCATGTATCAGAACCCGGCAGGGGCGGATCTGGTGAGGTGGCAAGGCAAGGTCGCGGCGTGAGCATGTCAGACCAGCGTACGGGCGAAAGCCGTTAGCGAGATCGACGACGTATCATTTCTGTGTCGACCAGCCGGCGATGCGATCTCCATCGTACGCGGCTTCGCTGAAGGCATACCCGCCTCCCTTTTCGTAAATGCGAGTCATCGTTTGCTTGTGGTTGGGGCTCAGATAAGTGTTTGCGAAACCGCAGATGACAAAGAACATTGCCCACTGAGGGAAGTATTCCTTCTGCACCGTCGCCCAATAGGCCTCGCAGCTCTGGACTGCGTCTGTAAATTCCTTCCAGTACATCTGAAGCACAGGTTCTTCCGATGTCACGTTCTCGTATTCGATGTGACGGGCGCAAACTGACGCCAGCGCCGTTCGCATCCCATTGCGCTTTTCTTCCGGGATCGCGCGCATGAGAGACGCGAAATCCGTGACGGGGGCGTGTGCCGTTCGTAATGTTGAGGCTCGCGTCGAGATGGCGTGTGGAGTGGTGATGTTGTCCGGCGGCAAATGATGAGCACTCTCGAACGATCCTGCCCATTCACCCGTCTCGGCCGGTGAGGTTTCGTGACTCGTCGGAGTCAAAGATCTTGTGTTGACTGTGTGAGTGCGATCGATATCCATGATTTATCTCCATTGGTTGAAGGAGATTCCAATATGGAACTTATCGAGCGGTGGATTTTGCGTAACGTGCTGCTGCGTTCTGGTTTCCGACCGCAGATGGGACTTCTCGTGTGACGTCGGTGGGGTGTTGCCCCATGCGTCGAGTTCTTCTGTGATACGCAAATATCGCCTGACTGCTTCAGGAAAATTCCGGAATGCTTTCGGTTCTGTTTACTTCGATGCGTCGCGCTGCGAACATGTCTCGGAATCCACGGAAGAGGGAGGACGGGGTGACGTATTGGAGTACAGAATGAATGACTTGTGGACAGTGGATGTGGTGTGGTATCCCGACGGGGACGCATCGGCTCCGGACGTGTGTGTCAACGACACGGAGGAGGAAATGATTGAGTTATGGAGTTTCCCCAACGATGCTGACGAGGAGGAATGGACGTGGTGAAGCGAGGCGAAGTCTGGGTCGCATCCTTCGATCCCGCAATTGGGAGTGAAATCAGGAAAACGCGGCCATGCGTCATTGTTTCGCCTACGGCGATGCACAAGCATTTGCAGACGGTGATCGTGGCGCCGCTGACGTCGTCTGCCGCGTCCCGATACGGCGTGTCTACGACGTATGCCGGGCGTCAGGGTTCGATGCAATTGAGTCATCTGCGATCGATGGATCGGAGACGGTTGATTCGACGTTCGGGGAGATTGGATCGAGAGGTATTGCAAGACGCCATGGCGCGTTTGCGAGACGTTTTCTCGGAAGAGACGGATGAGGTGAGCGATTGATTCGGCGGCGGGAATCAAGCCCAGCGAGCAAATGTAGAAGGGCTCCCGCAGGAGCCCTTCCGAGGATTACGTCATCGCGAGGCGCATCAATTCGATGACATTTTCCGTGTCTGACGCCCCTGACACATCAGCGGCATCGTGCCGGACGGACGTTACGCCGCCGACTCGTCCAGCGTCGGGTAGTCGACGTAGCCGCGGGCATCGCCGCCGTACAGCGTGTCGCGGTCCAGTTCGTTGAACGGGCCGCCGCGCTTGAGGCGCTCCACCAGATCCGGGTTCGCGATGAACGGCTTGCCGAACGCAATCAGGTCCGCGAGGTTTTCTTTGCGAGCCTTGAGCGCCAGTGCGAGGTCATAGCCGTTGTTGGCCATGAACGTGCCCTTGAAGATCTTGCGCAGCTTCTGAAGATCGAAGCCGCCTTCCACTTCACGCGGGCCGCCCGTCGCGCCTTCGACCACGTGCAGATACACGAGACCGAAACGGTTCAGTTGCTCGACGGCATAAGTGAACACCGGTTCCGGGTTGCTGTCGCCGCAATCGTTGGCCGGGCTGATCGGCGACAAACGAATGCCCACGCGATCGGCACCCCAGACATCGACGACGGCTTGCGTTACTTCAAGTACCAGACGCACGCGATTTTCGATGCTGCCGCCGTACTGGTCCGTACGGTGGTTGGTCTTGTCGCGCATGAACTGGTCGAGCAGGTAGCCGTTCGCCGCATGGATTTCCACGCCGTCGAAACCGGCACGCTTCGCGCATTCGGCTGCGTGACGATACTGGTCGATGATGCCCGGAATCTCGGACGTTTCCAGCGCGCGCGGCACCGGATGCGGCTCGAAGCCGTGTTCCGTGAACGCCTGACCCGCGGGCTGGATCGCCGACGGCGCGACCGGCAGCGCACCGCCGGGTTGCAGCGACGGATGCGAGATGCGGCCTACGTGCCACAACTGGCAGAAAATCTTGCCGCCCTTGGCGTGGAGCGCGTCCGTGACCTGCTTCCAGCCGGCGACCTGTTCGTCGGTGTAGATGCCGGGCGTGAATGCGTAGCCTTTGCCTTGCTGCGAGATGTTGGTGGCTTCACTGATGATGAGCCCGGCCGATGCACGTTGCGCGTAGTACTCGGCGACCATCGGGCCCGGCACGTCGCCCTTGCCCGCGCGGCTGCGGGTCAGCGGTGCCATGACGATGCGGTTGCTCAGTTCGAGCGGGCCAAGCGCGTACGACGAAAACAGGTCGGTATCGAGCGTGGCCAGTTGGGAATGTTGCGAGTCCGTCATTGCTGAAGGTCCTGTGAAAGTGGGGGTTGCTGTGCTGCACAAAACTTGCACAGGTTACGGCAATTCTCATGGCCTTGCTGAGCACCGCGACGTCCTTCCGGCCATCGACGCTGGAAACGAAAACTCGCCGGACACCCTGCACCGGAACAGGGCGTCGCGACGAGTGATCGCGAAACGTAGCGGAAACTGGATTTATGACCGAATTCGCCTGGAAACCGGTCGAAATCCGTGATTTCAGGCGTTTGCAGCAATCGGACGCTTCGGCGCGTGCGGCGCAATACGCAGCACCATGATCGCGCCGATGATGCACACACCGCCCGAGAGCATCGAGGCCATCGTGTAATTGCCGAGCGTTGCACGCAGCGAACCGGCCACGAGCGCCGCCGTTGCCGCGCCAAGCTGGTGACCTGCCACGATCCAGCCGAACACGATCGGGGCCATCGTCTTGCCGAACACGTCCGTCGTCAGGCGCACCGTCGGCGGCACCGTCGCAATCCAGTCGAGCCCGTAGAACAGCGCGAAGAGCGGAAGGCCGAAGAAATCGAGGCCGAAGGCATACGGCAGATAGATGAGCGACAGCCCGCGCAGGCCGTAGTACCAGAACAGCAGCACACGGCTGTTGTAGCGGTCGGACAACCAGCCCGACGCCGTGGTGCCCACGAGATCGAGGATGCCCATCGCCGCCAGAATGCCCGCACCCTTGACTTCGGAGAGGCCGTAATCGCCGCACATCGCGATGAAGTGCGTGCCGATGTAGCCGTTGGTGCTCGCGCCGCAGATGAAGAAGCTGAAGAACAGCAGCCAGAAGTCGCGCTTGCCGGCTGCCATGCGCAAGGCCGACAGCGCGGCGGTGAGCGGATTGCCTTGCGTGAGCTGGACATCGGGGGCGTCTTCGGGCGCGCCGACAGGACGCAGACCGACCGAACCCGGCCGCTCCGGCACCAGCAATGCCACGAGCGGCAGCACGATCGCCGCGACGACCGCCACGATCAGCACCACCGGCCGCCAGCCATAGTTTTCCGTGATCGCTGCCATGAGCGGCAGGAACACCATCTGGCCCGTTGCCGAGCTGGCGGTGAGAATCCCCATCGCCAGGCCGCGATGCGTGTGGAACCAGCGGTTCGACACCGTGGCCGCGAGCGTCACGGCGGCCACGCCCGTGCCGCCACCGACCATCACGCCCCAGATCAGGACCATCTGCCAGGGCGCCGTCATGAGCGACGACAGGGCGGTCCCGGAGGCCAGCAGCAACAGCGCCACCATAACGGTCGGACGAATGCCGAAGCGCTGCATGGCGGCCGCCGCGAACGGGCCGGTCAGGCCGTACAGCGCCAGATTGACGGAGATCGCCAGCGAGATCGTCGCGCGGCTCCAGCCGAAGTCGTGTTCGAGCGGCACCATCATCACGCTCGGTGTCGCGCGAATGCCCGCCGAGGCGAGCAGGACCAGGAAAATGACGCCGACGACGATCCACCCGTAGTGGAAGCGTCCGTCGATGCGCTTGGCAAGTGCAGCCTTCATGGCGGAAATCCTTGCTGGGATTCGGTTTTCTTTGCCGAACCGGGAACGTTTGCGAGAACCGCGCAGTCTACCGGGATCGATAGCTTGTGACTGCTCGGTAACATGAGGTTGCCATGTTATGAACCGATCGGTAACATGTCAAGTATTCCTTTGTGACGGCAGGGCTTTACCCGTTACGCCGGTGTGCGCACCGGACACAGCGCTTCGATGAGGCGAGGGCAGAACCACCGTCCAGATTCAGTTTCAGGGAGGGCCGGAAATGGCCAAAGCGACAACGCCTGCCACGCGTGCGGGTAAGCCGACGCGGCACGTCACGCCCGCGCCGATCGCTCAACAGCATCTGCTCGATGCTGCCGTCGAGTTGTTTCATTCGGAGGGCGTGCGTGCGGTGGGTGTGGATGCGGTCGTCAAGCGCGCCGGCGTCAACAAGATGAGCCTGTATCGCCAGTATGCGTCGAAAGACGAACTGATTCTGGCGTACCTCGATTGCATGCAGACAGCGAGTCTGGGGCGCATCGACGAGAGCATCGCCAAACGGCCGGGCGAACCGCGTGCGCAGATGCTGCAAATCTTCGTGGATCTGGCCGAGCGGGCCAGCAAGCCCGGCTATCGCGGGTGCCCGTTTGTGAACGTCGCGGCGGAATTTCCTGACCCGACGCATGCCGCGCGGATCTCGGTGGTGAACTACAAAGCGGAAGTGGTGAAGCGCTTTACCGCGCTCGTCACAGCGGCGGGGCTGGCGGAGCCCGCGCCGCTGGTCGACGCACTGTGCCTGATTCTGGAAGGTGCCTACGCGGCGAGCCAGACCTTCGGGCCCGGCACGCCGCCGCTACGCATCCTGCCGACGGTCGCGCGTCAGATCATCGAAGCGGGCCTCGCGGGCGAATTGACAGCCGCGGCCTGAAGATTTCCGCTCAGGCTCGGCAGCTTGAATCAGCCGCATGCCTCGGCGGCATGAGTTGGCTGCGTAAGCGGGCCGCAAGAGTCCGTCGCTTGAGTCCGCCGCATGAGTTCGCCGTATGAGTCAGCGGCAGGAATCGATGCCTCGCGTCAGGCCGCCAGCCGCTGCAGTGCGACGGCAGCCGTCCCACGCGTAACCGGCGTCTCGGCCATCGTCCCATTCATCCGGAACGCCGCCACCGCCTGATCGAGCAAGCGTGCCTGATCTTCCATCGACGCCGCTGCGGCGGCAGCTTGCTCCACGAGCGCAGCGTTCTGCTGAGTGACTTCATCCATCTGCGTCACGGCCCGGCCGACTTGCTCGATGCCGTGGCTCTGCTCGCTCGATGCCGCCGAAATTTCGCCCATGATGTCGGTCACGCGTCGCACCGCCTGCACCACGTCGTGCATCGTCTGACCGGCTTGCGCGACGAGCACCGAACCGTCCTGCACCCGGCCGTTCGACGATTCGATCAGTTCCTTGATTTCCTTGGCCGCCGCCGCGCTGCGTTGCGCCAGCGTGCGGACCTCACCGGCGACGACCGCGAAGCCGCGTCCCTGCTCGCCGGCCCGCGCGGCTTCCACGGCGGCGTTGAGCGCAAGAATGTTGGTCTGGAACGCAATGCCGTCGATCACGGCGATGATGTCGACCACCTTGCCCGAGCTTTGCGAGATGCCTTCCATCGTCTCGACGACCTGATCCACCACTTGCCCGCCGCGAACCGCAATGGCCGAGGCGTTCTCGGCCAACTGGCTGGCCTGACGGGCGTTGTCCGCGTTCTGGCGGACCGTCGACGTCAGTTGCTCCATCGACGACGCCGTCTCTTCCAGCGCCGCTGCCTGCTGTTCGGTGCGCGCCGACAGATCGGTGTTGCCCTCGGCGATCTCGCGCGAGGCCAGCGTGATGGCGCCCGTGCCGCTGCGAATGCGTCCGATCATTTGCTGGAGGTTGCCCTGCATACGCTGCATCGCGAAAAGCAGGCTGGTGCTGTCGCCCTGGCGCAGACGTACCTGCGTGAGGAGGTCGCCGTCCGCAATACGCGTTGCAATGTCGGCCGCGTATTCGGGTTCACCGCCCAGACTCTGCTGGACGTTGCGAATGATGAGCAGCATGACGCCCGACACCGCAAGGCCGACCACGGCGAGCATTGCGCCCCAGCGCAGCAGCGCGCCGAGGAAGGCGGCGTTGATGTCGTCGACGTAGACGCCGGTCGTCAGGTACCAGTCCCACGGCGAGAACACGCCCACGCGGCTGATCTTTTCGACGGGCTTGTCCGAGCCGGGCTTCGGCCAGAGATACGTGACAAACGGATCGTTGGTGCGTGCTGCGGCCACGATGTCCGAAAACATGAGCTTGCCCGACGGGTCGCGGAACTGGCTCATGTCTTTGCCTTCGAGCTTCGGATTGACCGAGTTCAGCACGATGACGCGCTGTGAGTTCAAGATACCGAAATAGTTGTCGCCGTCGTACCGGATCGCGCCGATCTGCTCACGAGCGAGCTTTTGGGCGTCGGCTACGCTGATTTCGCCTCGTTCGGCGCGTGCCGCGTAGTGCTTGGCCAGACTCAGTCCTGATTCGACGACGTGGGTCAGACCCACGCGTCGCTCGGCCAGCATGGTGTCGCGCTGGGCCCAGGCACCCCAGATCGCCATCGCCAGCAGGCTCACCCACATCAGTGCGACCGCCGACCACAATTTCGCTTTCAGACTCAAACGCTGCATTCCTTCGTCATCCCCACTGATTCCGCGCTGGTGTTGCGCTGGCGGCCGCGCGTGACGTGGTGGCACGTCCGGGCGGTCCGGTTATTGATCGGCTATGGACCGGCTATGGGCCGGCTGTCCATGCCCTCGGTGAAGGCACAGACCGAACGTGTGGTAACGGCAGTTTGGAGAGGGACTTGAGCTTTGGCTGCGGTCCGGCCTGGCTTTGGCGGGATATCTCGGGCGTGGCGAGTGAACAAACAGGCAAGCGGACGAACGCGTGAACAAGTGCCCGACGACGGTGCGTCATCGGGCGCTGGCTGGCGCCAGCGAGCGACTTACCCGTGGATCACGACCATCAGCCCGCGCGCGACCGACTTGCCGGCATTGCGGATGGCGTGGGCGCGGTCCGCCGGATAGCGGGCCGTCTCACCCGATTTGGCGCGTCGCGCGATGTGATCGACTTCGACGTCGACCTGCCCGTCGAACACGGTGAAGTGCTCGCGGGTGCCCGGATCGTGAGGCTCGGAGACGAGGGCGGCCCCCGGTTGCAGCGTCAGTTCGTACCACTCGAACTTCCCGGCCAGCTCCATCGGTCCGAGGATTTTCAACTGATAAGCCTGCTCGGCACCGGCCAGCGTGGGGGTTTCGTGCTTGCCGAAGATCCGCACCGGCTCGGGATCGCCCGCCGGGGCACCCAACAACTGGTCGAGGCGCACGCCCAGTGCGTTGGCAAGCCGCCACGCCACGGCGATGGTCGGATTGGCCTTGTCGCGTTCGATCTGCGAGAGCATCGACTTCGAGACGCCGGACGCGCGAGAGAGCGTCTCCAGCGTCATGCCGCGCTCCTTGCGCAACTGCTGAATCATGTCGCCGACCGGCGGCGGCGCGACGGGCGTCACCGCGGAAGTTGCGGGAGTACTTGCCATATGAATTCCGGGATATTAGAATTTTTCAATATATTGAAACTAGTTCAATATAAAGTATAGTTTCCGATAAGCTGTATGCCGTGATGGTAGCAGAGCGTGCTCGCGGGCATGCGGGGTTCCGGCCCATACCTCACGATTTCCACGATATCGAACCCGGCCGGCGCCCGAAAGCGCCGGCGGCATTCCCGGGCGGCGCCTCACGATGGTGCCGCTCGACGTATGAATGGCATAAATGAGGAGATGCGCCCGATGACCGCACATACCCCGGAGGCCCGCGAGGGCTTCTACCGTCAACTGACCGAACGACTTGAAGACACGCGCCGTCAGGGCCTTTTCAAGCAGGAACGCGTGCTCATGTCGCGGCAGGGACCGGAGGTCATGTGCGACGACGGACAAACGCGCATCAACCTGTGCGCCAACAACTACCTCGGCCTGTCCGGCAGCGAGTCGCTCGTCAAGGCGGGGCAGAAGGCGTTGGAAGACTTCGGCTTCGGTCTGTCGTCAGTGCGTTTCATCTGCGGCACGCAAGGCCCGCATAAGGAACTCGAAGCCCGCATCGCGGCGTTTCTCGGCACGGAAGACGCCATCCTGTACGCCGCCGCGTTCGACGCCAACGGCGGTGTGTTCGAGCCGCTGTTCGACGAGCAGGACGCCATCATCTCCGACGCGCTGAACCACGCCTCGATCATCGACGGCGTACGGCTGTGCAAGGCGCAACGTCTGCGCTACGCCCACAACGACATGGAAGACCTGGAGCGCCAGTTGCAGGCGGCGGCCGGGGCGCGTCATCGCATCATCGTGACCGACGGCGTGTTTTCGATGGACGGCACGATCGCTCAGCTCGACCGCATCGTGGCGCTCGCCGAGCAATACGGTGCGTTGATCATGATCGACGAATGTCACGCGTCCGGCTTCATGGGCCCGACGGGGCGCGGTACCCACGAACATCACGGTGTGCTCGGCAAGATCGACATCATCACGGGCACGCTGGGCAAGGCGCTTGGCGGGGCGATGGGCGGCTTCACGGCAGGGCGTCGCGAAGTGATCGAAACGCTGCGTCAGCGCTCGCGTCCGTATCTGTTCTCGAACAGCCTGGCACCGGCCATCGTGGGCACGTCGCTGGCCGTGTTCGACGAACTCGAACATTCGTCGGCGCGACGCGAGCAGCTCCATGCGAACACCGCGTTCTTCCGTCAGGAAGTGGCGGCGCTCGGCTTCACGATCAAACCGGGCACGCACCCGATCGTGCCGGTCATGTTGTTCGACGCCACGCTCGCCCAGCGCTTCGCGCAGCGGCTCTACGAACTCGGCGTGATCGCCACCGGCTTCTTCTATCCCGTGGTCCCGCAAGGTCAGGCGCGCGTGCGCGTGCAACTCTCGGCGGCGCATACCCGCGAACATCTCACCCGTGCGCTGGCCGCGTTTGCCCAGGCCGGTAACGAACTCGGCATTCTCAAGCAAGGTTGATCATGGAACGAATTCTCATCATCGGCGCCAACGGGCAGATCGGCAGCGAACTCGTCGAAGCGCTCGCGGCGCAATACGGCAACGAGAATGTCGTCGCCACGGACATCGCGCCGGGGCCGTCGCGTCACGCGGTGCATTACGAGACGCTGGACGTGCTCGATGCGGCGCGTCTGGCCGCACTGGTCGAGCGCTTCGGCATCACGCAGATTTTCCATCTGGCGGCGCTGCTCTCGGCCACGGGCGAGACCCGTCCGCTGCAAGCGTGGACGCTCAACATGAACGGCCTGCTCAACGTGCTCGAACTGGCACGCGAGCATCAGGGCAAGGGGCGTGGGCTGCGTGTGTTCTGGCCGTCGTCGATTGCCGCGTTCGGACCGCATACCCCGGCCGTCGAGACACCGCAGCTCGCCATCATGGACCCCACCACGATGTACGGCATCAGCAAGCAGGCGGGTGAGCGGCTGTGCGAGTACTACTTCACGAAGTTCGGTGTGGACGTGCGCAGCCTGCGCTATCCGGGCGTGATCAGCTTCAAGACGCCGCCCGGCGGCGGCACCACGGACTACGCGATCGAGATTTTCCAGGCAGCGCGTCGCGGCGAGATCTACACGTGCTTCCTGAAGGACGACGCCACGCTGCCGATGATCCACATGCCCGATGCCGTGCGCGCCACGCTCGAACTGATGAATGCCGATGCCGCGAAGCTGCGCGTGCGTTCGTCGTACAACGTGGCCGGTGTGAGTTTCGATCCGAAGACGCTGGCCGAGGCGATTGCCCGCCGGGTGCCGGGCTTCACCGTCAAGTACGCGCCGGACTTCCGTCAGGCGATCGCCGAGACGTGGCCGCATACGCTCGACGACACGCATGCCCGCTACGACTGGGGTTGGAAGCCCGCGTTCGATCTGGACGCAATGGTGGACGACATGCTCGCCAACGTACCGCTGGACTGGCATGCGCCCGTGCTGGGAAACGCGGCCTGAAAGACTGGGGAGGCCGCGGGGACCGCAGAGACTGAAGTTTTGCGCTGACGCTTACTTCGGGTGGTGGACCGCGTAGTAAGCCAGCGCGGCCACGACCGCACATGTGACGGCGAATGCCCGACGGCGCCAACGGTAGGCCGGCGTGAGGCTGATGGCGCGTGCGCGGCCTTCCTCTTTCGAATGGTAGTAGCTCATATTGCACCTTCCGGATCTGGTACACGGTCTTCGCCGCGGAAAGAACCTGCTGACGTTTCTGCCGATGCGCCCCCCGGCACATGGCAGATCCCCGAACGGCTTCGGTTTGCGGCAGGTTCTGAGTCGATTATGCGACCGCACAAAAACGACCGCTAATCAGTATCTATACCGATAGGTGTCGCCTTTTTGACACGCTCCCTCAACGGGCGAATCGTTTCGACGAACGCCTCGAAAGCGGCCTGCCGTCTCCCACCCCACCTTGCTCGCCCGTTGCCACGGCCCGTGCGCGGGCGTTCCCCATTTCGGTGCCTCGCCGCGCAGAAATCTCGATCGTCGAGGCATGCGAAGAATCCACATTTCTCCGCTTGCGCGGCGTCGTACGCACTGAAACAATGCCTGAAAACGGTGGCCACGCCGATGGTCGCTGCCAAGTCGTCGTTGAGATCACGCCTGGGGAGGGACGTGCCATGACGCCCGATACACGCCGCACCATCGCTTGCGGCCATCGCGGAACTGCCTTCGGGCGCACCGCGCGACTCGCTATCGCTACCGTCGTCACCGTCGGCCTGTGTGGGCTATCGACGGCCCATGCGCAGGAAGCCATGCTGCGCGCCAACAATCAGGTCTGGCTCGGTGTCGGTGCCCAGCAGTTGAACTACTGGGAGACGATCGGACCGGGCAAGAGCGATTCCGAGAGCGGCACCACGGCGGCGTTCGCGCTGACCGCGTCCACGCAACGCCAGTTGTTCGGCATCTCCAATCTCTATTTCAGTGGTTCGGTGCGCGTGGCGCATGGCAACGTGAACTATGGCGGCTATTTGCAGGACACCGCCGGTCGCGTGATCCAGTCCGACTATCAGATGTCGACGCGCTCCACGGCCACGGACGTCACGCTCAAGGCCGGTAAAGCCATTCCGTTCCACCTCGGCACTTGGAATGCGCAGGTGATTCCGTATATCAGCTACAGCTATCGCGACTGGATTCGCGACAGCAGCCGGGATCCCTATGGCTTCTACGAGCGATACCGCCACCACGTGGTCGGTGGCGGGTTGATGGGGCAACTGGAACTCACTTCGAAGCTTGTAGCGACGGCCGACATTCGTGCCGGTGCCATGCTCGGCGCATCGATGACGCTGGCGGGCTCGCAGAACAACTTCAGCCTCGGTAACAAACCGGTCGTCGTGGCGGGCTTCGGGCTCGACTATGCGATCGCCCGCAACTTCCACATCAACGCTACGTATGAGTGGTCGCGGTTCCAGTACGGCCGTTCGGCGGCCACGCAGGTCGGCCCCGGCGTGAGCGCCTACGAGCCCGACTCGAAGACCATCAATCAGACGTGGATGATCGGCGCGGGATACGCCTTCTAGTCTTCCATGGGGGAGGGCGACGAAGCCGACCGCGACGCCTTCGCTCAACCGATCCACAAACGACAACGCCGCGCGGCCGGATGGCTCGCGCGGCGTTGCTCTTTCAGCCGGCGCTCATGCGTTCGTACTGACGCGCATCAGGTCGCGCCTTCCACGTCTTCCAGACTGAACGTCTCCGTGTGGTCGTTGTACGAGAAGATCTCGGCGTAACGTCCCCAGTTGATGGCAGTGTCGAGCGTTTCCTGTGCGAGATCATCCGACATCGAATCTTCCAGCTCCTGTTCGAAACGCACGCGCGGCGCGCGTTGCCCGCGACGCTCC
Source organism: Pandoraea sp. ISTKB (assembly GCF_001721285.1). Lineage (NCBI taxonomy): Bacteria > Pseudomonadati > Pseudomonadota > Betaproteobacteria > Burkholderiales > Burkholderiaceae > Pandoraea > Pandoraea sp. ISTKB. The sequence continues at coordinate 31,121 of NZ_MAOS01000035.1, forward strand.
TGCAAGACGGCCCGGATCTTCGCGGCCAGCGGCACGTGACGCAGCAGATGCTCGGCGAACAGCACCTTGCGCTCCTGCGTGCTGACGTCCACGAAGCGCTTGCCCGCAGCGGTCAGCAGAATGTCGCCTTCCTTGAGTTCCGCGAAGCCCAACTGATCGAGAATTTCGGCCACGGGGAAGAGGTCGTCGACCTCAAGCAGCAGCGTTTGCGCGATGTCAGGCAAGTCGGCGCGCCCGTTGTAAGGCGGCACGGCGAGCGCTTCGAGCAGACCGGCCATCAGGTTGGTCGACACTTCGTGCAGCGGACTGGAGAGTTCCAGCGGCATCTTCTGCGTGGTGTGGGCGTTGCGGCGCGAGGTCATCAGCGCGTAGATATCGTCGACCATCTTGCGGAAGGCCGGGTCGAGACGGTTGCGGCGATGCGCGAACGGCACCTTGATTTCGGCGACCACGCGGCCCGGATTCGACGACAGCACGAGAATCCGGTCGCACATGAACACGGCTTCCTCGATGTTGTGCGTGACGATCAGGATCGACTTGATCGGCAACTGACGCTGGCTCCACAAATCGAGCAGGTCAGTACGGAGCGTTTCGGCCGTAAGCACGTCGAGTGCGGAGAACGGCTCGTCCATGAGCAGCAACGTCGGGTTCACGACGAGCGCGCGGGCGAACCCCACCCGTTGCCGCATGCCGCCCGAGAGTTCGCGCGGATAGGCGTTCTCGAAGCCGTCCAGACCGATCAGGTCGATCGCGGCGAGCGCGCGCTTGCGGCGCTCCTTCGGCTCGACGCCGAGGGCTTCGAGCCCGGCTTCCACGTTCTGCAACACGGTCAGCCACGGGAACAGCGCGAACGTCTGGAAGACCATCGCCACGCCTTCGGGCGGCCCTTCGAGCGGCTGGCCCATGTAGCGGATGTCGCCCGAGCTTGGCTGAATCAGCCCGGCGATGATGCGCAGCAGCGTCGACTTGCCCGAGCCCGAGCGGCCCAGCAGACCGACGATCTCGCCTTCATGCAGTTGCAGGTTCACCCCGTCGAGCACCTGACGCTCGTCGCTGCCCTTGCGAAAGCCACGGCTGACGTTGGCAAGCGAGAAGATCTCTTTTCCGGCGATCGGTTGGCCAGCGTAAGTATCGTTCGGCATCACGGTCCCTTCAATTCAGACGAAGCTTGTTTTCAGCGATGGCGTACATGGGGCGCCACAGCAAACGGTTGAACAGTACGACGAACAGCGCCATCACCGCGATGCCGAGCAGAATGCGCGGATAGTCGCCGGCGGCCGTCATTTGCGCGATGTAGGCGCCCAGCCCGTGCGCAGCGACCTTGTCGTCGCCCCATTGCACGTATTCCGAGACGATGGACGCGTTCCACGCGCCACCGGACGCCGTGATCGCTCCCGTCACGTAATAGGGGAAGATGCCCGGCAGCATGACCTGACGCCACCATTGCCAGCCGCGAATGCGGAAGTTGGTGGCGGCTTCCTTGAAATCGTTCGGGAAGGCCGTGGCTCCGGCAATCACGTTGAACAGGATGTACCACTGCGTGCCCAGCACGATCAGCGGCGAGAGCCAGATGTCCGCGTTGAGGCGGAAGTGGACGATCAGCACCACGAAGATCGGGAACAGCAGGTTGGCCGGGAAGGCGGCGAGGAACTGCGCCAGCGGCTGGATGCGCTCGGCGAGCTTCGGCCGCAGCCCGATCAACACGCCCAGCGGTATCCAGATGACCGAGGCAATGGCGATCAGCACGATCACGCGAACCAGCGTGATCAGACCGAGGCCGAACACGCGCAGGATCTCGGGGCCACCGACTTCGGCCAGCACGAACGAGCAGATCTTCCACGCGGCGAACACGCCCAGCACCACGAGCACTGCGGCCCACAGCCAGTCGATCACGCGCGAGAGCGGCGATTTCGACTCGGAGTGGATGGCGGCAGGCAGCGAGACCGGCATGCGCATGCGCGCGATCGTGCGCAGCAGCTTGCCCAGCGGACGCAGCAGCAACTGGATCGCGCGCGTACGCTGAATGACGTTAAGCACCCACGACTCCGGCGCGGCCTGCGAGACCGTGTCTTCCAGCCGGAACTTGTCCGACCACGCGACCATCGGGCGGAACAGGAACTGGTCGTAAATGACGATGACGACGACCATCGCCAGAATCACCCAGCCCACGGCGCCCAGATCGCGCTGGAGGATGGCGGTGGCGAGGTAAGCGCCGATGCCCGGCAGCGTCACAGTCTTGTCGCCCACGGTGATCGCCTCGGAGGCCACCACGAAGAACCAGCCGCCCGACATGCTCATCATCATGTTCCAGATGAGGCCCGGCATCGAGTAGGGCACGTCGAGCTTCCAGAACCGCTGCCACGGCGAGAGGCGCAGGTTCACGGCGACCTCGGAGAGGTCGCGCGGCTGGGTGCGCATCGACTGGTAGAACGAGAACGTCATGTTCCACGCCTGACTCGTGAAGATCGCGAAGATGGCGGCGCATTCGGCGCCGAGCACGCGACCCGGGAACAGGGCGAGGAAGAACGTGACGGTAAACGAGATGTAGCCCAGCACCGGCACCGACTGGAGGATGTCCAGCATCGGCACCAGCAGCTTTTCGGCGCGACGGCTCTTGGCGGCAAGCGTGCCGTAGACCAGCGTGAAGATCAGCGACGCCACCATCGCGGCCAGCATGCGCAGCGTAGTGCGTAACGCGTACTCAGGCAGGTTGGCCGGGTCCAGCGAGATGACTTCGGTATGCAGGTCGGCCAGCGGGGCCCAGGTCTGGCGAATGCCCATCGAGCTGACCATCAGGAAACCGATGATGATCGGAAACGCAATGAAGTCCCAGCGGTTGGGCAGCAGGCGTCGCGCGGTGGCGGGGATGAACGGACGGGCTACGCGCGTCATCAAGACCTCGTTTGGATGAGGGTTCGGACGGACAACAGGACTGAAACGTCGGTGTGCGGCACGGCAGCACGGCAGCAACAAGCGACCAGCGACGTGATGCACGTGCAGCGACGGCAGCGGATGCTACCAGATTGCCCCGTAAAAAGATGTTAAAGCCGGTGTCATACGTTGGCAAACCTCGCCGCCGACAGGCGACTGTGGTTTTTATGCTGCACTGCGGGAAGAGGTGGTTTCATCGAGCGATACCGAATCGGCGATCTGGACCCTATGGGCGATACCGAGGATATGGGCGACGTGGGCTATTCGTGCCCGTGCTTCCGGAAAACGCTTCGAACAATGCCGCTTTCCCGCTCGGGTAACGCGGGGGAAATTCGCGGTTCCGGACACCCGTAAATGGAACGTTGACGATGTGAACTTTATTAGCGTTGCACGGACCAATTCCCGCGGCTTGCTTCGCGCCGTGCGGTCGTGTAGTGTGCACCGCTTGCTCGGGCTACGGCGCCTGTTGCCGAGGGGGATCACGCCCCGGCGTTCGAATGGCTTGCCGGCCCGTCTCCCTCCAATTCCCAGACAAGCAAGGATGCGCCGCATGACGACGCCATTAGACGCGCGTTGCGAGCGTGCACGACAACTGAGTGCCGCCGGCCGGCTCGACGAGGCGATCGCCGAGTTACGTCAAGTTCTGAAGCAATCCCCCGAATTTCTGCCCGCGCTCGAAGGGCTCGCCTATGTCTCGCTGCGCATGAGCGCCTTCGAGTCGGCGGCAGACGCCTTCGATCGGCTGCTGGCACTCGTGCCGCGTCCCGGAGCGCAGGCCACGTTCGACGCTGCCATGGCCAGCCTCCAGGCCGGTCGCCCGATGCGAGCCGAGGCGCTGTTCGAAGCCACGGTGCAGCAATCGCCGGACGTCATCGGCACGCTGCACACCATCGGCCTGACGTGGGCGCAGGCGGGCGACAACGCCCGTGCGCTCGTCTGGTTCGAGCGCACGGCGGCCAAGGCGCCTGCCCTGTGGCAAGCGCATTTCAACCGTGGCCGGGCGCTGGGCGCGCTGGGTCGCTTCGACGAAGAAATCGCCGCCTACCGGCTCGCCAATGCCATCGCGCCGGCGCAGCCCGATCCGCTGGTCAATCTCGGCGTGGCGCTGCGCGAGCAGCATGCGTTCGACGACGCCCTGCAATGCCTGCATCAGGCCGTGAAGCTCGCCCCCGATCATGCTGGCGCGCGCACCAACCGCGCACAGACGAATCTCCTGCTGGGCGAGTTCGAACACGGCTGGCACGATTACGAATGGCGCTGGCAGGATGGCGCTCAGCAACGGCGTTTCAACGACCGTTTGTGGGACGGCAAGGCGCCGCTGGCCGGCAAGACCCTGTTCGTCTATAGCGAACAGGGGTTCGGCGATACGTTGCAGTTCGTGCGTTTCGTGCCGCGTCTGGTCGCGATGGGGGCGACGGTCGTGCTGTCGGTGCAGGCGCCGCTGGTGACGCTGCTGGGTGGCTTCGCGCGCGGCGTGACGGTGCTCGGCGAGCATATGCCGGTGCCGTCGTTCGACTGGCAGATGCCACTGCTCAGCCTGCCGCACCTGCTCAAGGTGGGGGGCAACGTGGCAGCGCATTCGCCTGCGCATGCATCCCCGCACGCGTCTTATCTGCGCGCCAGCGCCGGGCGCGAGATGATCTGGCGCTCGATGCTCGGTCACAAGCCGGAAGGCGCATTGCGCATCGGTTTCGTGTGGCGTACGCGCCCGTTCCCGCCGGGCCGCGATATTCCCCTCAAGCACTGGGCGCCGTTGTTCGCAACGAATGCGCAGTGGTATTCGTTGCAGGTCGACGCCACGGACGAGGAGCGCGCCGAACTGGCGAGCTATCGCAATGCCCGCGCCAACGTGCATGACATCGGCGCGAAGCTCAGCGACTTTGCCGAGACGGCGGCCGTCATTGCGCAGATGGATCTGGTGATCACGGCCGATACCGCCGTGGCGCATCTGGCTGGCGCGCTGGGCAAGCCGGTGTGGGTGCTGTTGAATTTCACGCCGGACTGGCGCTGGCAACTGTCGCGGCGCGACAGCGACTGGTATCCGTCCGTCTCGCTCTATCGTCAGCCGGCGCGCGGCGATTGGGATGCGGTGATGGCGCAGGTCGGTCAGGACGTCGCCGCGATTGCCTCGCGGGAGTCCGACGTGGTTGCCGCGCCGTAAGGGAATCTCGCAAGGCTGACATCAGCCGGAAACGACGGCGCGGTTCGATCCCGAACGGCGTCGTCCAGTTTCAGGCCCGATGCAGCCAGTGAGGTATGACGTCGACTCAACCCGCGTCGGCGCCGTCGTCGTCATCTCGCAGTCGTGTGTAGATGTTCCAGCTGGCGATGAACAGGGCGGCGATGAGCGGTCCGATCACGAAGCCGGTCAGGCCGATGAGCGACATGCCGCCGAGGGTGGAGATCAGTACGACCCAGTCGGGCAGCTTGGTGTCCTTGCCCACGAGAATCGGGCGCAGCACGTTGTCCACCAGACTCACGATGGTGCCGCAGAAGGCGAACAGAATGACTGCCTTCCAGATCTCTCCCGAGACCAGCAGCCAGATGCCCACGGGCACCCAGACCACTGCCGCGCCCACGGCGGGCAGCAGCGACAGAAAGGCCATCACGACGGCTGCCAGCACGAAGCCCTGAATGCCGAGCACCGCGAAGATGAAGCCACCGAGCACCCCTTGCGCCACGGCCACGGCGATGTTGCCCTTGACCGTCGCGCGCACGACCGTGGTGAACTGGCGGATCAACTGACTCTTGTGACGCTCGTCGAGCGGTAGTGCGCGACGCACCATCGCGCCGAGTGCGGTGCCGTCTCGCAACAGGAAAAACAGCAGATAGAGCATCACGCCGAAGCTCACGAGCAACTGCGCCGTATTCTGGCCGATGCTCACGAGGTAGACGGCGACGAGGCGTCCGATCTGCGCGGCGCCGTCGGCGAGCTTCTGCTGAATCGCGTTGACGTCCTGTACGCCGGCCAGGTCCATGATCCGGTGAACGCCGGCGGGCAGGCGGTCGAGCAATTGCTGGAAGTCGACCGTCAGTTGCGGCAGATCGGTGCGAAAGCGCAAGAGTGCGGTGCTGATTTCCTGCGTCATCATGCCCACGACCAGCGTGAGCGGCAGAATCACGATCACCAGAATCAGGGCAAGCGTGGTGAGTGCGGCGAGGTTGGGGCGTCCGCGCATGCGCGCCAGCATGCGGCGCTGCACCGGCTGGAACAGCACGGCGAGGATCGTCCCCCAGAAGACGGCGCCGAACAGGGGAAACAGAATCCAGCCGAACGCGACTGTCACGACGAACAACATCAGGTGGAAAAACTTGCGTTGGTCGCTACGACTCGACATGAGGCTTCCTTGCAGATGACGACGGCCCGGGTGGCACGTCACTCGTTCCTATAGCAGAACCGGACGTCGGTTCCCCGACGGTGCCCTGAGCGTGATGGATGATGCGCGCCACGAGCGGGTGGCCTTCGCCACGTCGCGAGCGAATGGCGTGGATGTCTTCGTGTACGCCGTCGGGGCGTCCCAGCCAGCGCAGCCCGCGCAGCACCGAGACATCTCCCGCACCGGCTTCACTGAGTGGAAACACGCCCAGACCGCGGGTGGCGAACACGGCCATCAACGCGCTGTCTTCGAATTCGCCGACGATATTCGGGCGAATGCCCTGCACCTCGAACCACTGATCGAGCCGGGCGCGCAGGGCGGAGTGTCCCGTCGGCAATAATACGGGCAGGGCCGTCAGGCATTGCGGAAAGGTGTCGCGCGAGGTGTTGCGCACGATCGACGCCGGCCCATACCAGTCGACGGGCGAATCAACCAGCCGTTCGCTCGCCAGTCGCAGGGTCGGGTTGTATGGCGCCGGCTGGCTCGCCAGGACGAGGTCGAGTTTGTGCAGAGCGAGTTCGGCGAGTAGTTGCTCGTGCTCGCCTTCGTGGCAAACGAGTCGCAGCGAGGGCGTGTCGAGCACCGGTGCGAGAATGGCGTGAGCGGCGAGTTTCGAGATGCCGTCGGCGAGACCTACCGACAGGCGCGCCACCCGGCCGCTTGCCGCTTCGCGGACTTCGTCGGGAATCGACTGACCGAGACGGAAGATTTCTTCGGCGCGGCGAAAGGCCGCTTGACCGGGCTCGGTCATGGTCACACCGCGTCCGAGGGGCTTGAGCAGTTGGTGGCCGAGCGACTTTTCCAGTTCGCGGACTTGCGCGCTGATCGTCTGTACGGCCATGTCGAGGCGCTCGGCGGCGCGGGCGAAGCCGCCTTCCTTGACGACCACCCAGAAGTAGTAAAGATGGCGGTAATTGAGCATAGTTGGGGTGCTTCGGAAAAACCGAACTAAAGCGAAGTATATAGCTGGTTTTTGCGAAGCATGAGTTCGACGATGATGCTGTCCTGAGCCCGCACCCTGGATGCACGTCAGTGCGGGATAGGAAGGGAGATCCGCAGCCCGACGAGTGGCGAGGCTGGCGGATGCACCAATAACCATACGGAAAACTCTGGCGCATATATGGACTATCTACTTGCTTTGGCGGCTGACCCGGCGGTGTGGGCGGCGCTTGTCACGCTGGTGGTCATGGAGGTCGTGCTCGGCATCGACAACCTGATCTTCATCTCGATCCTCACGAACAAACTGCCGTTGTCGATGCGTGCGCGCACGCAGAAGATGGGGATTGCGCTGGCATTGATCATGCGACTGGCTCTGCTGGGCACGGTGGCCTGGATCGCCAAGCTCACGGCGCCGCTGTTCGAGATGTTCGGGCACGGATTCTCGTGGCGCGACCTCATCCTGATCGCGGGCGGCCTATTCCTTGTCTGGAAAGCGACGAAGGAGATGCATCACCACGTGGCGCTGGGCAGCGGCGACGACGACGCACATGCCGAGGGCGGCTCGGGGGCGGGAACGCTCGCTACGATCACGGCGCGTGCGGCCGTGCTGCAAATCATCATGCTGGATATCGTGTTCTCGATCGACAGTATCGTGACGGCCGTGGGCATGACCGAACACATCCCGATCATGTTCATTGCGGTGATTGCGGCAGTCACAGCGATGCTGTTCATGGCGGGTCCGCTCTCTCGCTTCATCGCGGCGAACCCGACGGTGGTCATGCTCGCGCTAGGCTTCCTGCTGGTGATCGGTATGACGCTGATCGCAGAAGGCTTCGGCTCGCACATCCCGAAGGGTTACATCTATGCGGCCATGGCGTTCTCGGCCTTCGTCGAAGGACTGAACATGCTTACGCGTCGGGCCAAGGCACGTCGCGACGCGGAGAAGGCGCGGGTGGTGCACTAACTCATGAGCCAAGTCCGGTGCCTCCGGGCACCGGATCGCAGTTCGCCGTCGATGGGGTGCAGTCAGTGAATGATCGGGCAGGGAATCAGCGGTGCCGGCAAACGTCGGCACCGCTTTTTTACGTCTAGAGAAAAGACGCGCTCAGTGCCACACTCGCGGCATTCGGGAGGTTTGTGCACGCACGTTGTGCGCCCGGTCTCACGCCAGCAACGGCGCAGCCGGCGCATGTCGTCCGATAGAAGGAAGTTCGAAATTCTCGAAGTTAAGTGAATGAAAATACAGGTTTTTCCGTTGCCACGTGCCCGATACATTGAAGGCGTTGTCTTTTACGTGACGGAGCAAAACGATGAAATGTCCTGTGTGCGGTACCCCGGATCTGCTGATGACGGAGCGTCAGGGAGTGGAGATCGATTACTGTCCGAGCTGTCGCGGCGTGTGGCTGGATCGGGGTGAGCTGGACAAGTTGATCGAGCGCACGGATGGCGGGGCGGGAGCATCGGCCCAGGCGGTGCGCGGTGCGCATGACCGGAGCCGCCGCGAGTCCGACGGGCGTTCGAACGGCCATGCGAGCGCGCAGGAGTATCGCGATGACGATCGCGAGTATCGGGAGAGTCGCGACAATCGCGAACGTCAACATGGCTACGACGACCGCCGTCGCTATCACGACCGCCCACGCAAAAAGAAATCGCTGTTCGAGATGTTCGACTTCGATTGATCGGTCGACGACTTCAACGAAGAACGGCTTCCGATGCGCGAAGCCGTAAGCGCCAAAGGCGGGACGAAAAAAAACGGCTTCCATTGCTGGAAGCCGTTCTTAAATTTGGTGGCGAATCAGGGACTCGAACCCCGGACCTGCGGATTATGATTCCGTCGCATAGACCAGCATTGGTCCTGCGTTTTCATGCAAATCAAAGGCTTGCAGTGCCGTCTTCCCGCATTGGCCCCGCAGTCTACCGCAATGCCGTTGACACTTCGTCGACGATCAGATTGCCTAAGTCGTCCTCAAAAAATGCGCTGACGAACGGCAAACCCATTCCTCGCAACGCAACAATCAAGAACTGTCCTGCGAGAGATCCCTATATGCTACTGGATAGGAAGATGTGGTGGACAAGTCACAATGATTTGACCGGATCGCGCATCGGCCATAGTGCACAGAAGATTTTGCCGAGACTACGAGAATGATTACAAATCTACCGACGTCGACGGACTACTACACCTCGGGGAAAGAACTTTTCAATTTCGCGTGGGAAACAACCGCGAGTCTCCTTGTCGAGATAGACGAATCCTATTGCGGCGATGACGAACAACTGAAATCCGAAATATCCGAGGCATATTGGGCAGCCGCCAAGCGCACGTTGACCACGGCTTTGACCGTTATGCAACAGGGCGTGGAGTTGATCATCAAAGGGCGCATCGCTGAAGTATCACCATACCTTCTAATATCTGACGCTCCGTCGCAATGGCCATCACCATACAGTGGTCCGATTGATTTCGAGCGTTTCAGGACTATTGACGCGCAAGACCTTATAAGAGTGCACGACACTTTTTCGGAAACGAAATTTGGAGCCAAGTTCGTCGAAAAATTTCACGATTTGCGAGTGCAACGAAACACAGTTCTACACTCGGCTGCAAAGAGTGTTTCGGTGACGGTGGCGGAGGTCATAGACAGCGTGCTTTACATGCACAAATCGCTATTCCCTGATGAGAGCTGGTTCAAGGTTCGTCGAGAATTTCTGCGCAATGCGCCGAGTGCTCAACTGGGGTCCGATGAATTCGTAACGAACACAACCTGCTGGGAAGCGTCGTTTGCCTTGAAACTACTCGGGCGCTCGCAGGTCGAGTCGTACCTTCGCGTCGACAAAAAGCAGCACCTGTACCTTTGCCCAGAATGCCTTTCTGATGCCAACATGGACGGCGGCTTCGAGCATAAGTTAGCTGCATTGCAGCCAAAGGGGCCCCAAACGACCAGCCTATACTGCCCCGTATGCGATAAATCGCATAGCGTGACACGGAAGGACTGCGTTGATCCCGAGTGCCTTGGGAACGTGGTCACATCTGATGGAAATCAATGCCTGACGTGCGCGGCGTGGCAGCCCTACGATGAGGAGTAGGTGACCAGGGAATCGGTCCACTGATGAGAGCGTGCTTGGTGACTCGTGTGTTCGATCTGCACTAGGTAGTCGCCCCAGTGAGGAAGTTCTCGCATGCGAGATCGTCGCATTAACAGGTTAGGCTATCCAAATCAGGCCGCAAATACTCGATGCAGTATCCAATCGCCTCTCTTATCGCAGGATGATGGGCGTGATCGGACGCCATCAGCGCCTCCATCATTTCCTTGACGCTTTCGCGCGTGGGCCAATTCTCCGGCGACGAGAAGCCCCATATGCACATGTCCACTACGTCACGAACCGTTTCAGGCGTTGCGTCCTCAATGTCCATGAACCTCATTGGGAAACTCCTTGCGCGAATGGCCGGAAAATCTTATCTCGACCCAATTCAGAGTGTACCTACCGCAACCAATACGGAATACCGATTCTCGCATGCGAGAATACGTGCGCTGCCCACCGCAATGTGAATACGCTCATTGGATTTTAACGACCTGCAGCACGAGAACGAGATCTGACCGCGCGGACGTTGCTGACCGACTATTGAGGAAGGAAGGCAGGAACGAGAGCCCGCTCTCAACCTCACTGCCTTTGGTCTGGCCCAGTCCTCCCATAACGACCACATCCCCATCACTCAGGGACGTTGCAGTTTCAAATTTCCTGGTGTTCTTCGTCGGCGTGTTGTTTACGCCGGTGCTTGTCTTCTGAAAGTCTGAGATCTCGACGGTCACCTCGATGTCCGTCACCGCGCCGCGCACTGTCGGTAGTACATCGAAGATGACACCGGCGTCTTGATACGCGACGGATTGAACAGGCGCTGCCGTTGAGCTGGGGTAAGACACAGAAGAAATCACCGGAACCGATTGACCTACGTTCATCCGTCCATGTTTCCCCGAGTATGCGCGCATGTTTGGTGAAGTCACAACTCGGAACCGAGAGTCTGAATCAAGCGCGGCAATGGCAACATCCAAACTTCCAGAACTCAATCTCAACGCGTTCGCATTCGGATCGATTGTGCCTGCCCCAATCGAAAGCTTGCTATTGAGAACGTTGAGCGCAATGGAGAAGCCACTAGACCGATCATTCCCGGATGAGACTTCATAAACCCAGGCTCGTATCGAGACCTCTCCCTGACGAAGATCGACTTGCGGTAGCACCTTCTTCAACAGTTCGATTTCTTTTGCGCTCCCCATAAAGACCATCGTGTCGGACGATTGATCGACTCGGCCAGCAGCCGATGTAATCGGCGCATTGGTTTGGGTACGTGATTCGGGAGGTGCGTGAATAGTCCGGTTGGTCGTGAAACTCCCGGAGAAAAGCGGTGCCACAAGGCTTGAGAGATAGTCGGCGCTCCGATACTTGGGCGAGTAAACGAACACATCCTTGTCCGTGCTTCCCTGATTACCGGCACCTCGCTTGAACACGTAATCAACACCCTGCTTTGTCAAAACGCCAAAGCCAAGGGAATCGAGGAAGTTGGCTAACGTCGTTCGAATATCTCCTGCTCCACGGTCTAACCTAAACGACACCGTTCTCGTATCCGCGACTACCTCCGGGGCAAGGACATAGGGCGTTTGAAGCATCTCCGCGTAGATCAGATCGATTACTTGGCCCACGCTGACGAGTCGAATATCGATGCGCTTCGCTTGACCGATGTTCTTAAGCGTCAACGGTTCAGGAGGTGGTGCAGGCCTTTGTTGAATAGCCGGTACGCGAACGTCTTCCAGGAGATTCGGGTTGATCTCAGGAGGTGTGAGCGTAGTGTTTGCCGCGACATGTGACGATATGGCCAAAGAGGCCATGACGATTGCGAGCCTTGTCATTTTGCCGATCCCCCGAGAATGCTCCCGGTCGATGCTGAGTTCGCACCGGACCATGTTGTCACTCTCTCTCCATCCACGGAGCCTATGCGAGCTATTCCATCGTTTTGGAATACGGACGGACTTTCAAGGCGCAAACGTCCGCCACTGTCACTTAGAACGACCCATTGACTCCCGTTGGACTGGAAGCCGCCCACGATGCGCCACTGATTAGACACAATCTGATCGACCTGAGCCTTTACACGAGAAGGCAGTGTTACTTGCTTCGAAGCGGGTTCAGGGGGCGCCGCGGCGAGTTGAGCGTCTGCCGTCTTCTGTTTTGGATGAAAGAACGCCCACAGAGATCGTATTGCTATAGACGTGCTGATGAGCAGCAGAAGAGCGACTGCCCACAACGTCTTGTTAGCAAGGACGTTTTGACGCTTATCGACTGTAACTTCTTTGCCAGCAGCGCCGGAGTAGCTCTTGTAGAGTTCGAAAATCTCCGACCGGTAGAAGCGATTGAACTGCCCAGTACGATGGAGCTTAGTCTGCTTGTACGTGTCGTACATCTCAACGCGGTAGCCAGAACGGAGGCCGATCGCCTTGAGTTTTATCATCTTGAACGACAGTTCGATGACGTAACGCAGATCTTTGTGGAGCCCACTAATATCCTGCGTCATGAGAACAACATCGCAAGCAACGCCGGTCGTGCTGTGGACGTAGTGACGATGCATGCGAAAGAACTGCATGTGCTCATCCGAGAGCTTTCCTTGGCTCGTTCCCCATATACGCCAAGCCTCGTCAACAGCTACCAAATCCCCTGGCTGAACGACCGTGTCCCAATGCCCCTTTTCCTCGTCCGGGAAAAACATCGGCTGCCTAATTCGTTCGTTCGTCACCAGCGTGATCGACCCGAGGTCGCCGAGTTCGATTGGCTCAGCTTTACGCTTCCAAAAGCTCCTGCGACTAGACGACCGGTTCACGATGAACGCTCGAATCTTCTCTTCGTTCACGCCGTCGATATTGGTTACGACACGTCGTCCGGCGCGTATTGCTTCGACGATAGGGCCTCCGACGACCTCGTAAGACTTCCCTGATCCTTGTAGACCGGTGTAGCAATTGATAGCCATGTCTTCACCCTATCCGATGACGGGCAGTCGTCGGATGATGAACCGCGTAACAAATGCCGACACTATGAGAGGTGCTCCGACGCTGAACCCACACAAATCCAAGAAGTACCAGACGCCTTCCCCTATTCCGCCAAACGCATTCGACAGTGAGGCTGACGTCGGAAAGATGCCCGATTGTTGTAGGTATGAAACGGATTCGGTGACAAAGAAGTAGAGGGCAAAATACAAGAAGAACTTCGCGACGACCGACCGAACTAGAAAGCCGAGAAGCAAATTAACACCGGAGGCGATGATTCCCCACATACATCCCCCTACGCAGCAAGAACGATAAACAGTGCGGCAAGGATGAATGCCGCGCTAAATACAGCATGAATTGCATCGCGATGGGACTCCACAAGCGTGCAATGAGACTGAAAGGTGAACGTGTCGCCCCAGATCGAGAACGACGGCTCTGGACATTTGGTGTTGTGGGCTGGCACGGTCCAAGAGCGCAGATCCGGCATTAGGTTCACTAGCGGCGAAAGAATCATCTGAATGGTTGGCACACTTTCCGTCGTCGGTGTCGGCAAGTTTGGGTTCGTGCCGAAGTCGACGGCGACCTTGTTGACGACGTTGACGTTCGGAGTGTTGACCACATTTACGTTGCTAGACGTCCCGCCGACCGGAGGGGTTATGACAGGGCCAGAGGGGGATATTGGATCAGGTGATATCGGAACATTGCTGGATCCGGGCTGAGTTGGCGTTCCCTGGATAAGATCTTTCCACGTTGGCGAGATCGACGGATCGCTAGCCACGCCGGTCTGCACGTCACTGGCCGTTATCGGGTCGGTCACTGAATACGGCGCACCGTTGTATCCCGGCGCGTTTGCGGCGTTCTGCCACAGGCGATTCGCAACCTGAGCGACGAAATATGGAGGGAGTGGTTCGTTGAGCATCTGAGGGGTAATCTCAGGCACCAGCGAATTCAGATTGCCGGAGACCGACTGCAACGGTCGCACATATGAAGGGTTGGACATCGCGCCTACCTGCACGGCTCTAAAGTTCGTACTTCCGTCACCGAGTGACCAATCGACGCGCACTGTATAGCCTGCGGGCTCGACGCTGCTGCCTGTCAGCACGTACGTCGCCTGACAATTCGAGAGTCCGGTGCCTGTTCCACAATCGAAGTTCTTAATCATTGTGCCTAGCTGCTGAGCGAGATCCAATCCGCTAACACCGGCGATTACGGCATAGTTTTGACCTCCGAATCCACCGTCCGACGCGTAATAAGGAAGGTTCGAAGGAATTGCGGCGAGGGATGGGCACGTCATAACCGCTGGGTTGCACATCGGGCTCAAATAAAGTGTGTAACTTCCCGGCGCTGCGGGTGATGGGGGCGGTGACGTAGACGGCGAAGCAGGGGCTAGAGAAAGCGCCAAGGGAGTGGGGGATCCATTCGGGTTCGTTTCAGGACCGCTTGACTGAGATAGTTTGTAAAGTCCCCAGGAAACAGCCCCCACGGCTGCTAAAGCACCCACTCCAAGTGCCACCGTAAGCCATACAGGTGCTCCCGCCAGTGTGGCGACGGTAGTAACAGCAGCGCTGGCATAGGAAGCGTCATTGGCAGCCTTCCCGACGAAAGCCATGGTGTTCGCAAAGACGGCATCATTGGCTGCAACGGATATGCCCCTACGAGCCAAATTGGTTGCGATAGCTTTTCCGACCACTCGATTTACGACTCCGGTAAATAGGGGCGCTACCGGAAGCGCCTGCGCCTGTGCCTGTTGTTGTACCAGCACGGCACATAAGCAAAAGATGACGAAGAGCTTTCTAAGCACAGGATCTCCAATGTCGACGGCGTCACGAAATGCTCCGGTCGGCAATCAAATGCTTCGTATGCGAATTTCTATGATTGGAAGACTTTCCTGATCACAATTCCCACAAGATCGCGACGAGAGGTGCAATAAGGAGCGCAATCAGTGCAACAAGCGCGATGTACCCAAAAATGAACGTGTAGACCAACAATTCAGCCTCCTTCGAATCCGCAAATGACGGCCCAAGCACTCAGCATGCCGAAGGCGAACATCATCAGATACCACCCGGTGTTTGCGTCCAACGTGTCGCTCCTGAATCGAAACGGGGCCGCGAGGCCCCGCTTGTCAGTCAACGTAGCTTTGCTTAGGCGCCACGGACCATTCCGATGACCCATTTCGCACCGCGCATCGCGATGTACACGGTGATCACCGTCGAAGCGACCGAAATGATTCCGGTGATGACACTCGAAAAATCAATGCCGGTCGTCAGGCTCGAAAAGTCCGGCCCCGTGCCAGCGGCATTGGCCGAGATGGCTGTGCACACACCTGCCGCTGCAACGATTGCGCTCAGAGCTTGCTTCTTGAACTGCATCAATTTCATTTTCATAATCGATGTTTCCAATAGCGGTTTCCCGCGTTTAATTTCAGGCGCGTCGAACAAAATTGACGACGGCACCCGCACCTTTGGCTGTAAGCCACAGTGAAATCACCGTGGTAAACGCCACTCCCCAAAAACCAGCCGCACTTGCGTAATCAAACGGCTGGGCAATCGAGTCGATGTACTGCGCACTGCTCGGCGCGAGCAAATACGCTTGCTGTGTCTCCAAATGAAAATACTGTCCGCCGACTGGCGGGCAGATTTGCACGTCAATCCCGTTCGCCTGAGATGTAGACGCAACGGGAGAGCAAATGAGAACTACCCTCTCGAAGCCGCTGCTCATGGCTGATACTGCGCAATAAATGAGAAGATGACGAAGCCCTCGCTGCAATGACTCGCTGCGGTTTCGATGGCTTCCTCTTCGCTGTCGAACGCCCCGGCTGAGGTGACCCAAGGTGTGAACCCAACGTCGCCGGCATCAGGACATAGGAAGTGCGCGCTCTCCCTGTCCTGGACAATGAAGACGCGCCCGTACATGGTCAGGCCACCTTCGCTTGCTTAGCCATCTCCACAGGCTTCAGTTCGACGAGCTGTGTTTTCTGCGCCTTACCGGTCGTCACGATTTCGACCGTAGCGTCGGCCAAGAACGGAAACGGCAGATGCTTGTACTTTGAGAACTCTTCACTGAGACCAAGCGTGTATTCCGCAACTGCGAATCCCTTGGCGTTTCCTTTCGAATCGTCAAGAGCGGTCTCGACGTAGACTTTCGTGCTGTCATAGCCCTGTCCGTTGTCCATCGTTCCCTTGTTTGCCTTCATGCCGAGCACCTTGACCTGCGTGTTGAACTTCATCGTTGACCTCACTGGAGTTGGCAGCCGTATGTACCGAGACCGCCCGTGCTGCCGCATGCGGGCGCGGTGAGAATTTCTTTCGAAATATCGAACTCGTTGGCCGATTGAGATTTCGGCTGACGGTGTATCGGCATATCGGACCATCGGTAGTCCGCAACCTTGAGCCGCTTCGGCCAATCATTGGAATCAGCTTCCACTCGTGCGAGTAGATCGGAGTCGCCGAAAAGGCCTCGCAGCACCTTCAGGTGCTTTCCGTAGGTTCGTTTGATATGGTCTACGCAGGCTTGAACGTTGATCTCAGCGGCCTTTGTCTTGCATGCAATCCGCTCTGGTGAGCGTTCATGCGATAGCAATTGGAGGCACGGATAGGCACCCACGAAATAGGCGGAGGGATCTAACAGAACGTCGAGTGGAATTACGCGATCAGTGTTTCGAAATTCAACTTCAACGCGTACCCACTTGCTTTCGGCATCTCCTTGCTCGCAGCCTTTCTCATAGACGCGGCAAACCTTGCCGTTCTTACGTTTGCCTATGTAGATCGTGCGACCTTTGCCATCGGGGTTCTTCCAATTGCCCCGATACTCGTGTGACGGAGCACGGAAAGAGCAGTTAAAGCCACCTTCGTCGTACCAGCGGTCGGCAGTTTCCACATTGACGTGGTCACCGTCGAACTCGTCATGAGCCAAGTCCACGCGAGTCAGAGCAGGACGTTTTGCTTTGCTGTGAAGGAAGCCATGCAACCGGTATTCCCACCGATCTTTTGCTGCGAGGCACCCGGCACCGTGTAGAACAACGAGCATCGTTCCGCGTTGGCTTAGTCCGCCGAAGCAGACAAGGCCGAATCCATCGCCCAGTTCCCAGGAGTCGAGATAGAAATCGCGAGGTTTCTTGAGATGCTTCGTGACTCCGAAGCCGAAAATCTTCTCCAGTTGGAAGGACGCTTCTCGTACATAGTCTTCGTCGCTTACGAGAGTGATGCCCGCCGTGCTAGACCAAGTTTCTTC
The DNA here is from genome assembly GCF_001721285.1 of Pandoraea sp. ISTKB. NCBI lineage: Bacteria > Pseudomonadati > Pseudomonadota > Betaproteobacteria > Burkholderiales > Burkholderiaceae > Pandoraea > Pandoraea sp. ISTKB. The sequence goes on from NZ_MAOS01000035.1 coordinate 48,615, forward strand.
TCCGATAGTGAAGCGCACGCAGTCGATGAATGCACACTGCTCGTTAGCTGGGCGACGAACCATGACCTGCTTAATTTCCCCGGTATCAGTGAGTACTAGAGAAACCGTTTCGCGTTCAGCAATGTTTCGGAAGACTTCATGCTTGTCGGCATCGTCTCTTCCCGTTCCCCCCGTGTTACTAGAGGGGGGGCTTCCGATCCGGCTGGTGCCGCCGCCGCGCGCACGCCGAACGTCCTCGTCGCTGCGGGCGATCGGCGTGCGCGCGGCGAGCGACGTGGAGACTTCACCAAAAAGAAGACCTTTCACGCGACTCATACCGAGAACTCCCGTTCGAGCGCGCGTTTTCGCACAAGCTCAACGTTGATAAAGACGCGCTTCCCGACTCGGACTTCGGGCCAGTAACCGCGCTCGGCTTGTGCGACGAGAATTGAAAGAGGGAGTCCTATAGCTGCGGCAAACGCCTCGCGGGTCATAAGAGGCACGTTCGCGTATGCATGAAGATCGGCTATAGTAGGCACGGCACTCATCCAGTATCGTAAATACACTTGGCTAGTGCTGAAATAGCACTGAATGCGAGCTAGAATAGCACTGCAAGATTGCGCTTGCAAGCGCATGGGGGATCTTTTTATGGAACAAATTGGCGACCGTCTGAAGCTGCTGATATCCGCGCGCACAGACGACCGATTGAGATACGTTCAACTCGAAACGGTCACGGGAATCTCGGCAGATCGATGGAAGAACTTCTGGTTTGGACGTAAGAGGGCCGACGCAGAGATGATTGAGGCAGCTAGCAAGGCTTGGCCCGAAACTGCGTTTTGGTTGGCCTGTGGTGCTACTGATGTGCAGTTCGGGCACATCGCCGGCAACTCGGAAAATACGTTTCCTGAAGCTCCGCTAAAGCAGTCGATGCCTGCGACGGCCGAGTACCTTCGAGCATCTGTGCGTGCTAGAGACTGCGCTCAATCGCTAGTCAATCGCATCAACGATGAAAGAGGAGGCACCGCACCGGCGCTGTCTCTTGGCAATGTGCCTCGTGTGGCGCTTTCTAGTTGGACGGACGGGGAATTGTTCCCCGATGCGGTCGAGGACCTAAAAGCCCGATTGCAGGAATTGCAAGATCGCCGGAGAGCGCGGAAGCAGGAGGTGGGATTGAGGCCGGAACTCGAGTCGATAGTGAGCACAATCGAATACGACTACGACGAGGCCAAGCTTATACGGCAGGTTGGCGAATACCGTAAAAAGATCGCTCAAGAATTAATCTGAGGGCTGGATGGCCATAAAGAAGACAGCGTCAGGCTGGTTGGTGGATTCTCAGCCTGGAGGTAGAGGAGCAAAGCGATTCCGCAAGACGTTTAAGACACAAGCGGAGGCGAAGGCTTACGACGCATGGCTGCACACGCAGCTTCTTGCAAAGCCAGAATGGCAACCAGCCAAACGTGACGTTCGCAAACTTTCTGAGGTTATGGATCTTTGGTTTGCGCATCATGGTTCAGGCCTTCGCGCAGGAGCAGACACGCGCCGCAGATTACTTGCTGTAGCGCACGCGCTCGGCGATCCACAGGTTAGTCAGTTCACGGTTGATATGTTTGCGCAGTATCGAACAAGACGACTCGCGCAGGGGGTTACCGCCAATAATTTGAATCGTGAACACTCGTACATGCGAGCAGCGTTTAACGAATTGAAGCGACTAGGTTTGTGGGATGGTGCGAACCCGCTGGGCGAACTTCGCCAGTACAGAATTCAAGAGAATGAGCTCACTTATCTCACCCACGCACAAATTCGGTTGCTCCTTGGTGCACTATCTACGGCACGAAATCCGCATGTGCTTTTGATTACCAAAGTTTGCCTCTCGACGGGTGCGCGGTGGAGTGAAGCTGAGGAACTCCAGCTATCGCAGGTGGGAGCCGGAATTGTTCAGTTTGCACGAACAAAATCAGGCAAGGTGCGGGCCGTACCAATCTCCCAGGAGCTCGAAAGTGAGTTACGAGCACACCATAGGAGAAATGCTACAACCGAGAGGATATTCGGATACGCTTGGTCTGCGTTTCGAGAGGGGGTTGAGAGGGCGGGAATTGCATTGCCTGATGGCCAAATGACCCATGCGCTGAGGCACACATTTGCTAGTCATTTCATGATGAATGGCGGAAACATACTGACATTGCAGCGCATATTGGGGCATCAAAGTCTCACGATGACCATGCGATACGCGCACTTAGCGCCGGAGCATCTCGCGGAGGCCCTGCGATTGAATCCCCTTGCTCATGACACCGTGAGATACGCTGAAACGGAACCCAATGCTTGCTGAGTTTTCGAATGTCGATTGCGAATCTTGGGCCGAGCCGAACCGCTCAAACGACATTCCCAACGCGCGTCACAGCTTCGCGTACTTTCCATCCAAGAAGGAGACAAGTGCAACAGCCTCGTTCGAAATTTCTAAGTAACGCTGATGAGTGAGGTCCAGCGGTTGCCTGGAGGCCGACTCAAAATCACCCCCAGTCACGGCTGCGCGGAACGAGATCAACTGCTGCTCTGAATGAAACTCACTTTTGAAGTTTGTCAGCGCTGCCATTCTCGCTGCCAAGCGACGAGTAAGTGACTTGATTTCCAACGCTAGCGCTTTCGCATCGGAATCAGTTCCGGCGAGCTGGTAGTATTTACGCGCAGCTACCTCGACTTCCAATACCAAGTCTTCAATGGTGTCGATTGCTGCGCGAATTTCTTTTCTGCGCTCACGTCGGTTGGTTTGCGAGTTGACGACTAGCCAGCCGCATACCACAAGAAGCCAATTTCCGGCAAAAGCGTAGCCAGACAAAACAGTAGCAATTTCGTCCAAGCACCAGCTCCCGGCGGTCAATGCTTCTCGATGTAGAAGAGAATCTCTGCGGGCAACGACGGATCTTCTAAGGAAACGATTTTCAATCTTTCCTTGAGTTGCTGGCGCGTATATTTGCCAAGCCGAGCCAGGCCGCCGAAAGCCTCTTCCAAAAACGACGAACCGTAACCGCGCGCGCCGTCGAGCTGAACCTCAACAATCTCTGCACGCGCTAACGCCGGGACTAGCACATCATCCCTAAATACCTCTCCAGAGTATGGCCCATCCCCGCGGTAACGCCCCGCCGGCCACTTGCTGAAGTCATTGGCAACGTTAATGGTGGTCATGTGTTTCACTTTGATTCACCGAGGTAATCGGTACATTCCATAGGATCAGTGTACCCAAGACGGAGTCTCGATAGTCATTGATTATCTCTATCGAGCGCTTCGACGGATCATACTGATAGCAGCCTTTGTTGCTATGAATCGTTAGGTGCCCGCTTCCAGCAACATCGATCACATCCTTAAGTTGTTGCAGTCCGCGGCCCCTGTAAGGAAGATCGGTCCGAGTACGTCCAATCTCAATGGCAGCCTTGATCATCACACAGTCTGTGGAAATTTGCCCCTGTGTGACTATCCCTGTGAGAAAAGCCCGTATGCTGTCTGACGTCCAATCCTTCATTCGAGTTTTGGGAAGCGACGCAGGGATGCCAACCCCGAGATCGCATAAAGCCACAATAAGCGATCCATCTCGCTCCTGGGAGAACATCCACCAGCGAGGCTCTACGCCTTTCAAGGATAGGCCATCCGGGCGCGTGTCGATGTAGGCGTGGTTCGAGGAATTGGTCATGGCCTCGGTGACCCCTTTGTACATCGATTGTTCGAGCCGTTTCTCGATGATTCCTTCGTAGTTCTCGAGCACCGGCTCAAACAACTCGCCGATCGCTTTGGTGCCGGTCGCGTACTTCCAAAACTTTACGCTTGCATCCAGATCGTCGACATTTTCTCGACACGGTTTGCCGATCATGTCGAACACTCCCACCTGCTGGAGTACCTGTTCGACGATTTTGTCACGCGGATAGTTGCATCTAATTATCGGGCGCTCGCCCAGGTATCGATACAACCTATTCAGTTCCGCGACAAATAACAACGTTCCGTCCGCGAACATGCGCTGCGTTTTCGCGAAGTTCAGGTACACATGCTCGCCCTGGGTCACTCTCGCACGAATTTCGGCTAGGAACTCCAGAATATGCGACCGCGAGATTGGGTCGTTGAGAACGAAACGCTCAGGGGCGAAAATTGGCGTGCCCCACCGACCTTCTCTGCGGAGGCGAGCATGCCGACGAGCCACCGATCTTTTTCGGGACGATGACTGCCAGCGCTTGCGTGCCAGCTTGGCAAATTTTCGTTTTGCTAGGCGATCCAGCCATGCCAGCTCAAGTCTGGACAGTCGTTTCACTCAATCCCCGGGATTTGTCTGATTTTTTCTCAGTGTAAAGAAACCAGGGGTAAAAGCAAAGCGTCGACACTTCGTTGACAGTCGCTGTAAACGACAAAGGGTTAGCCGAAGCTAACCCTTTGTTTTATTTGGTGGCGAATCAGGGACTCGAACCCCGGACCTGCGGATTATGATTCCGTCGCTCTAACCGACTGAGCTAATTCGCCGTAGAAGAAAGATTATAGGTAGACCCCTATAGGCTGTCAACAGGTATTTTGCGAAATCATGAAAATAGTACGGTCGACGTCGGACAGGGGCTGGATGGTCGATCGAAAGTCACCTCACAAACGACAACGCCGGGACCCGAAAGCCCCGGCGTTGTGATTCATGTTGACCGGCCTCCCGTAACGAGGCCAGTCACGCCTGCGTCAGTCGTTGGCGTAGATGTCGACGTCCTTCGTCTCCTTGATGAAGAGCATACCGATCACGAAGGTAATCAGCGCGATCACGATCGGGTACCAGAGGCCGGAGTAGATATCGCCCTTGGCTGCCACGATGGCGAAGGCCGTGGCCGGCAGGAAGCCGCCGAACCAGCCGTTACCGATGTGATACGGCAGCGACATCGAGGTGTAGCGGATGCGGGTCGGGAACATCTCCACCAGCATGGCCGCGATCGGACCGTACACCATCGTCACGAAGATCACGAGGATCGCCAGCAGGATCACGACCATCGGCTTGTTCATCTGCGCCGGGTCGGCCTTCGGCGGGTAACCGTCTGCCTTGAGCGTGGCCGACATATCCGCTTCGAATGCCTTGGTCTTGTCCTTCGCGTCCGCTGCCTTGCCGTCGACCGACTGGATCACCTTGTCGCCGATCTTCACCGTCGCCATCGTGCCCGCCGGTGCCGCTTCGTTCTGATAGTTCAGACCGGCGCGCGACAGGAAGCTCTTCGCGATATCGCACGAGCTGGTGAACTTCGACGTACCCACCGGGTTGAACTGGAACGAGCACTCGTTCGGATCGGCGATGACCGTGATCGGCGAACGCGCCGTTGCCGCTTCCAGCGCCGGGTTGGCGTAGTGCGTCAGTGCCTTGAAGATCGGGAAGTACAGCAGCGCGGCCAGCAGGCAACCCGCCATGATGATCGGCTTGCGACCGATCTTGTCCGACAGGGCACCGAAGAACACGAAGAACGGGCTGCCGATCAACAGACCCAGCGCCACCATGATGTTGGCGGTGTTGCCGTCGACCTTGAGCACCTGTGTCATGAAGAACAGCGAATAGAACTGACCCGTGTACCACACGACAGCCTGACCTGCCGTGAGACCGACCAGCGCCAGAATCACGATCTTCAGGTTCTTCCACTCACCGAACGATTCCTTGAGCGGTGCCTTCGAGCCCTTGCCTTCCGCCTTCATGCGCTGGAATGCCGGCGATTCGCTCAGTTGCAGACGAATCCACAGCGAGATCAGCAGCAGCACGATCGACAGCACGAACGGAATGCGCCAGCCCCACTCACCGAACGCCTCTTCACCCATCACCATGCGGGTGCCGAGAATCACGAGCAGCGAGAGGAAGAGACCCAGCGTGGCGGTCGTCTGAATCCACGACGTGTAGAAACCGCGACGGCCGTGCGGTGCGTGCTCGGCCACGTACGTGGCTGCACCCCCGTATTCGCCGCCCAGCGCCAGACCCTGAAGCAGACGCATGGCGATGAAGATCACCGGTGCCGCGATACCCCACGACGCGTAGCCGGGCAACAGACCGACAACCAGCGTGGACAGACCCATCAGCGTGATGGTCACGAGGAACGTGTACTTACGACCGACGAGGTCGCCGATACGACCGAACACGATGGCGCCGAACGGACGCACCGCGAAGCCGGCCGCGAACGACAGCAGTGTGAAGATGAAGGCTGCCGTCGGATTGATCCCCGAGAAGAAGTGACGGCTGATGAAAGCGGCCAACGAACCGGCCAGGTAAAAGTCGTACCACTCGAACACCGTGCCCAGCGACGACGCGAAGATGACCTTCCGCTCTTCCTTGGTCATCGGTGCATGGGTGGTGGCTGTCGTTGCAGTAGCCATGCGGTTGTCTCCTGTAATGTAAGCACGCCCCTGGGACGCACCCGGGCCGTTGCAACTGATTATTGGAGGACAACCTTACCGCCGTCTGACGCCAAACTGACTCGAACCTTACGTTGCTAGGGACTTACCCTCGACTTTGGCCCGAAATTGGCCGTATTTCGCGCGTTTCCGTCACGCATGAGGGTTTTCGATAGGCAACTCGGCGAGCGGGAACGTGACCCGAATCAACGTGCCGGTTGCTTCGGGATGCTGTGCATCGACATGGTCGAGCACGCTGACGTCGCCGCGATGAATCTGCACGATCTCGCGAACGATGGCGAGGCCCAGACCGCTGCCGTCACTGTCGCTGCCGAGAATGCGGTAGAAGCGCTCGAACACGCGCGGCCGCTCCGACGCGGGAATGCCCGGCCCGGTGTCTTCGACTTCGAGATGCACGAAGCCATCCGACGCTTCATGACGCAGCCGCACCGTGACTTTGCCGCCGGCCGGCGTGTAACGGATTGCGTTGTCGATGAGGTTGTTTAGCAACTCGCGCAGCATCACCGGCTGACCGGACAGATGCACAGGAAACGGCGGCTCCTCGAAGCCTAGATCGATTCGCTTGGCGAACGCGGCCTGGAACCAGTCCTGCATGGCGCTGCGCGCGAGCAGGCTGAGGTTGACGGGGGTGAATGCGGCAGCGTCGTTCGCACTGTTCTCGGCGCGCGCCAACGCGAGTAACTGGTTGACGAGGCGTGCAGCCTGCTCGGAGCTGACCGCGATCTGCGAGAGCGAACGCCGCAATTCGTCGGGGGATGTCTGACGCAAAGCGAGCTCGGCCTGCATACGCAATCCGGCGAGCGGTGTCTTGAGTTGATGGGCGGCGTCTGCAATGAAGCGTTGCTGAAGTTTCATGTTCTGTTCGAGGCGTCCGAGCAGATCGTTCAGCGAGTTGACGAGCGGCGCGATCTCAGGCGGCGCCTGACGCGCTTCGAGTGGCGACAGATCGTCCGGTCGACGCGCGCGAATGTGTTCCTGCAACGCATGCAGCGGTGCGAGGCCACGCGACAACCCGAACCAGACGAGCACGATGGCCAGCGGCAGAATCACGAACTGCGGCAGGATCACGCCCTTGATGATCTCGTTGGCCAGTTGGCTGCGTTTGTCGAGTGTCTCGGCGACCTGCACGAGCGCCATGCTGCCGGGCGGTTCCATACGCGGCAGATCGACGTAAGTAAATGCGACGCGAATGTCGTTGCCGCCGACCGTTTCGTCCCGGAACTGGACGACGCCGGGCTGCGGCCGGTCGTCTTCATGGGGCAGGGGCAACTCGGCCGTGCCGCCGACGAGTTCCCCCTTCGCGCCGAGGACCTGGAAGTAGATGTTGTCGGTGGCGTCGGCGCGCAGCAGATCGCGTGCGGGCATCGGCAGGGTGAGCGTGACCTGTCCGCGATCCGAATGGACTTGCTGGGCGAGCACGTAAGTATTGGTTTCCAGCGCCCGGTCGAACGGGCCGTTGGCAATCGACTTCGCAACGAGGTACGTCACGGCAATGCTCATCGGCCAGAGCAGGAGCAGCGGCGCGAGCATCCAGTCGAGAATCTCGCCGAACAGCGAGCGCGGCGGCGGCTCGGCCTCGCGCTCCAGCGGCGCGCCGAAGCCCGGGCGCACGAAAGGATCGGCGTAGGGATCGAACGGATCGGTGGCGTCTGCGGCGTGCGGGGACGGCCCGGCATGTCCTGCGTGGTGAGCCGCGTCCGGATCCGCAGGCTTGGCGCGATGGGGGTGACGAAAGCTCAGACGCATCGGGCGGATAGGCAAAAGAGGCTGAGGCGGCGGGCATGCCGGGTCGATTGGGCGTGCCCGGCATCACGCGTCGGTTTGGGCGTGACCAGCTTCACGCATCGGTGAAGACCGCAAGAGCGGCCGGCCTCGCGTGTGTGCCCGACGTCCTTTTGTCAGGCAGCGTTCGCAGGTGTTGCCGCAGGCTTTTCCAGACAATACCCCAGTCCGCGAATCGTGGCGATGCGCACGCCGCTCGGCTCGATCTTCTTGCGCAGCCGGTGCATGTAAACCTCGATGGCGTTGTTGCTGACTTCTTCGCCCCAGCCGCACAGATGGTCGACGAGTTGTTCCTTGGAGACGAGGCGCCCGGTGCGCAGGAGCAGCACTTCGAGCAATTCGAGTTCGCGGGCGGACAGGTCGAGCATCTGCTCATGAATATAGGCGGTGCGCCCGACCTGATCGAAGCTGAGCGGGCCGTGACGGATGACCGTCGAGCCGCCGCCGGCGCCGCGCCGGGTCAGGGCCCGCACGCGCGCTTCGAGTTCGGCGAGCGCAAAAGGCTTGGCCATGTAGTCGTCTGCACCGAGATCGAGGCCCTTCACGCGGGCGTCGACGCTGTCGGATGCCGTCAGAATCAGCACGGGCAGATGGGAATTGCGGGCGCGCAACCGGCGCAGGACTTCGTGGCCGGGCAGGCGGGGCAGACCGAGATCGAGAATCAGCAGGTCGAACGTCTGGGCGGAGAGCGCGGAGTCTGCTTCGAGCCCCGTCTTGACGTGATCGACGGCGTAGCCCCCCTGACGCAACGAGCGGGTCAGGGCGTCGGCCAGAATGCTGTCATCCTCTGCGATGAGAATTCGCATGGGCGTGATAGGCTTGTGTAGGCACCGTCGCCTGACGGCAGCGGTGTGTCTCCTGTGATGTTGCGGCGCGTGGTTCGCGGCTTTTTTTGTCGTTTCGGCGCTTTCGGACAACAGGCACTTGCAAAGAGCACTGGTTTTTTATACAGTACCGGCAGTCACGCCTCACTCGAGCCGTCTCGCTCATCATATCAAAGGACGATTCATGGAAGAAAGCAAGAAAGGGTCTGCCAATCTGTCGGCCGAGAAAGGCAAGGCGCTCGCCGCCGCCCTCGCGCAGATCGAGAAGCAATTCGGCAAGGGCTCGATCATGCGTCTCGGCGACGGCGAGGTCGAAGCGGACATCCAGGTCGTCTCCACGGGCTCGCTGGGGCTGGACATCGCGCTTGGCGTCGGTGGCCTGCCGCGCGGTCGTGTGATCGAGATCTACGGTCCGGAATCGTCGGGTAAGACCACGCTCACGCTGCAAGTCGTGGCGGAGATGCAAAAGATCGGTGGCACCTGCGCGTTCATCGATGCAGAGCATGCCCTCGACGTCGGTTACGCCAACAAGCTGGGCGTCTCGGTGCCGGAACTGCTGATCTCGCAGCCGGACACGGGCGAACAGGCACTGGAAATTGCCGATGCGCTGGTGCGCTCCGGCTCGATCGACCTGATCATTATCGACTCGGTCGCGGCGCTGGTGCCGAAGGCTGAAATCGAAGGTGAGATGGGCGACTCGCTGCCGGGTCTTCAGGCACGTCTGATGTCGCAGGCGCTGCGTAAGCTGACCGGCACGATCAAGCGTACGAACTGCACGGTGATCTTCATCAACCAGATTCGTATGAAGATCGGTGTGATGTTCGGCAACCCGGAAACGACGACCGGCGGTAACGCGCTGAAGTTCTACTCGTCGGTGCGTCTGGACATCCGTCGTATCGGTTCGATCAAGAAGGGCGACGAGGTGGTCGGTAACGAAACCCGCGTCAAGGTCGTGAAGAACAAGGTGTCGCCGCCGTTCCGCGAAGCGATTTTCGACATCCTCTACGGTCAGGGCATTTCGCGTGAAGGCGAAATCATCGATCTGGGTGTTAATGCGAAGATCGTCGAGAAGGCCGGCGCCTGGTACAGCTACAACGGCGAGAAGATCGGTCAGGGCAAGGACAACGCGCGCGAATTCCTGCGTGAGAATCCGGACATCGCCCACGAGATCGAGAACAAGGTGCGTGCATCGCTGGGGGTTACGGCGATCAACGAAACCGGTGAGATTGAAGAAGAGGACGAGGCCTAAGCGCTTGTTGAGCGCCTGAGCTGTCGCAGCGGCAGCGCGAAGCCAGACGGCGTCGCGCTGCCGTTTTTGTTTTCTCACGGTAGTGCTACCTGTACCGGTTCTCGCGCGCCTTTCGTTTTCACTTGACGTCGTTTGACCGTGGCTTGCCTGTCATGCGCGTGTCCCACGTGTTGTCTGCTGGCTCCCCGACTTGCTTCCATGATCGCCCGTGGTGCCGGTGTCTCTCATGCACTGCCGCCGATGGCGTTACGATGACTCCATGATCCATCGCCGTCCTCCCCGAGATCCGAACGCGCCGCCGCCCCCGCCGGGGGACGAGGCCGTTGCGGCCAAGCCGTCGCGCAAGCCTGTGCTCAGTCTGAAAGGACGTGCGCTATCGTATCTCGCGCGTCGTGAGTACAGCCGGGCGGAGTTGCGTCGCAAGCTCATGCCGTACGCCGATGCCGAGGACCCCGAAGCACTCGATCGGCTGCTCGACAGCCTTGAGCAGGAGCGCTGGCTGTCGAATGAACGGTTTGCCGAGAGTGTGGTGAACCGGCGTGCGTCGCGCATGGGGACCACGCGGATCGTCGGTGAGCTCAAGCAGCATCAGGTCGACGCGGAGACCGTTGCCGCCATTTCGGAGCAATTGCGCGAAACCGAGATGACGCGAGCCCGTGCCGTCTGGCAGAAGAAGTTCGGGGAAGTCGCTACCACGCCGGAAGCGCGCGCCAAGCAAATGCGCTTTCTTGCGGCGCGCGGCTTTTCTCGTACCGTTATCAGCAAAATCGTAAGAGGCGCCGACGAGTTTCTGGACGATGTCTGAGGTGCGCCTCATCGCATTCGTCATGGATGAGGGCGCATTCATCGTCAGCAGATGAATGACACGCTGCATCGTGTCATCTGCTTCAACGCCGCCATGACACGTCGATGAATCTCATGTGACGCGTCATTACTCGGTTATCGCGTTATGGCGTCGCACCATGCGCGCGGCAATCGGGTGACATTGATTTCCCGACCGTTGGGTCGGGTTATTCCCCCTTATGCGGTGGGCTTCTGCTGCGCTGCGGCAGACGGCGCTGTCGCCTATGCTAGAATCAAGATCTTTCTGCGTTCATGCATTGCACACTTCCGCATGCCGCTCTCCGCGCCTGCCTCTCGTACCTTGCGTCACCGTCGCACGATCGCTGTTGAAGCGTTTTCGCGCGACGATGGCCTATGGGACATCGAAGCCCGTCTCACCGATCATAAGGATCGGGATTTTGCATTGGCGACGGGCCTTCGCAAGGAAGGCACGCCGATTCACGAGCTATGGCTGCGGTTGACGATCGATGAGTCCTTCAAGGTGCATGACGCCGAGGCCGTTTCCGATTGGGTGCCTTATCCGGGCATTTGCGATCAGATCGGCCCCGAATATCGTCAGTTGATCGGTCTTAATCTGCGACAGGGCTTCCGGCGCGGGGTTCGCGAGCGCCTTGGCGGCGCGGCGGGCTGTACCCATCTGACCGAACTTTGCAGTGTCCTGCCCACGGCAGCGATTCAGGCCTTTGCCGGGGTGGTGATCCACACGCCCGATACGGCACTCAAGGCCGCCAATGACGCCAACGATTCGGCGCCACCTTTCCAACTCGGACATTGTCACGCCTTGCGGTTCGATGGCGAGGCGGTGCGCCGGTTTTACCCGCGCTGGTTCAACGGCCGCGCAAACGATCGAGCGAACGAGCCCACGACGCCCGTCACATCAGAAGCGGTGCGCGATGAGGCCTCGACTCGCAAGCTCGAACCCAAACTTCCAACTCAGCAAGAAGGGAATCACGCATGAAGATTCATGAGTATCAAGGCAAGGAAATCCTCCGAAAATTCGGAGTCGCGGTGCCCCGCGGCATTCCGGCGTTTTCCGTGGACGAGGCCGTGAAGGCAGCCGAAGAACTCGGCGGTCCGGTTTGGGTGGTTAAGGCCCAGATTCACGCAGGCGGTCGCGGTAAGGGCGGCGGCGTGAAGGTTGCCAAGACGATCGAGCAAGTGCGCGAATACGCCAGCCAGATCCTCGGCATGCAACTGGTCACGCACCAGACCGGTCCGGAAGGTCAGAAGGTCAATCGCCTGCTGATCGAAGAAGGCGCCGACATCAACAACGAACTGTACGTCAGCCTGGTGGTTGACCGCGTCACGCAGAAGATCGTGATGATGGGTTCGAGCGAAGGCGGCATGGACATCGAAGAAGTCGCCGAAAAGCATCCGGAACTGATCCATCACGTCGTGATCGATCCGTCGGTTGGCCTGACCGACGCACAAGCCGATGACTTCGCCAAGAAGATCAGCGTGCCCGACGCTTCGGTGCCGCAAGCCCGCACGATCCTGCAAGGTCTGTACAAGGCCTTCTGGGAAACGGACGCTTCGCTGGCCGAAATCAACCCGCTGAACGTGAGCAAGAACGGCACGGTCACGGCGCTGGACGCCAAGTTCAACTTTGACTCGAACGCCCTGTACCGTCATCCGGAAATCGTGGCTTACCGCGATCTGGACGAAGAAGATCCGGCGGAAGTCGAAGCCTCGAAGTTCGATCTGGCTTACATCTCGCTCGACGGCAACATCGGCTGTCTGGTGAACGGTGCCGGTCTGGCCATGGCCACGATGGACACCATCAAGCTGTTCGGCGGCGAGCCGGCCAACTTCCTGGACGTGGGCGGTGGCGCCACGGCAGAGAAGGTGACCGAAGCGTTCAAGATCATGCTGAAGAACCCGAACCTGACGGCCATTCTGGTCAACATCTTCGGCGGCATCATGCGCTGCGACGTGATCGCAGAAGGCGTGATCACGGCATCGAAGGCCGTGTCGCTGAAGGTGCCGCTCGTCGTGCGCATGAAGGGCACGAACGAAGACCTGGGCAAGAAGATGCTCGCCGAGTCCGGCCTGCCGATCATTTCTGCTGACAGCATGGAAGAAGCTGCCCAGAAGGTTGTCGCGGCCGCCGCAGGCAAGTAACCAGAACAGTCGAAGCCGTCGCGGCGCGCCACTCCGAGAGGAGCAGTGCGCACCGCCAGGCAACAGGACGAAGGAAATCAAGCAATGTCGATTCTGATCAACAAAGACACCAAGGTCATCACCCAGGGTATCACTGGCAAGACCGGCCAGTTCCATACCCGCATGTGCCGCGAATACGCGAACGGCAAGAACGCGTTCGTCGCTGGCGTGAACCCGAAGAAGGCCGGCGAAGACTTCGAAGGCATTCCGATCTACGGTTCGGTGAAGGACGCCAAGGAACAAACCGGCGCTACCGTGTCGGTGATCTACGTGCCGCCCGCAGGCGCTGCTGCCGCAATCTGGGAAGCTGTCGAAGCCGACCTGGATCTGGCGATCTGTATCACGGAAGGTATTCCGGTCCGTGACATGATCGAAGTGAAGGACCGTATGCGTCGCGAAGGTCGCAAGACCCTGCTGCTCGGCCCGAACTGCCCGGGCGTGATCACGCCGGACGAACTGAAGATCGGCATCATGCCGGGTCACATCCACAAGAAGGGTCGCATCGGCGTGGTGTCGCGCTCGGGTACCCTGACGTACGAAGCCGTGGGTCAGCTGACCGCCCTGGGTCTGGGCCAGTCGAGCGCCGTCGGTATCGGTGGCGACCCGATCAACGGTCTGAAGCACATCGACGTCATGCAGATGTTCAACGACGATCCGGAAACGGACGCCGTGATCATGATCGGTGAAATCGGTGGTCCGGACGAAGCCGCTGCCGCCGAGTGGATCAAGGGCAACATGAAGAAGCCGGTCGTCGGCTTCATCGCAGGCGTGACGGCGCCTCCGGGCAAGCGCATGGGCCACGCCGGCGCGCTGATCTCGGGCGGCGCCGATACGGCCGAAGCCAAGCTGGCCATCATGGATGCCTGCGGCATCAAGGTGACCAAGAACCCGTCGGAAATGGGCCGCCTGCTCAAGTCGGTGCTGTAATTCCCGCCGGACGATCGTGTTATCGCCGCCGGAACCGGCGGCGGTGTCAGCGGTCATGAAAGAGGGAGCCCAGGGCATCGGGCTCCCTCTTTTGCTATTGCGTTTGCGCAATCCTTTGCTGTATTCGTCTTACCGGACGCCGTCGTTTCGTCTCCATCGTTCCCAAGGATATTTGCGCCATGCTTGCGTTTTTTGCCGAGCTGAACTGGGCCGCCGTGGCACAGATCATCATGATCGACATCCTGCTGGGTGGCGACAATGCCGTGGTGATCGCGCTCGCCTGCCGCAATTTGCCGGCCAAGCAACGCCTGCAGGGCATCGTCTGGGGGACGGCCGGGGCCATCGTGCTGCGCGTGATTCTGATCGCATTCGCCGTGACGCTGCTCGCCGTGCCGTATCTGAAGGCCGTGGGCGGGTTGCTGCTGCTCTGGATCGGTACCAAGCTGCTGGTGCCTGACCATGACGCGCACGACAGCGTAAAGCCGGCGGACAAACTCTGGACGGCGGTCAAGACCATCATCGTTGCCGATCTCGTGATGAGTATCGACAACGTGATTGCGATTGCCGGGGCAGCCGAAGGCGCCGCCGAGCATCATCAATTGCCGCTCGTGATTTTCGGTCTGCTGGTGAGCATTCCGCTGATCGTCTGGGGCTCGCAGCTCGTGCTCAAGGCGCTCGACCGGTTCCCGGTCATCGTGATGGCGGGCGCCGCGCTGCTCGGCTGGATTGCCGGCGGTCTGATCGTGTCGGATCCGGGCGTCGGCCATCTGCTGCACCTGCCGGGCGATGCTGCCCAATACACGCACTATGTGGCGTCCGCGATCGGCGCGCTGCTGGTCCTCGCCGTGGGACTGGTGTTCAAGCGTCGAAGCGAGGCACGTCAAACGCGTGCAACCTCTTCGAAATAATCGGGTCCATTGCGGGGCCGGACATCCCGGTGCGGGATGTTTTGCCCCGATATCCGCACGTCATGGCGGACCGGGACACATCGCGAGCGCTGCGATCGACCTTCTCAATCGATGATTCGTCCAGCTTTGGCTCGGACGATTCCGACGGCCCCATGCGGTGCCGCCCGATTTTGATCTGCGGCAGGGCATTCGTCGGGAGGGCTATGGCATACTCCGCCCACTTCCCCCCGATGTCCCTTTTGTTTTCATTGCTTTTGCAGGGAGTTACACAATGCGTCGTTTCGGCCACCGGACTACCGGTCTCGCCAAATCCCGGGGTTTCACCCTGATCGAGTTGATGATCGTGCTGGCGATCATCGGCGTGCTGGTCACGGCAGGGGTTCCGTATCTGCAGAATTATCTGGTGCGCGCACGTGTCGTCGAAGGGCTGGGCGCAGCAGCGTCCGCCAAGGCGCTTGTGAGCGAGAACGCCATGCACGGTGCCCCGTTCAATAGCGGTTGGCAGGCGCCGAGCGCAACCGACAACGTGAGCGGCGTGAGCATCGATTCCGTGAGCGGCAACGTGACCGTGGCCTACACGCAGCGCGCCGGCGACGGTGCAATGGTTCTGGTGCCGACGAGCACCGGCGTGACCGGCAAGCCCGAGGCGCTGACCGTCGGCAAGGCCCCCGAAGGCCAGATCGTCTGGACGTGCTACGCACAGGGCCGCGAAGGTGCACCGAACGGCGCCACGCTGCCCGGCAAGCTGGCACCGCCGGAATGCCGTGGCGAGACCGCGACCAAGGGCGCCTGAGTCCGATGAGCGGTTGGCCGGATGACCTGATGTTGCATCACGCGATACCACGTCCGGCCCCGACGTCACCGAGGATTTGCTGACCGGAAACGGGCTGGAATCCGCAGGCGTCGAGCTACGCGCGTCAGGCATGAAATGGCCGCCCCCGGGCGGCCGTTTTTCGTTATGCTTGCGCATCTTCCAACCGGTGCATTGCACGGCGGCGACCTTGTTTCCTCCTCTGCTTCTCTCGATGATCGGGCTCACGATGGCCCTGATCTGGGCCTTGCCCTACAACCTCGTCAAGCACACCTATCCGATTTCCACGTTTTACTCGGAAGCGCTGACGTTCTCGCTCTTTGCGCTGCTCGGCGTGCTCTCGATGATCGCCGTGTGGCAGCGCGACGCGCGCGTGCTGCGCATGCCGCGCGTGACCTGGATGCCGCTCGCCTTCGTTGCGGTCGTGCTCATCCAGCGCGCGACGATGCCGACCGAACTGCCGCAGTTGATGATGACCGCGCTGCTCTACGGCGTGGCGATGATCGTTGCCGTCAATGCGGGCTACTGGCTGGCGCAACTGGGCTGGCGTGGCGTGCTCATGCGCTGGAGTGCCGTCGCGCTGACGCTGGGCGGTTTGTATGCGGTGGGCGCGCAGATCGTGCAGGCGTTTCATCTCGAAGCGCACGTGCCGTGGCTCGTCGCGAAGTACACGGTGACCGTGGCGCGGCGTCTGTTCGGCAACATGTATCAGCCAAATCATCTGGCGACGTACCTGTCGCTCGCGAGCGCGGGTGCGTTCTACCTTTGGTATCAACGCAAGCTGCCCGCGTGGGCGTTTCTGATCGCGTGTGCGGCCTACGACATCGGCATCTGCCTGACGGGCTCGCGTACGCCGTGGTTGCAACTGGCGTTGCTCTCAGCGTTCGGGTTGTGGCTCGTCTGGATGGAGCGAAGCGAGGAGACGCGCAACATGCGTCGCTCGATGCGCTGGTTCGCGCCTGTCGCCCTCCTGCCATTGCTGGCGCTCGTGACGATGTTCGTCGGCTGGGCGAACGTGGCATGGGGGCTGCAACTCGACGGCAGCGCAGTGGCGCGCATGCAGCAGGCGGGTCAGGTGACGGGGCGCCTGAACCTTTGGGAATACGGGCTGGCGATTTTCCGCGAGCACTGGTTCTTTGGTGCCGGCTGGTCGAACTATATCGACGCGCAGTTTGCGCTGGTCGACAAGCTGGGGCCGGTCGAGATGGCGGACAACGCGCACAACGTGCTGCTGGACTTGCTGGCGAAGACCGGCATCGTCGGCACGCTGGTCGTGCTGCTGCCGCTGGCGTTCTGGTTCGTCAGGGCGGTGCGCGGCATCAAGACGGCGCCGATCGCGTTGGCCTTCGTGTTGCTCGGCATGATGGCCATTCATGCGTTGCTGGAGTATCCGCAGCACTACGCATTCTTCCTGCTGCCGGCGATGTTCCTGCTCGGATTTTGCGAGACGAAGCCGATCGAGAGCGTGTCGTCGACGGCGACCGGCGCCATCAACGGTGTGATCGTGCTGTTTGCGTGCGTCGCGATTCCCTGGCTGTACGGCGACTATCAGCGTGTCGAGGTGGCGTATCGCGCGGGCAAGATCGAAGCGTATCGCACCGATCCGGCGTTGTTCTTCGCGCCGTACGGCGATTACGCGGTGACAGGGGCGCTCTACCTCAACCGGGATCAGCTCGACGAGAAGCTCGCCGCGCATCGTGAAGCACTGGCGCTGGGCGCCGGGCCGACGATGATCAAACGCTACGTCGTGCTGCTCGCGCTGGCCGGACGCGACGATGAAGCGTTGCTCGACATTCAGCGTCTGAAAAACTACAACTCGCGGATCTTCGAAGGGCAATATGCCGCACTCGTGCGCATGTTGCGCGAGCAGGGCGATGACCTGAAGCCGTTCGTCAAGCGTGTCATCGAAACGTATGGACGGCCGACGGGCGAGACGGACACAGACGCGATGGCTGCGCCGCGAGGTAACGTGCGGCGGATGTCATAACGACGTGTAACGACGCCGCGGCACGGCGGCATAGCGGCACGAAGGCATCACGCCACGCCTATCCACCGCATCTGTCGCAGCCGACACATCCGCCAGAAACGAGATCGCCCGCGACATTCGCGGGCGATTTTCATTGCAGCGCCGATCGGCGAACCGGGGACGCGTCAGGCCTCCGGCGGGCTGCCGTCCTGCTCGGTGTCTTCGGTGCGTGCCCAGAAGAAGCGATCGGGGAAGTGACGTCCCATGCCCGGGCGGAAGGCGTTCTCCAGCACCTGCTGCAAATACTCCTGGGCCTCGCGAACGGCTTCCGGCACGGCCAGACCGTTGGCGAGCATGGCGGTAACGGCCGCAGCCAGTGTGTCCATGGCCCCGGCCACGTTGTGCGGCGGACGGTCCCAGGCGTCTTCACGGACCACGCCGCCGTCGCTGTACAGCGTGTGCGTGAACTGCGGCGCGTTGCCGTCGCTCACGAGCACGAACTCGCAGCCGTTTTCCAGCAGGATCGAGACGGCCTCGTCGAGCGAAAGGTTTTCGTTCTCCGTAATCGTCTGCGCGAGCGCGACGGCGCTGGCCGGGCTCACGACGAGCACGCTGGCCTGCGGCACCAGCAGGCTGGCCGTGGCTTCACGTAATTCGTCTGCCGAGAGCAGATGCTCGCCGGCCAGGCCGAAGTCAGGGGCGACGACGAGCGGTGTTTCGTCGTAATCGGCAACGATCTCGGCGATGGACGCGACGTTCTCGGCATTGACGGCGCTGCCCACCTTGAAGGCCGCGACCGGCATGTCTTCAAGCAGCATGCGCGCCTGATCGGCAACCCAGTCGGGGTCGATGGGCTGCACGTCGTCGCACGCGCGGGAGTCTTGCGAGGAGTAGCCGGTCAGCACCGACACGCCGTAGCCGCCCATGCTCGCAAAGGTGAGCAGGTCGGCCTGCACGCCGGTTGCCGAAGTGGGGTCGGAAAGCCCGAAGGTCAGGAGAATGGGTGGGGATTCAGTTTGCATGGAAGCAGGATAGACGGCGATCTGGTCAGGCTTTGGGTTCGTTGGTACCATCACGCCTTAAATGCCCGTTTCGGAGCGCTTGAAAGCGCCGTGGGCAGCGCCCGCCGGACAATGCACCGGCAGGGTTCCCACAAGACCGTTCGACATCTCTGCCGACGGGACCCGAAGCGGTTGACAAGCCATTGTAACGGAACGCTCGTCGCTGAAGAAAGCATGGAATACAAGAGCTGGATGTGCCTCATTTGCGGTTGGATCTACGACGAAGAGGCAGGATTGCCCGACGAGGGCATCGCGCCCGGTACGCGCTGGGAAGACGTGCCGATCAACTGGACCTGTCCGGAGTGCGGGGCCCGCAAGGAAGACTTCGAGATGGTGCAGATCTGAGGCCGAACGGCCAGGAGACGCCCTATGGTGATGTCTGAATCGTCTGGTGCGCCCAGCGTGCCCGGCGCATCTCAATCATCTCCCGACTCCCCCGACAACGTGACTGCCAACGCCACGCGCGACACGCGCGAGGCGCCGCTGTGGCGTTTGCCGGAGGTGGCCGAAGCGCTGACCGAGGCGTCCGACGCGTGGTCGAACGGCCCGGCGGCGGCGCTGGGTCCGCTGCGTCGTGCGAATCGTCTGCTTCAGACGAGCGGTCATGCCGACTGGGCGCTGCAGGGTGAGCGTCTGGTTCAGGCGATTGCCGAGGCGGCCTATGGCGAATCGGGCAGTCAGGACGCCCAGCGCAATGCGCTGCGCCAGTTCGAGCGCGATATCTGGCAGGCGGGCGTCGTGCCCGCATCGTCGGCGTCCTCGCCTACGATTGCCGATAACTGGGCCGGCGCGCCCACGCCGGGCGAGCTTCGCATGGCGGGATGGGTGATCGCACAGCCGCGTCTTCACGGACTACCTGCGGGCACTGCGCCGCTGCGCGCCGATGTCGAACGCGTGCTGCTGCGCTTGTTGCGCCCTGACGCCGACGCGACCGATACCACTGCCGCTTTGGGCCAATTGGCCGATCTGGCGGCAGACCTGCACCGTGCCGGGGCTACCGCGCCGCTGGATTACTGGCGTCTGGCTGCCGCTTGGCTGCGCTTCGCCCGGGCACCGCTGAGTCTGGCCGACAAGCGTCAGATCGGGCGGATGAACATGGCATTGCGCAAGCAACTCACCCGGCCGAGCAGCCCGGATGACGTCCGCAGTACCGCATCGGCCACGTCGTCTGGCGCCGCCAGAACGGCTGCCGAAGCAGTGCCGGGACACGACCTGCTCGAAGCGCTCGCTACGTGGCACGCCCAGGCGCCCGACATCTGGCTGGGAACGCTTTTGGCTGATTTCGGCGTATTGCGCCGTCCCGGCCATTTGCCCGAGCCGTTGGCGGACGCCGCCCAAGCGGGTCAGAAGCAGGGCGCAGGCACCAGCTCGCGCGACTGGCTGCGCATCGGCCCGTTGTCGGTGCGGCAGGACGTTTGCCAGACGTTCCTCAGCCTTGCGGATGAGGCGCTTCCGAATTTGAACGATCCGGCCGTGGCCGCACAGGTGGCGCAAAATGCGGCGGCCATCGGGCTGGCGCCAGTCGCACGGCTGGCGGCTGCGGTGGCGGCGACGGGCGAGCGTCTGGCGGCGTCGCCCCCGGCGGAGCCGGGCGGCCCTGCCGCGCTGGCGATGACGGTCAGGGCGTTGCGCGGCATGCTGCATCAGTTTGCGGCGGACACTTACCCCGAGGCGCGCCCTGACCTGATCGCCGAGATGGCCATGTGGCGCGAACGGGCGTTGGACGCCAGCGTGTTCGGGCAGCGGCTAGTCACCGGGCGCGACGTTCCGTGATACAGTCGGCCCAAAGGCTGCCACTGGTGGCCGATGGCCGTATCACGATGCGGAAAAAGTTCGTCCACCGACCGGCCGGCGGCAGGTGACGCGAGGCTCTCACGGGGTCTCGACGCCCGCTGCGGGACGAGGTCCGGCGGGCAGACCGTCAAACAGGTTCCGATAAACTCTGGCCCTATGCCGAACGACCGTATCAACCTTACGAATCAGTTCCTTATCGCCATGCCCGGCATGGCCGATCCCACCTTTTCCGGCACCGTCGTCTATCTGTGCGAGCACAGTGAAAAAGGCGCGATCGGGCTGGTCATCAATCGTCCGACCGACATCGACCTCGCGTCGCTCTTCGAGCGCCTCGATCTCAAGCTCGAAATCGACCCGCTGGCGCATCAACCGGTCTTCTTCGGCGGCCCGGTGCAGACCGAGCGCGGCTTCGTGCTGCATGAGGCGACAGGGACTGCGTACAGTTCGTCGCTGTCGGTGCCGGGTGGGTTGGAGATGACGACGTCCAAGGACGTGCTCGAAGCCGTCGCAAATGGGCAAGGCCCCAACCGTTTCCTGCTCACGCTCGGCCATTCGGGCTGGAGCGCAGGGCAACTGGAAGACGAAATCAGCCGCAACGGCTGGCTGACGGTCGCAGCCGACCCGGGCATCGTGTTCGATGTGCCACCGGCCGAACGCTTCGACGCCGCGCTGGCGCTGCTCGGCGTGACGTCGTCGATGCTCTCCGCCGACGCGGGTCACGCATGACGGCTGGCAGTCGCACGGTGCTCGCCTTCGATTACGGCGAGCGCCGCATCGGCGTCGCGATGGGCAATCTGATGCTGCGCGAGGCCCGCGCACTCACCGTCGTCGCCAACCTCAATCGTGAAGTGCGTTTTGCCGAGATGGGCAAGCTCATCGCCGAATGGCAGCCCGAGCTGATCGTCGTCGGTCTGCCGTGTCATCCCGATGGCACGCCGCATGAAATGACGCAGCAGGCCAAACGCTTCGGTAACCAACTCAACGGGCGGTTCAATGTGCCGGTCGTCTGGGTCGACGAGCGCTACTCGTCGGTCGCGGCGGCGGCGGCGCTGGCCGAGGCCGGCGTGAAGGTGTCGCAGAAGACATCGCTCGACGCCGAGGCCGCCCGCATCATCCTCCAGCAGTATTTCGACGAGCATGTGCCCGCCTGACTTCCCTCTGCACCACGTGACTTCGGTCCCCTCGGAGCCTCGGCATGGCTAACGGCATTCTCGGCCGTCGCGGTCACCCTCAACTCAATCGCAATGGTGAGCTCCGGCACTTGCTGACGGTAGAAGGTTTGCCGCGTGCCGTGCTCATGCACATTCTCGATACGGCCACTCAGTTCGTCAGCGTGAACGATGCCGATGTGAAGAAGGTGCCGCTGCTCAGTGGCAAGTCGGTCTTCAATCTGTTCTTCGAGAATTCGACGCGTACGCGAACGACTTTTGAGATTGCCGCCGCACGCTTGTCTGCCGATGTGCTCAATCTGAATATCAACGCGTCGTCGACGAGTAAGGGCGAGACGCTGCTCGACACCATCGGCAATCTCTCGGCGATGCACGCGGACCTGTTCGTCGTGCGGCATGCGCAGTCGGGGGCGCCGTATCTGATCGCCGAGCATTGTGCGCCGCACGTGCATGTCATCAATGCGGGCGACGGACGTCATGCGCACCCCACGCAGGGGCTGCTCGACATGTACACGATTCGCCATCACAAGGGCGAATTCCAGAATCTGACGGTCGCGATCGTCGGCGACATTCTGCACTCGCGCGTGGCGCGCTCCGACATTCACGCACTGACCACGCTCGGCGTGCCCGAAGTGCGCGCCATCGGTCCGCGTACGCTGTTGCCCACCGGGCTGGAACAGCTTGGCGTGCGCGTGTTTCACGACATGGACGAAGGGCTTCGCGACGTCGACGTGATCATCATGCTGCGCTTGCAGAACGAGCGGATGAACGGCGCATTGCTGCCTTCGGCGAGCGAATACTTTCAGTATTACGGCCTCACGCCGGAGCGGCTCGCGCTGGCCAAACCTGATGCCATCGTGATGCATCCCGGCCCGATGAATCGGGGCGTGGAGATCGATTCGGCCGTCGCCGACGGGCCGCAGTCGGTCATTCTCGAACAAGTCTCGTTCGGCATTGCCGTGCGGATGGCGGTGATGAGCATCGTCGCCGCGAACAACGGGTAAGCGCGCCATGAAATTGCATCTGAAGGGTGGCCGCGTCATCGATCCCGCCACGCGTACCGATCGCGTGCAGGACATCTTCATTGCCGACGGCAACATCGTTGCCCTGGACACAGCGCCCGCCGACTTCACTGCCGAGCGCACCTTCGACGCGAAGGGCATGTGGGTCGCCCCCGGACTGATCGATCTGTCGGCGCGCCGGGTGACGGCGGCCAGCGAAGCGACGGCGGCGCTCGCCGGTGGCGTCACACGGGTGGTCTGTCCGCCGGATACCGATCCGGTGCTCGACGAACCTGACCTCGTGGAGATGCTGCAACTGCGTGCGCGCGCGACGCACGCCGTGCAGGTCCATCCGCTCGGCGCGCTCACGGCCGGTCTTGCGGGACGCGAACTCACCGAGATGGCGCAACTCACGCGTGCGGGCTGCATTGGCTTGTCGCAGGCGAATGCCGCGATGGCGGACAACCGGACGCTGCTGCGCGCGTTGCAATATGCGGGCACCTTCGGGCTGACGGTGTGGCTGCGTGCGCAGGACGCCGCACTGGCTGCCGGAGGCGTTGCCGCGAGTGGTGCGGTCGCCTCGCGTCTCGGGCTGGCGGGTATTCCGGTGGCGGCCGAGACGATCGCGCTGCACACGATTCTCGAACTCGTGCGGGTGACCGGCACGCGCGTGCATCTGTGCCGCCTGTCGTCTGCCGCCGGTCTGGCGCTCGTGCGCGCGGCGAAAGCCGAAGGATTGCCGGTGACGTGCGACGTTGCCGCACATCACCTCCATCTCACCGACATGGATATCGGGTATTTTGACGCCCAGTACCGACTCGATCCGCCGCTGCGCTCCGGACGTGACCGCGAGGCCGTGCGCGACGCTGCGAGGGACGGTACGATTGACGCCATCTGCTCGGATCACACGCCGCTCGCCCCTGACGCCCGTCTCGTTCCCTTCGCGGAAGCGACACCGGGGGCCACAGGGCTTGAATTACTCCTGTCGCTGGTACTGAAGTGGGCCGAGGAGTCGCGCGTGCCGCTGGTCGATGCGTTGGCGCGGGTCACACATGGGCCGGGGCAGCGTCTTGCGGCAATCGCGCCGGGCGCGGGCCGCTTGTCGCCCGGGCAGCCCGCCGACGTATGCGTGTTTGCGCCGTCGACGCACTGGACCGTGTCCGCGCAGCAGTTGCGCAGCGCCGGTCACAACACCCCGTTTCTGGGATACGAATTACCGGGCCAGGTACGGCTCACGCTGGTCGGTGGCCGCGTGGCGTACGAAGCCCCCGCCGTCTAGGATGCGATTGCCGTGCTGTTGATCAAAAAACTTCGTCTGGGCCTGCACCTCGCGCGCGGTATGTTGACCGCGGCGATCCTGTTCCCGTTTCTGTCGCAAGCGCAGAAGGACCGTCGCATTCGCGCGTGGTCGCAGAAGCTGCTGAAGTTGTGCGGCATGCGTCTCGAAGTCGAGCAGCATGCCCCGGTGCCGGAAGGCGGCGTGATGCTGCTGTGCAATCACGTGTCGTGGATCGACATCTTCGCGCTCAATGCGTGGCAACCGGTGCGCTTCGTCGCGAAGGCCGAGATTCGTCACTGGCCGCTGGTCGGCTGGCTGTGCGTGCAGACGCGCACGATCTTCCTGCAACGCGAGCGTCGTGCGGATGCGCGCCGCATCATGCATTACCTGTCCGATTGCCTGCGTGACGGCGACATCATCACGGTCTTCCCCGAAGGCACGACGACGGACGGCCGCAGCCTGTTGCCGTTCCACGCGAATTTGCTGCAAGCCCCGGTGTCGACGGGCAAGCCGGTGCAGCCGATGTGCCTGTTCTATACCGACGCGGCGAGCGGACGTCATACGATGGCGCCGGCGTACATCGGCGAGACGAGCCTGATCGAGTCCATCGACATGATTCTGAAGGCGCCGCCGATGACGGTACGTCTGTCGATCGGCGCACCGCAGTATCCGCAGGAGGGACAGCATCGCCGCGAGTTCACGCTGGGTGCACAGCAGGCAGTCGGTGCGGCGTTACAGGGTTTCCTGCCCGAAGCGGTGCTGCCGGAGACGGGCGCTGTCGGGTCACGTACGTCGACGCTGGGCGACGAAGAAGACGACGCCGCGCGGGCGCTTCAGGTCTGAAATAAAGCCGCGCTCCGGCGATCACTCGCCTTTGCGTTTCGCGGCCTTATCCGTCTTGTCAGTCTTATCCGCTTTCGCCGCCTTCTCCAGCTTTTCCTGCTTGCGGGCGGCCTTGCCAAACTTGTCGAGCTTCTCGGCCTTGGCGGCTTTGAAGGCATCTTCGGCCTTGTCGGCCGTCTTCATCTTGCTGCGCTTCTTGTCGCTCAATGCGAGCGGATCGCGGATCTGCGGGCAGTCGATCTGAATTAACTCCCGATCCGCCGGGGATGCCGCGAGCTTCACGGCCGTGAGCTTGCCGCCCCACACGCACCCCGTATCGAGTCCGAGCACGTTGTCGCGCATCACCAGTCCGAGGGCCGACCAATGGCCGAAGACCATCGTGACGTTGGACGTGCGTCGGCCCGGCGCGTCGAACCACGGCTTCAGGGCGTCGGTGGCGGCGTCCGCGCCTTCCTTGATCTTGAAGTCGATGCGTCCGTCGGCACTGCAAAAGCGCATGCGCGTGAGCGCGTTGATCGTGAGACGCCGACGGTCTTCGTCACTGAGGTCCGCCTGCCATTGATCCGGCTGGTTGCCGAACATACGCGAGAGAAACGTCTTCCAGTCCGGGCCGCGCAATTGCGTTTGCACATCGCGCGCGAGCGAGACGACTTGCTCGGCATCCCATTGCGGCAGCACCCCGGCGTGCACCATCAGGTGCCCGTGTGCAAAGTGTGCCAACGGTTGCCGGCGAACCCAGTCGATGAGGGCGTCGCGGTCGGGGGCGTTGAGAATGTCGTCGAGGGTATCGCTGCCGTGCGCCTGACGCACCCCGGCGGCGACCGCCAGCAGATGCAGGTCGTGGTTGCCGAGCACGGCGGTGACACGATCGCCCAGCGCGATGACCTGACGCAGCGTGTCGAGCGAGCGCGGGCCGCGATTGATGAGATCGCCGGCGAGCCAGAGATCTGCCTCCTGCGGCAGGCGCGCAAGCAGTTGTTCAAACGACGTTTGGCAACCTTGCAGGTCGCCGATGGCATAAATGTTACGCATCGCGTTGGTGGCGCTGTCTTGTCTTGTTGTCCCGATCAGGGGGATACCGTGTGCCGCGGTCGCGCACCTTCGGTGCGTCGCCCCCCGTGGTCATTCATTTCTTGTAGATCAGCCAGCGCGGCGCTTTGAAGCGGACGATGCTCAGATACAGCCACACGTACGTCACCATGAAGGCGACGCAGCACAGTGCCAGCACCACGCTATGCCGCCAGAAAACCGTCGCCGGGATCACTGCCAGCAAGCATAGCAGCCAAAGATAGGGAGAGGTCAAGGAATTGCGCTGGGTCAGCGCGCTGGCCGTGCGGGCGCCCGCAGCCCAGCGCATCAACCGCTTGTAGACGAGCATATGCAGATGCACGCCGTCGGGAATGCCGGGCGAAATGCCCCGCACGAACCGCTTACGATAAATCGAGAAACAGACTTCGAACGCGGGATAGATCACCATCAGTGCGGGATACCACGGCGACACCTGCGGATTGCGCATGACCAGCAGAATGGCGATTTCCGCCAGCATGAAGCCGAGGAAATACGCGCCGCCGTCTCCCAGGAAGATCAGCCCGCCGGGGAAATTGAAGATGAAGAAGCCGAGGATGGCGCCGACCATGATCATCGACGTGGTGAGCACGATCGGGTCCTGCACCTGAAAGCCGACATAGCCGAGCGAGGCGAACATGATCATCGCTACCATCGCTGCGAGGCCGTTGAAGCCGTCGATGATGTTGACGGCATTGGCCATGCCGGCCACACACAGCACGGTGAGCGGCACGGAGATCGCGGCCATGACCAGCGCCCGGTCGGCCATGCCGATGTCGACGCGGGTGATGTGGATGTCGAGCACCAGCCACGCCAGCAGCGCGGCGAACATCGTGCAGACCAGTCGGACCGTCGGCGTGACCTTCTTGGTCAGGTCTTCGATGAAGCCGGACAGAAAGGCGGGCAGGCCGCACGCCACGAGCAGAAGGATGTCGCGCGACACCGTGGGGTACGACAGACCGAGCGCGGTGGCCGAGACGAGCAGACCGGCGAGAATGCCCACGCCGCCGATGCGCGGCACGGGACGCACGTGAAACTTCTGCACCCCGGCAACGTCGCTATCGCCGGAGAAGCGGGAGTGCACGTGCGCGTAGCGGACGATGAGCAGCGTCGCGACAAACGACACGACGAGGGCGATGGCGAGACTCAGCATGATGCGGGAAGGGATCCGAGAATCCGAAAATACTCTGCAATGACGACGTGTTCGTCGAATTCGCGCGCTACTTTAGCACGCCCGGCATCGCCCATTTGCTTGAGCGACGTCGAAGGCGTCAGCGCGGTGCGGCGCAGGCACGCGGTCAGCGCCGAGGCGTCGCGCGCCGGCACGAGATGACCGGTGACGCCGTCGTCGATGACGTCGCGACACCCCGGCACGTCGGTAGCGACCAGCGGGCGGCCCATGGCGGCCGCTTCCAGCAAGGTACGCGACAGACCTTCTCGGTACGACGGCAGCACCACGCAATGCGCATTCGCGATGAACGGGCGCACGTCGCCGGTCGTGCCGAGATACTCGATCACCCCCTCACGCTGCCACGCATCGACTTCGGCGCGGGAGATCGCCGTGGGGTTTTCGACGTCTGCCGCCCCGAGGATCTGGAACGTCAGGTGAGGCATCTCGGCACGCAGCGTGCGCGCGGCTTCGACATACTCCATCACCCCTTTGTCGCGCAGCAGACGCGCAATGAGCAGAAAGCGCATGGGGGACGGTGGCGCGTCGGGCGGGGTTTCTGACGCGGCTGCCGACGATGGCCAGGGCGCTCTGGCGAAGTGCGTCAGATCGACGCCTTCGCCCGGCAGCAGACGTGTCTTGGCGAGCGCGACGAGCCCGCCGTCGACGAACGCGCGATGATCCTCCACGTTCAGGAACCAGTTCTCGAGCGTATGCCGGAACGCCACGCGATAGAGCTGGCGTGCCAGACGCGTGGTCAGCGACTCGCGAATGAAGACATAGCCGAGGCCGGTCGTCATCGACACAGCGGGAATCCGGGCGAAGCGCGCCGCGATGGCGCCGTAAATATTCGGCTTGATCGTGTAGTGGAAGATGACCGCCGGACGCACTTGCCGATAGAGCCGGTAGAGGCGCCACATCAATCCGAGGTCCTGCAGCGGGTTTTGCCCCTTGGCCGACATCGGCACCCGATGCACGACGCACCCCATCTGCGCGAGTTTGAGCGCGAATTCGTCGTCGGGGGCTGCGACATGGACCGGATGACCGGCCGCGAGCATCGCCGCGATCGGTCCCCGCCGGAAGTTGTAGATCGACCAGAAGGTGTTGGAGCAGAGCAGAACCGGAGATGACATTGACGATGTGCCGGTGGAGTCAGACGCCTGCGCGACGTGCGTCACGCAGGCTCGTATACGTTTCAATCCATCGCGTGACGATGGCGTCGAGTGAGTAGCGCTCGTCGATGCGTTGTCGATTCGCGTCACCGGCCGCGAGACGCTCATCCGGCGCGGCGCGCAGGTGATGCAGCAGCGCGTCGCCGAGCGCACCGGCATCGCCGACAGGGACCAGGGTGTTGTGACGGGTCTCGCCGGTCAGCTCGCGCACGCCACCGCAGTCGGTCGACACGATCGGCAGGCCGCTGGCCATCGCCTCGCCGATGACGAGCGGCAGTCCTTCCCAGGCCGACGACATCACGTAGAGGTCAGCCGCGCACATCAGTTGCGCCACGTCGTTGCGACGACCGAGCAGCGTCGCGGCATCTGAGACGCCCCTCGCTTCCACGCGCGCTTGTATCTGCGTGCGCAGCGGCCCATCGCCTGCGATGAACAGTCGGGCGTCCGGCAGCGTGTTCAGCACGTGTGCGAAGGCGTCGATCAACGTCGGATAGTCCTTCGCTTCCACCATCCGGCCAGCGGCGAAGACGATGGGCGTTGCGGCGTTGGCGTTGGTGCTGGCATCGACATCGGCTTGTTTCTGTCCCAGCAGCATTTCGCGCCAATGCGAGCGCACTTGCGCGTCCGGACGGTAACGCCGCGTGTCGATGCCGTTGGGCATGCTCACGATGCGTTCGGCGGGAGCGGCGCCCTGGGCGACGAATGCGGCGACGGCGTCATCGCTGACGTTGGTCGTCAGGTCTGTCCACCGGTCGGTCAGCCGATAGGCCAGCATGCGGGCGCGACCGCCTTCGTTGCGGCTGTGCGCGCTGCTCACAAGGACCGGCATCCTGACGAACCATCGCGCCACGCGCGCCATCAGATTGGCGTGGACCATGTGCGCGTGCACGACATCGGGTTGCCATTCGCGCAGATAGGCCACGAACCGGAACATCGCGCCGAGCAGTGCGCCCGGCGATTTGCCCGCCTTAAGCTCGATGAGCGTGAAGCGCGGCGATTGCGGCAGCGCGATCGTGCACGGACCGGTCACGGAGATCAGCGTGACGTCGTGGCCGCGTGCGAGAAAGCCGCGCGCAAGATCGGCGACCTGCGTCTCCGCGCCGCCGAGTTGCAGACCGGTCACGAACAGAACGATTTTCATCGCGCCTCCGAGAGGGTTCGTCCGGCGTCTTGCCACAGGGCTTCCCAGCGTGCCGCGATGGCATCTGCGCGAAAGTCCTGCGCGTGCGCGTATCCCGCCAGTCCCAGTCGACGGCGCAGTGCTGCGTCGTCCGTCAACCGGCGCAGTGCGTCGGCCAGCGCGGGAATATCGCCGTCCTGCACGACGAGACTATCGGTCTCGTGATGCAGCAGGGCGCGCGGTCCGGCATCGGCGGCATAAGCCACGATGGGCAGTGCGTAGGCCTTCGCTTCGATCAGC
The DNA here is from genome assembly GCF_001721285.1 of Pandoraea sp. ISTKB. Classification (NCBI taxonomy): domain Bacteria; kingdom Pseudomonadati; phylum Pseudomonadota; class Betaproteobacteria; order Burkholderiales; family Burkholderiaceae; genus Pandoraea; species Pandoraea sp. ISTKB. The sequence continues at coordinate 78,432 of NZ_MAOS01000035.1, forward strand.
ACGAGGCCGAAGCTCTCGCGTCGCGACGGCAGGCAGTAGATCGATGCCTTCGCGTAGTGCTGGCCGATATCGGCCACGGCGGGCAACACCTGCACCGAGTCGGCAACGCCCACGTCGCGCGCCTGCGTGAGCAGTGCGTCGCGCAGCGGGCCGTCACCGACGATGCGCACTTGCCAGCCCGGCGCGTCGTGCGCGATACGCGCCCATGCGTCGATCAATCGGTCGAAGCCCTTCTCGGGCACGAGACGACCGACAGCCAGCACGCAGCGTTCGTCGCCATGTTCGGGGGCCGCCTCCGGCATCGGGATGCCGAGGGGATTCGGGAGCGTGACGAACTGCGCGCGGGCGCGGGGATGATGCGTTTGCCACGCATGACGGTCGGCGTCGGTGAGCACGACGACGGCGTCGTAACGACGCGCCGCGAGCGCACGCGCCCATCGACGGGCACGACGGCCGAGGTCGCTCGCGTACGTGCTGTGTTCCCAGGCGATGCGCCGGATCGGCAGGCCCAACGTGGCGGGCACGGTGTAGAGGGCGAGCATCGGATCGACGTCCACCATGACCTCGATGCCATGCTCGCGCACATAGCGCCTGACCTGACACACGATCGACAGGTAGTGATGTTTGAACGCGACGCGCTCGGCAAACATCGCGTGGTGCGAAACGCCGGGCGATAGCGGGAAGACGGGGGTATTGCCCCACAGCGACAGCACGTGCACGCGATGGCCGCGCGCGGCGAGGGCATTGGCGAGCGTAGCGGTCGCGCGTTCCGCGCCGGCAAAGGCTGCGAGCGTGCCGGTGAACAGGCAGACGGTGCGGGGGCCGTCCGGCGACTTGAGCGAATCGATGAGCGTCATCGCGTCAGTCCCGTCGCAAGAGCCATACGCCGAGCACCAGCGCAGCGGCATAGCCCGCGCCGTAGCCCAACGCACCGGCGAACGCGCCGAGCTGCGGCGCCAGACTGCGCACGACCACGAATGCGACCACGGCGGCGCACAGCCATTTCGCGATGACCCAGCGCCCGGCGCCACGCCGGATGAGCGTGAGGTTCAGCGCGGCGTCGGCGAACACGAGAATCCCCATCAACGCGGAGATGCGCAGGATCTGCGCCGATTCGGCGAAGCCTGCGCCATAGATCAGATGGACGATCCACGGCGCGAGCAAGGCGATCGGCACGGCCAGACTCGCCCCTGCGGCGACCATCAGCCATACGGCGCGCACGGTGTTACGGCGGGCCGTCGCGTTGTCCGTCGTCTGAAAGATGAGTTGCGGGGCGATCGAATTCGCGATGATCGGCGCCACGAGCACGAAGTTTTCCGTGATCTGCATGGCGGCGGCGTAAGCGCCGAGTTCCGCCAGCGGAATGATCGGTTTGAGCACGAGCTGATCGATGCGCTTGAACAGAATCATGAGCATCAGCCCGCCCCAGAACGTGGCGCCGCTGGTGAGCAGTCCGAGCAGCAGCGAGCGACGCCAGACGATCGGCGTCTTCGGCGAATGCTTGAGGTAATAGCGTACGAGCAGCGCAGCGGCGACGACGGCCTCGACGGCGTAGACGACGGCGAAGGCCGTCACGTCCGCGTGCGTGACGAACAGCACGCCGACGAGCGCGAGCTTCACGCCGAGGCCACAGAGGTTGGCCGTCACGCTGGGCCGGTTGAAGGTGCGCGCTTGCAGCCAGGCAATCACGATGCCCGAGGGTTCGCGGAACCAGAGGGCGACGCCGAGCCACAGCGTCACGGCCACCAGATTCGATTCGGCGAATCCGACGACGTAGATCGTGAGGATCGTATAAGCGACGGCCGCAGCCGCCAGACGCAGCACGAACGCATGCGCGATGACCGTGCGTTGTTCACCTTCGGGCTTGCCGACCAGACGCGGCACCACGACTTCGCTGCCGCACAGCAGGGTGAGCGAGGCCGCGAGGAAGACGAGCGATTGCGCGTACTGAAACAGGCCGAACTGTGCGGCGCCCAGACTGCGGGCGAGCAGGCCGGAGACCGCGATGCCGCCGGCGATCTGTGCGCCGCGCTCGGTCAGCATCCAGAGGATGTTGCGGAAGATGGTCCGGTACGTTCGGTAGGGCATGCGGCGCTCGCGCGTCTCACTCGTTCTCAAGATAAGCAAAACCGGCCTGGTGAGGCCGGTGCGGGTGATACGAAACTGGGCTGTCGGGGCTTGTGCCATTCGTCGGATGACGACGGTTCAGGCGAATGTAGGCGCAGGCTGACAAGGGTTTGGGGAAATGCCGCAGTGCGGCGAAGTCCCGTATAATTTTAGCGTAATGCAGCCGCTCCCGGCCGGGCTTCCCGCCGGGATTCGATGTTTGTGGCGTCCTTGCACGTCCTTGCATTTTTCGGGCTTTGCACTTTCAAGCCAAAATCTCCCCCTCGTTTCCGAGAGACGCTTTCCCATGACGCAAACCACGCAAGTTTCGCCTGCGATTTTCAAGGCATACGACATTCGCGGCATCGTCGGCAAGACGCTGGATGCCAACGTCGCGCATCTGATCGGACGCGCCTTCGGCACCGCACTGCGTCGCGAGGACGGCAATGCCGTCGTCGTCGGCCGCGACGGTCGCCTCTCCGGCCCCGAACTGGTCGGCGCATTGGCCGACGGCCTGCGCGCAGCGGGCGTCGATGTGGTCGATATCGGCGTCGTCGTCACGCCGATGGTGTATTTCGCGACGAACGTGACGCTGCACGGTCGCGTCGTCGACTCCGGCATCATGGTCACGGGCAGCCACAACCCGCCCGACTACAACGGTTTCAAGATGGTCCTGCGCGGGCGCGCGATCTATGGCGACGCGATTCAGGGCCTCGCCAAGCTGATCGAGGCACAGGACTTCGAGACCGGGCAGGGCACCTACACCGCTGACGAGATCGGCGAATCGTATCGTTCGCGTATCGCCAACGACGTGCATCTTGCGCGTCCGATGAAGATCGTCGTGGACTGCGGCAACGGTGTCGCAGGCGCCTACGCGCCGGCGCTGTTCCACGCGCTCGGCTGCGAAGTCATCGAACTGTTCTGCGACGTCGACGGCACCTTCCCGAATCACCATCCGGACCCGGCCCATCCGGAAAACCTTCAGGATCTGATCCGCACGCTGCAAACGACGGATGCGGAAATCGGTCTGGCGTTCGACGGCGACGGCGATCGTCTCGGCGTGGTCACCAAGGACGGCCAGATCATCTATCCGGATCGTCAGTTGATGCTCTTCGCCGCCGAGGTGCTGAGCCGCAATCCGGGCGAGAAAATCATCTACGACGTGAAGTGCACGCGTAATCTCGCGAGCTGGGTGCGTCAGCATGGCGGCGAGCCGCTCATGTGGAAGACGGGCCACTCGCTGGTCAAGGCCAAGCTCAAGGAAACGGGCGCACCGCTGGCGGGCGAAATGAGCGGCCACGTGTTCTTCAAGGACCGTTGGTACGGTTTCGACGACGGCCTCTACACGGGCGCACGTCTGCTCGAAATCCTGTCGAAGTCGGCCGATCCGAGCGCAGTGCTCAACGCCCTGCCGAACTCGATCTCGACGCCGGAGTTGCAGATTCCGCTGGCCGAGGGCGAGAACTTCGCGCTGATCGACAAGCTGCGCGAGACGGCCAAGTTCGAGGGGGCACAGGACATCGTCAAGATCGACGGCGTTCGTGTCGAATATCCGGACGGTTTCGGGCTGGCGCGTTCGTCGAACACCACGCCGGTCGTCGTGCTGCGTTTCGAGGCCGACAGCGATGCGGCGATCAAGCGCATTCAGGACGATTTCCGTCGCGCCATCCTGGCGGTCAAGCCGGACGCCAAGCTGCCGTTCTGAGACCGTCTGCCGGACGGCGAGGACAATCATGATCGGCGGGCCGGGTCGGGGTAAAATCGCGGTTTTGCTCACGAGGCCCGGCCGAACCGCCGGGGCGTTCGGTTGCAGGTTCTGATCGTCAAAGTCTCGTCGCTCGGCGACGTCGTCCATAACATGCCCGTGGTGCAGGACATCCTGCGCCAGTACCCCGATGCCCAGATCGACTGGGTCGTGGAAGAGGGATTCGTCGACCTCGTCAAACTCGTGCGCGGTGTGCGCCGGGTCATTCCCTTTGCCTTACGCCGCTGGCGCAAAAAGCCGTTCGCCGCGCGCACCTGGCAGGAAATCGGCACATTTCGCCGTGCCCTGCGCGAAATCCCTTACGACTACGTGATCGACACGCAAGGTCTGGTCAAGACCGGCTGGATCGCGCGCACTGCGCGCGGTGCGGTCTGGGGACTGGGTAATCGCACCGAAGGCGCCAGTTACGAATGGCCGGTGCGGTATCTGTACCAGCATATGGTGCACATCGAACCGCACACGCACGTGGTCACGCGCTCGCGTTTGCTCGTGGCGCAGGCGCTGGGCTTCAAGGTGCCGGGCGAGATCGACTTCGGCATTGCGACCGAGCGGGCGGACCACAGCCAGTGTCCCGATCGTCCGTATGCGGTGTTCGTGCACGCGACGTCGCGCGACGACAAGACCTGGCCGGAAGACGACTGGATTGCGCTGGGACGCGATCTGGCGTCGCAGGGCTTCCTGATCGTGCTGCCGTGGGGTAGTGCTGCCGAGCGTGACGTGTCGCTGCGACTGGCGGCGGCGCTGGGCGATGCGGCGTGGGTGCCGCCGAAGATGAACCTGTCGCAGGTCGTCGGCCTCATCGATCGCGGGGCGATCACCGTTGGTGTGGATACCGGTTTGGTACATATTGCCGCAGCGCTGAACCGTCCCACCATCGAGCTATACAATTTCAGCACCGCGTGGCGTACCGGGGGATTCTGGTCGCCGCGCATCGTCAATCTCGGCGACGCCGAACACAAGCCGACGCTCGCGCAAGTGCGCGATGCCGTGCGCGAGCTGGCGCCATCGCTTGCGCCGGTGACGGCTGGCGCCGCTGCGTCCGAGGAGGACTGACTCGCATGAATCCACACGTGAATACGGAAAACGAGGCTCGCCCGGCGGTTTCCACCGATGAGGACAGCCAGATCGTGACCGTGGCGTCCGGCGACTGGCAGGGCGGACAACTCCCCGTCTCGCGCGAGGCGCTGGTCGCCGATGTCGAAGCGGGCAAGGTGCTGTACTTTCCGCATCTGGCCTTCGCGCTCGACGCCGCCGAGCAACGTCTGCTCGATCCGGCCATTGCCGACCCGAAGCGCAAGAACATCAGCCTGGATCCGAAGACCGACGTGCTCGTGGGCGTGGCCGCCGACGACGCCACGCAGCGCGCTGTGCACGCACTGGTCAAGCGCTACTACACGCAGGCGTGCAGTCTGATCGACGGGTTGATGCCGGAGTATCGCGGCAAGCTGCGCGCGGCACCGACGAGTCTGCGGCTGCATCAGGTCGAGACGCGTCAGACGTCGTGGCGCAAGGACGACAGCCGTCTGCACGTCGATGCCTTCCCGTCGCGTCCGAATTACGGCGAGCGCATTCTGCGCGTGTTCACCAACATCAATCCGGCCGGGCAACCGCGCGTGTGGCGTGTGGGCGAGCCGTTCGAAGCGGTGGCGAAGCGCTTCCTGCCGAAAGTCCCGACGCAGTGGCCGGGCTCGGCGTGGCTGCAAAACGCCGTGGGCATCACCAAGCGTCCGCGCAGTGGCTACGACCACATCATGCTGCATCTGCACGATGGCATGAAGGCCGATATGGGGTATCAGCGCGACGCCGGTCAGCAGACCATGCCGTTCCCGCCGGGTAGCGTATGGATCTGCTTCTCGGATCAGACGTCGCACGCCGTGATGTCGGGGCAGTTCATGATGGAGCAGACCTTCTTCCTGCCGGCCGACGCGATGGTGCATCCTGAATGCTCGCCGCTGGCTGTCCTGCAACGTCTCACGCATCGGGCACTGATCTGAATGTTGCTGCGTCTCGTCTATCGCGCGCTCTGGTGGATCGTCGCACCGCTGGCGGTGATTCGTCTGTGGTGGCGCGGCCGCTTCGAACCGGGCTATCGCCGTCACATCGGGGAACGCTTCGGCTTTTACCGCACGCCGCCATACACCGGCCGTCCGCTCATCTGGGTGCACGCCGTCTCCGTCGGTGAGACGCGCGCCGCACAGCCGCTCATCGACGCACTGATCGAACGCTATCCCGCGCACGGCGTGCTGCTCACGCACATGACGCCGACGGGCCGCGCCACGGGCGAGGGCCTGTTCGGCGATCGCGTGTTGCGTTGCTATCTGCCCTACGACATGGTCGGCCCGATCCGGCGTTTCCTGAAGCACTGGCGGCCGAGTGTCGGTGTCGTGATGGAGACGGAAGTCTGGCCGAATCTCATCTTCACGTGTCAGGAAGACGGCGTACCGCTGGTGCTGACCAATGCCCGCATGTCGGCGCGTTCGTTCCGTCGCGCGGCGCGCTTCGGTGGTGCGGCGCGACCTGTCTTCGGCGGGTTCAGCCGCGTGCTGGCGCAAAGCGATGCCGATGCCGAACGCCTGCGCATGCTGGGGGCGAGCGACGTCGACGTGATGGGCAACCTCAAGTTCGACATGACGCCGCCGCCCGCGCTGCTCGCGTTGGGCGCGCGCTGGCGCGAACGCTTCGGCGAGCGCAAGGTGTGGCTCGCGGCCAGTACGCGTGACGGTGAGGAAGCACTCGTGCTACAGGCGCGCGCGATGCTCTCCGCAGCGTCCGACGTGGGTCGCCGTTCGTTGCTGGTGCTGGTGCCGCGTCACCCGCAGCGGTTCGACGAAGTGGCGGCGATGCTGGAGAAGGTGCGTCTGAACTATGTGCGACGCAGTGTCTGGCCGGACGACGACACGCCGTTGCCCGCGGATGTCGACGTCGTGCTTGGCGATTCGATGGGCGAGATGGCGGCGTACTTCTCGGCGGTCGACGTGGCGTTCATCGGCGGCAGTCTGCTGCCGTTGGGCGGTCAGAACCTGATCGAAGCCTGTGCGGCGGGCACCCCCGTCGTCTTCGGTCCGCACATGTTCAACTTCACGCAAGCCAGTGACAATGCGCTGGCGGCAGGGGCGGCACGCCGGGTGAGCGATGCCGGTGAGCTCGCGTCGACCATGGCCGAACTGCTGATCGACGACGACAAGCGGCTCGCGATGCGCACGGCGGCGTTGTTGTTCGCGAAGCAGCATCAGGGGGCGACGGCGCGTACCGTCACCGCACTCGGGCGCTGGCTCGATACGGGAAGCATTGTCGTGCCGCAGGAGTGATGTCCTGCCGACGTCGCATCGAACGTCGGAACCTCAAAAAAGCCTCGCATGCCGCAATGGCGATGCGAGGCTTTTTTGTTGGCGTGCGGATGACGGGTGAGCGTTGCCGGGCCGGTGTGACCGTCAGCGACGCAGCGGCGCTGTCGTCCCGGGGCGCACACCGCGTTCCGGCAATCCCGCACCGGCGTTGGCTGGTGTCGCCTCGCCACGCGCGCCTGCCATGGCGGCGGAGGCGTCCGGATTCTCCGTGAGCAGCGCATTGAGCAACTGCAAATCGGTATCCACGAGCGTGGCGGCGCTGGCCTTCAGTTGCAGGCTGGAGAGCAGCGTGCTGTAGCGTGCCTTGGCGAGATCGCGTCGGGTGGTGAACAGTTTGTCTTCGGCGTTGAGCACGTCGGCGTTAATACGAATGCCGACCTGATAGCCGAGCTTGTTCGACGCGACCGACGATTGCGCCGATTGCTCGGCCGCTTCCAGCGCCTTGACCTGCGCCAGTCCGCTCGACACGCCGAGATACGACGTGCGTGCACCGAGCACGGCGAGTCGTCGCGCATCGTCCAGATCGCTCTGCGCCTTGTCTTCCAGCGCGAGCGTCTGGCGCATCTTGCTCTGCACCGAGCCGCCCGAGAAGATCGGGATACTGATCTGAATGCCGATCTGCCCGGCAGAACTCGGCCCGGTTCCCTGACTCGACGGACTCGACATCGCGGAAGTAAGCAGGCTGTTGGCGTTACCGACGTTCGAGTGCGCGCCGGCCGCGACCAGATCGACCGACGGCATATAGCCCGACTTGGCTTTGGACGTCTCGCGTCGCGCAATCTCCAGCGTGAGCGCTTGCAACTGCACGCCGTAATTGGACTGCTCGGCCTGCGTGACCCAGTCGGCGACGTTGTTCGGTTCGGGCGACGGCAGCGTCGAGCCGGCGCGCAAAGTGGCGAGCGAGCCGACCTGATGTCCCACGATGCGTGCGAACGCGGCGCGGCGCACGTCGAGCGTATTCTGCGCGGCGATTTCCTGCGCGGTGGCCTGATCGAAGCTGGCTTGCGCTTCGTTGGCGTCGACGATGGTCGCGTTGCCGACTTCGAAGTTGCGCTTCGCGGACGCCAGTTGCTCGGCAATGGCCTGCTTGTGCGTGCCGGCGAGCGCGAGATCGTCCTGTGCGGCGAGCACGTCGAAGTAGGCAGTCGCCACACGCAGAATCAGATCCTGCTGCGCTTGTGCGAATGCCGCTTCGGCGCTCGCGACCGTCAGCTTTCCTTGCTGATACGACTGCCAGCTATCCCAGTGGAAGATGGGCTGCGTCAACGCCAGACTGTAGCCGCTGCTGCCAAACGTGTTCGAAATGTTGCCCGAGCCGTAGTGCGTATTGACGGACCCCCAGCGCGCGGTGACTTGCGGCAGCAGGGCGGCACGCGCTTGCGGCAACGCTTCGATGTTGGCGAGGTAGGCCGAGCGGGCGCTGGCAATCAGGGCGTCGCGATTTTGCGCTTCGCTGTAGAGCCGGAGCAGGTCGGTGGCGCCGGCGGGTGCCGCGTAACCCATGAAGGCAATGACGGCCGAGAACGCCATCGTGCAGACGACGGCGCTCGCAGAATGGGTGCGCATGGCAGGCGCACGGCTGGCCACGCGCTGTCGCGCGGCAAACCTCGGGGGGCGCACGGCCCTGGCTCAGTAGGTCGGCATCGACGGATCGACCTGGCGAGCCCAGGCATCGATACCGCCGTCCAGATTGAACAGCTGAGAAAAGCCTTGTTGTTCCAGAAACATTGCGGCGCGGGCGCTGCGCATGCCGTGATGGCAGATGCACACGATGGGCGCGTCGGCGTCCAGTTCGGTCAGACGGGCGGGCACGTCGCCGAGCGGCACGTTCTTGCTCTGGGCGATGTGGCAGGTCTGCACTTCCCAATCCTCACGCACGTCGAGGAGCGTGGGTTGGCCGCGTTCCCCATCCGCGAGCCACTGGGCCAATTGCGCCGGTGTAATGTTTTGCATGATGTTCTACGTGTGACGAATCGATGGCGTCCGGTTCTCGTTCGCTCGTACGTTCGTCCCCAAACGAAGGTACGCGGAACCGGTCCGCTCGCGGCATCCGGGGGCGTGCAGTCCGTGAATGAACCGCCCGCCGGCCCGGTCGCCGGGCTTAGAACTTGAAGCTCGACGGATGCGGCGCGACCAGATAGGTCACTTGCGTCTCGAACAGGTTGTCGGTGCGGTATTCGGTCTCGGACACGCGCGTGATCAGCAACGCTTCCATGACCGGGCTGCCGCCGATGAATGCGGCCAGACGGCCACCGACCTTCAACTGGTTCAGGAAGGCTTGCGGCAGTTCGGGCAGTGCGCCGGAGATGGCGATCACGTCGTACGGTGCGGCAGCGCTCCAGCCCTGCGCGCCGTCGGCGTTGACGACTTCCACGTTGGTCACGCCATTGGCGCGCAGCGTCTGCTGGGCGCTCTGCGCGAGGTTCGCGTCGAACTCGACGGTCGTGACGTGATGCGCGTTATACGCCAGCAGCGCGGCCATGTAGCCCGAGCCCGTGCCGATTTCGAGCACGTTCTCGTTCTTCTTCGGCGCAAGCGCTTGCATAATGCGCGCTTCCACGCGCGGGAACAACATATGCTGGCTTTCGTTGGGAATCGAGGCGCCCGGGAGCGGCAGTTCCACATCCGTGAACGCGATCTCGCGCAGTGCCGCCGGCACGAAATCTTCGCGCTTGACGACTTCCAGCAGCTTGAGCACTTCCTGGTCGAGCACGTCCCAGGGACGGATCTGCTGCTCGATCATGTTAAAGCGGGCCTGTTCGTAATTCATTTCGATTACTCGTGGGTAGTATGGCAAACGAGGCAAACACAACCCGGCATTTTACCAGTTCCGGGCGGCAGTCATGTTGATGCGTGAACTTTTGCCGCAATTCGGAACGATTGCGGGGGAATATGTCGGCCGACCAACGGCGATGACGTGACGATCCGACTCAGGCGGCAGGCTCGGGCAGGGGCGGTACTTCAAGTGCCACTGCCGGCGCCCCATCGGGCGCAACACCGCGTGAATCCTCGGCGGTACAGCGTGCGACGCACTGCAAATAAGCACCGCACATCGTCGCCATCTGGTCGGCGATCTGGCGGGAAAGCGTCTCATGGCAGGTGCCGGCCGGCGCACGATTTTCCAGAATCGCCTTGATCGGGCCGGTCATCGAGTTCAGAAAGACGAAGGCGACCGTCTCGGGATCGTCGAAACGCGCGTTATGCGCTGTCCGGAGCATGCCGACGACTGCCGCGTGCATACGCGCCGCCGCATGCGAAAACACCTCGCGTCCGTCCAGATCCTCGGAAAGCCGGTACAGCGCCTGCGCTTCCTCGATATCGCGCATCTTGGCGCCGACGTACGCCGTCGCCAGCTCGCGCGCCATCACGTCCAGCGCCTGGCCGTGCGCGCCCTGACACGTCTGCTCGACCGTCTCGACGATCCGGTCGATGTGGCGCTCCAGCACGGCGTACAGCAGCACCTGCTTGTTCTGGAAGTACTGATACAGGGTGCCCACGGACACGCCAGCACGCTCGGCAACGCGTGTCGTGGTCAGTTGACGCCCGCCATCGAGCAGCAAAACCTGAAGCGCGGCTTCGAAAATGGCGTCGATGGTGACGCGCGAACGCGCCTGCTGCGGTGATTTACGGGGCGTTGCGGGGGATCGGCCGGCCGGTTTCATATGCGAATAGAAAATCTGAAGGATTCTTCATAAACTCGATGCTAACAAATTTGCGTGCGGTCGGGCGCAGAACAAAGGGAATTCGACGGGAGCAGTGATGAAACGGGACGCTATCGAGAATGTGGTGCGCGAGGACGCCGAACGCCATGTGGGAAAAGTGGCGCTGGTGACCGGCGCGACCCGGGGAATCGGACAGGAAGTCGCGCGCGAGCTGGCCGAGGCGGGCATGACGGTGCTGGTGGGCGCACGCGAAGAGGCGAAGGGCGACGAAGTCGTCGCGCCGCTGCGCAAGGCGGGTTTTCAGGCGGAGGCGCTGGTGCTGGATCTGCTGCGTCCGGAGACGCTGCATGCGGCGGCGTATCGAATCGGCCGCTATCACGGGCGTCTGGACGTGCTGGTGAACAACGCCGGCGTGACCGATCCGCGCGACGACACGCCGGAGAAGGCGTCCATCGAAGCGGTGGAGCGGGTCTTCCAGACCAACTTCTTCGGCACGTTGCGCGTGACGCAGGCCATGCTGCCGTGGCTGTCGCGCTCGGAAGGCGCGCGTATCGTCAACGTGTCGAGCGGTCTCGGCTCGCTCGCACAAAACAACGATCCGGCGTGGGAGCACGCGGCATTCCGGCAAATCGGGTTCAACGCCTCGAAGGCGGCACTCAACATGCTGACGGTGCAGTTGTCGCAGACGTTGCGTGAGACGTCGATCACGGTGAACTCGGTCGATCCGGGCGCACCTGCCGATCTGACGACGGACGCGAGCGGCAAGCGCGCGCGTCAGGGGCTGGCAGACGGCGTGCGCAGCGTAGTGATCGTCGCGCTCGGAGAACGTGGCCCGGTCACGGGGGGCTTCTTCGATCTCAAGGGCGATCTGCCCTGGTAAGTCCTTGCATGACCATGTCGATAGCATTTGCCCCCTTCCGACGTCCAACGCGACACTCGCGGTAAAATGCGCGGCCCTGAGACGTCGTCCCGAGCGGACGGCGTCATTCGCCTCACCGGCCAGCATCCCCCTGTACTGTTCATGAACTGCCGACCCCATTGCGCGGCCTGCTGCATCGCGCCTTCGATTTCGACGCCCATTCCCGGCATGCCGAACGGCAAGCCGGCGAACACGCGTTGCGTGCAGCTCGATGACGACGACCGTTGCCGGATCTTCGGCAGCCCGCAGCGTCCGGCCGTTTGCGGTTCGTTGCAGCCGTCGCGGGAGATGTGTGGCGAGGATCGCGCGCAGGCCATTGCCTGGTTATCGGCACTGGAAGCGATGACCGCGCCGATGGCCGCCTGAGCGTATCTCTGGCGCACCGTTGACGGTTATCAGGATGACATCAGGCAGGCTTAGGTCGACGTGGAGCCGTGTCACAGGCGAGTGCTATAGTCGCGCGTGTCGGGCGCTGGACGCCCTGAAGCGGAACGCCTCATGCCGGGTAACACTCCTCAAACTCTTCAAGACTCGGACGATCGTCGGCAGTGCGATGGGACTGAGTCCCACACCGTCCACGCCCGCCGCCGCTGGTTGACGATGACCGGCGCTGCGGCGCTCGCCATGGGCCTCGCCGCGTGTGCGGGCCTGCCGTTCGGTAACGATTACACCTTCTCCGAGAGCCAGTTGCAGCGCGCGCTCGAACGCAAGTTCCCGTTCGACCGTCGTGTGCTGGCGGTGCTCGACGTCAACCTGTCGCATCCGCGCCTGACGCTGTTGCCCGAGCGCAACCGGCTGGCCGTGGCTGTCGATGCGACCGTCACGCATCCGCTCGGCGGCGCACCGCTCACGGGCACGCTCGCCATCGACAGTGCGCTCGCGTACGACCCGGCCACGCTGTCCGTCGTGTTGCAGGACCCGGAGGTCGAGACCTTCACCATCGACGGATTGCCGGAGCGCTGGGCACGTCAGCTGAACGCGGCGGGCGCACTGATCGCGACACAGTTGTTGCAAGGCGCCCCGATCTACACGTTCAAGCCCGAGCAGCTCAACATCGGCGGCGCGATGCGTCAGCCGGGGGCGATCACCGTGCTGTCGCATGGCGTGAACGTCAAGTTCGACACGCGCTGATACTTCGCTGTCTTTTCACCGTCCTCTCACGCAGATTTCCCTCTCTCATCACTCTTCAGGAACGCATTGCATGGACTTGTTGCTGGCGCTCAAAGCCGTCATTCTCGGTGTCGTCGAAGGCCTGACCGAATTTCTGCCGATCTCTTCGACCGGGCACCTGATTCTTGTGGGCAGCCTGCTGAACTTCAACGACGAGAAAGGCAAGATCTTCGACATCGTGATCCAGTTCGGCGCCATTCTCGCGGTGTGCTGGGAGTTTCGCGCGAAGATCGCGCAGGTGGTGTTCGGGCTGGGCAGCGACGCGAAGGCGCGGCGTTTCGCAGTGAACGTCATCATCGCGTGCATACCGGCCATCGTGCTGGGGTTGCTGTTCGGCAAGCACATCAAGGCGGTGCTGTTCAATCCGCTGGTGGTGGCGACGGCATTCATCGTCGGCGGCGTGATCATTCTGCTCGTGGAGCGTCACAACCGTCGTAACGTCGAGGCGGGCAAGCAGCCGCGTGTGCGTTCGATCGACGACCTGAGCGCCATCGACGCCCTGAAGGTCGGCTTCGCACAGTGCCTCGCGCTGGTGCCCGGCACGTCGCGATCGGGGGCGACGATCATCGGCGGCATGATGTTCGGGCTGGAGCGTCGCGTGGCGACCGAGTTCTCGTTCTTCCTCGCGATTCCGATCCTGTTCGGCGCGACGATCTACGAACTCTACAAGTCGCGCTCGATGCTCGAAGTCTCGGACTTCGGCCTGTTCGGCATCGGCTTCGTCTTCGCGTTCATCAGCGCCTTCATCTGCGTGCGCTGGCTGCTGCGTTACATCGCGTCGCACGACTTCACGGCGTTCGCCTGGTACCGGATCGTGTTCGGTCTGGTGGTGCTGGCGTCGGCGTACAGCGGGTTGGTGGTCTGGGCGGACTGAGTTTCCGGACGCTGAGCGTCGAAGGCATGAAAAAAGGGCACCGTGGGGTGCCCTTTTTCGTGGTGTGTGAGAGGTGTCCGGTCGCGTTCAGCCGCGCTTGCGGAAGACCAGATCCCACACGCCGTGACCGAGACGCAGGCCACGGTTTTCGAACTTCGTCACGGGACGATAGTCCGGGCGCGGTGCGTAACCGCTCGCGTCAGTGCTGGTGTTCTCCAGCGACGCTTCGCCGCCGAGCACTTCGAGCATCTGCTCGGCATACTCCTGCCAGTCCGTCGCGCAGTGCAGATAGCCGCCCGGCTTCAGACGCGACGCGAGCAGCGCCACGAACGGCGGTTGCAGCAGGCGGCGCTTGTGGTGGCGTTTCTTGTGCCACGGATCGGGGAAGAAGACGTGCACGCCGTCGAGCGAGCCTTCGGGGAGCATGTGCTGGACGACTTCCACCGCGTCGTGCTGGATGATGCGCACGTTGGACAGCGGGGTCGTACCGATGAGCTTGAGCAGCGCGCCCACGCCCGGTTCATGCACTTCCACACCGAGGAAATCGTCGTTCGGGCGCAGCTTCGCGATGTGTGCGGTACCGTCGCCCATGCCGAAACCGATCTCGAGGATGCGCGGGGCATCGGCGCGTTCGAATGCGGCCGGCCAGTCGAGTGTCTCGGGGGCATAGGGCAGCACGAACTTCGGGCCGAGTTCGTCGAAGGCGCGCTTCTGCGCTTCCGAGCTGCGTCCGGCGCGGCGCACGAAACTGCGGATGCGGCGCGGATGGGCCACGCCGTCCGGGCCAACGTAGTGCGAGTCGTGCTCGTCGTGCGCGTCGTCTTCCGAATCGGGAGAGGCGTGGGTCGACGAGGCGTCGAGATCGGCGTCGTCGTGGGCCGGGAGCGCGTCGTCAGCCGGCGGTTGTCCGTGGTTCGTCATGGAAACAAAAAGCCGTCAGGGACGACGGCTTGTCGAGGAGTGCTGCGTGCGGCGCGCGTGATGCGCAGCGTCCAACACGATGATTTTTCAAAGGATTTTCCCGCGCGGTTGGTCACTCTGCGGCGTCGGGAACGGGCTCGATTATCCACCGGAACCCCCTTGACTGGCAAGTTGGCGGCCAGCAGCGCCCCCGGCGCGCTGCAGCGCCTGTCGTGGCTTAGCGCGCCTTGGCCCGCGACGGCTTGGCGCTCGCTGCCACCCGTGCAGCACTCTTGTTGCCGAAAACGCCCGTGGTTTCCATGTCTTCGAGCCACGAGAGGGCGTCGGCGTGGCGCAGAAAGTGACGCAGATAGTCGGGGGAAACGTCGTGCATGAGCGACAGCGCACGATGCACGAGATGGCTGGAATTGAGCGGTCCGGCGTTTTCGGGCACCTGCGCGAGCGATTGACGCAGATTGCCGTCGGTACTCAGCTTCGACCACGTCTCGCGGAAGTATTCGAGCACGTCGAGGTCTTCGAACGCGTCGTCGGTCGCAATGACCGTGGGCGTGATCGCCACGGGCGCCGGCGCGGGCGGCGTGACGGGGCGCTTCGGGGATGCCGTTGCGTTCGCTTGCGCTTGAGCGGGTGCAGGCGTGTGCACAGCCGTGACGCCCGGCGCTGCGGGGCCACGCGGACGGGGGGCTGTTGACGGGGCAGGGCGCTCGCTCACGCCAATGCGTTGCGTGACTTCCGTCGTCAGCACGGCGAGCGGCGAGGCTGTGCCGGGTGCCTCACGGGTTGCAGACGACGCCTGCGTGTCGCCGAGCGACTTCGCGAGTTCCGCCGCGAGCATGCCCAGACGCGTTTCCAGCACGCGGCGCACCTCTCCGCGATAGGCCTGCAAGCGCTGCGAGAGTGCTTCGATACGATGGAACCGCGCCGGATCGCGCCTGTCGACACCGCCGTCGCGCCATGCGCCGAGTTGTGCGGCAATCGCGTCGGGGGCGAGGGGGACCAAGGGGACTAAGGGGACTAAGGGGGCAGCTTGATCGTCCGACATTGGCGCGTCCGCACGCGCCGGCGTCTCGACGTCCGACGTCAGCACATCGTCCGGACGATCGGGTGTCGCCGTGTTGTCGGCAGTCGTTGCGGCTTCGCGCATCGGAGGCTGTGCCTTGGCGGTATCGGGCATGTCAGGCCTTCGGCTTGCCTGCGCTACTGGCACTGCTGCGCGGCATCGGTGCGATTTCCACGCGACGGTTCTTCGCGCGCCCCGCTTCATCGGCGTTCGACGTCACCGGCTGTTCCGAGCCGAAAGCGGCGGAGAAGACGGACGCCGGCGGCACACCCGCGGCGATCAATTCGCGCGTGACGGTGAGTGCGCGCTGTGCCGAAAGCTCCCAGTTGTCCGCGAATCGACGGTTCGTCTCACGCACCTGCTGGTCGTCGGTGAAGCCGCTGACCATGAGAATCTCATCGCTCGCGCGCAAATAGGCGGTGAGCGGCGCGGCCAGACTGCGCAGCACTTCACGACCTTGCGGCTGCAACTGGTCCGAGTTCAGCGCAAACAGCACGTTCCCGCTGATGCCGATACGACCGTTCACCAGCGTGACGCGACCACCCGCAAGCGGCCCCGCAAGCGCCTTCTCCAGCGTCTCGCGTCGTTGCGTCTCGACCTGACGCTCCTTGACTTCGCGCTCCAGCTTGGCGGACAGCTCGATCTGCACGCCGATCACGCCCAGCATGATGAGCACGAACGCGCCGAGCATCACCGACATCAGATCGCCGAAGACGGCCCAGGTCGGCGCGGCGGCACCGACGTCGCCGTCCGCGATATCCGCGTCGAATTCGTCCCTCATGCTGCCACGCTACCCGGTTGTGCGTTCGCCTGCGACGCGGCTTGCGCCCGCGTTTGCGCCATGTCCTGAAGGTTCTCCAGGATTTGCTTCTGCGACATCACGCTCAGTTCCACGACTTCGCGAGCCTGCGCGACGTAGTAGCCGAGTTGTTCGTCGCTGCGCGCCATCGACTTGTCGAGCGCGGCCTCGATGCGTTGCAGATGGTCGAGCAACTGCGTGTTCGATTCGCCGAACGACTGTACGGCCGCCCCGAAGGCGTCGCCGAGGCTGGCGATCTCGATCACGCTGCCCGTGACCTGTGCCGATGCTTCCGTCAGCTTCTCCGTCTGCGCAGCGATGGCGTCGCCCAGATTCGCACCGGCGCGTTCCAGCAGTTGAGCGGACGTCGTCACCAGTTCGTCGACGGCAGCGCGTTGTTCGTTGCCCGCGTGCTTGACGGTGTCGAGCAGCGTGCCCAGCGTGTCGAGCAGACGCGAGCGTTCTTCCAGCATGGCGTTGTCGCGCACCATGCTGTCCGAGAGCTTCTGACGCAGTTCGCCGATGATCTCGGCGGCGGCCTTCGGGGCTTCCGAGGCGGTCTGCACCAGTCGCGAGATTTCCGCGATGGTGTCGCTCGCATTGGCGCGCGTTTGCTCCGACATTTCCAGTGCCGTGCGCGCGAGCGTGTCGCAGATGGCTTGTTGCTGACTTGCCGTCTGCGCACCGACCTGCTGCCATTCCGAGCGCAACGTGGCGAGCGTGCCTTCGAGCGTTTCGGTCCACGCGGACAGACGCTGCGTCTCGCGCTCGGCGGTGGCGTCGTGGTGCGCGGTGTTGGCGGCGCTGAGCGCTTGCAGCAGTGAGGCGCTGTGCTCGGTGAAGGCCTGCGTCGTTGCCGTCACGAGTTGTTGGTTGCCGTCGGCCAGACGCTCGTTCGTACGGGCGTGTTCCGCGACCGCGTCGCGCCACGTCTGTGCGACGTTGGCGGACGTCGAATCCATTTGCGACGAGACGCTTTGCAGCAGTTGCGACGCGCGCGATTCGAACGTCTCGGCAAAGCGGCCAAGGGCGTCGGCGAGATCGCGGGCGAGGGTGTCGTTGGCGGACTGCTGCGCGGTGATCGCCTGCTTCCATTCGCCGGATACGACAGCCGCCGTCTCCGACACGCTGTGCATCGCGCCTTCGGTGCGCTGGCTCACGCCGTCGATCAGATGGACGGCGCGCTGCTCGAAGGTGTCGGTGAAGCGGGTGAGCGCGGCAGAGAGTTCGGTGTTCAGCGCAGCGTTGGCCTGTTGCTGCAACGCGATCGACTGGTCCCATGCCTGCGCCACGCGCTCGTGCGCGCCGCTCAGGTTGCCGCTCGCAGCGTCGAGCTTGGTGGCCACATCCGCCAGCAGTGCACTTGAGCGGGCTTCGAACGTTTGAGCGAAACGCTCCAGTGCGGCGCCGAGCGATTGCGTGAACGTATCGTGCGACTGTTGCTGCTGGCCGAGCGCTTGTTGCCAGGCTTCGGCCACGGTGGTCTGTGCGGTGGCGATGCTGCCGGTAGCGTTGTCGAGTCGCGTGGTGATGTCGGCCAGCAGACCGGCGGAACGCGTCTGGAACGATTCGGTGAATTGCGCGAGCGTGGCGCTGAGTGCCTTGGCGAGGGCGTCGTTCGTCTGCTGTTGCGCGGTGAGCGATGTTTCCCACGTCTGCGCAATGCCCGCATGCGCGGTGCTGACTTGTCCCGTCGTGGTCTCCAGACGGGCGGCGATGTCGTCGACCAGCTTGGCCGAACGTGTCTCGAAGGTCTGCGCGAATTGTGTGAGGGCCGAGCCGAGGTTGTCGGTCAGCGAATCGTTGGCACGCTGCTGTGCGGCGAGCGACGTCTCCCAGGTCTGGGCGACGCCTGCGTGGGCCGCGTTGACCTGTCCCGTCGTGGTTTCCAGGCGGGTGGCGACGTCGTCGACCAGCTTGGCCGAGCGTGTCTCGAAGGTCTGTGCGAATTGCGTGAGGGCGCTGTCCAGCTTTTCAGCCAGCGCATCGTGGCTGCGCTGTTGCGTGACGAGCGATGCTTCCCACGTTTTGGCGACACCGGCATGGGCGTTGCCGACGTGTTCCGTGGCCGTTTCCAGACGCGTGGCGACATCGTCGACCAGTCGCGACGAACGGGTTTCGAACGTCTGCGTGAAGTCGCCGAGGGCGCTGCGCAGATCGGTTGCGAGCGATTCATTGGTGCGCAATTGAGCGTCGAGCGAATCTTTCCAGACGCTGGCCACACGCGTCGTCGTGGCTTCGAAGCGGTCCGACAGGCCGTCCATGCGGTCTTGCACGGCGGCGGAGACGGTCTGGTGCCACGTAGCGGTTTCACGTGCGAGGCTGGCCATCGTCGCTTCGACTTCCGGACGAATCGCCGCGCCGGCGGCACTTGCCGTGGTGGCGACGCTGTCCTTCAGGTACTGCTGCATGGCGCTGGTCAGTTGCGCATAGGAGGCATCCGTCTTGGCATGAAGCGCGTCCTGATTCGCGACCAGACGTTCGCCGAGCGCCTGACTCTGGCGCTCCATCGCGGCCATCATGTCTTGCAGACGGTCGACGAGCGCGGGCATGACCGTCGCTTGCTGCTGAAGCAGTTGTAGCGTGGTCTCGCGTTGATGTTGCTGCGAGAAGCCGCGCAATGTCGTGACGATGCGGGCGTCGAGCGACTGGACGACCTGCGCGCGTTCCTTGCGGGCGAGGGCGGCGAGCAGGCCGAGCATGGCAGACGTGGCGACACCGGCGACGGACGTCCCGAAGGCGAAGCCCAGGCCCTTGACCGGCGAGGCGAGCGAAGCGCGGATCGCTTGCAGATCGGTCGCGCCTTCGAGCGCGATACCCGTGCCGCGCAGCGTGGCGGCCATGCCGAGGAAAGTGCCGAGCATGCCGAGCAGCACGAGCAGGCCGACGAGGTACGGCGTGAGGGCCGGGCCCGGCAGGCCGACGCGTTCGCCTTCCACGCGCAAACGCACGGCGGTACGCAGTCCGGCCGGCAGCGTGTCGAGCCACGAGGGCAGCGAGGCGGGGGCGGCGTTCAGGCCGCCGACGGCACGGGCGAGCGCGTTCGTCGACTGATGGAAGCGTTTGAGTTCGAGCGCGCCGATCAGATAGACGGCGGCGATCAGCAGCGCGACGGCGAGTGCGAGGGTATTGGTGCCGGCATAGCCGATGGCGATCCAGCCGACGACGGCCAGACCTGCGACAAAGGCAACGAGATCAACGAGGTAACGGGTCATGTTGTCCGGGTTCACTAACGTTTTCGCCGGGAGTTACCGAGGCGAGGGCGGCGATCAGCCCTTCGATCGGTTCCAGGCGTATATCCAGTTCCGCGAGCAAAACGCTCTGCATATCCCGGTGGAAGGTGTCGAGCCACGTGCCGGCCGGCGGCAGCGCCGGGGCGCCGGGCACGCGCGGGGCGGCCATGGCCGCCTGTTCCGTGTCGCGTAGCCGCACGAAATGCCCTTCGAGCAAATTCGGCACGCTGGCAAGCAGTGTGCGCTCACGTGCGCCCATCACGCGCTCCATCACGGCGTCGACGCTGGCGAGTCGGGCGGCGTCCGGCGACTGCGTGGCCAATTGGGCCCGCAGGCGGGTGCGCAGGGCGCTGATCGCCGTATCCATCGTCTGCTGCGAGGTCGCGTAGCGCTGTCGATACGCCGGAAATTCGGCGAAGGACGCGGCGCGCTGACGTTCGGCGGCGCTCAGGGCACGGATCTGCCCGCCGGGGGCTGCGGCCAGCCCGCAATCGCGGGCGATGGCGGCGGCCAGCTCGGCGCGCACACGGGCGAGTGTGGCGAGCGCGCTCGCCGGGTCCTGCGCAGCCGAACGCGCGCCGGGCGTTGCCGCCGGCGGGTTGGCTTTCAGGGCCGACGAGAGCGCGATGGCGTCGGTCCAGCCCAGCCACTGGCTCATGCGGTCCGAGAGCGACGGCGCGGCCTCAGGGGGCGCGAACGAGCTCAGGCGGGCCAGCGAGCGTATGAGTGTTGGGGCGCTGATAACGGGACGCCGGGACACTTGCACCATTCCACTGGGGGGTCGAAAACCCAGCAGTTTACACTGCGCGCGCCTTCCGACGGCCGACTGCCCGGTATGGCGGGGCTTGACGGGCGTGAAGCGGAGCGTTTGGGCATCTTTTGGAAGACGTCGTGGCGGACTTTCATCGTTCGGCGGATCGACTGTGATTTATCTCAGTTTTCAGGTCCGGACCCGAGGTTTATCTTTGACACAACTCGCGGCAAACGCGAAACGACGAAACAAAGACCCAACAACGACGAAGCGAAACTGGAGGTGTGAAATGGCTCTGATTGGACCGATCTGCGACGGACTGGTGGTTGTCGGAACGTGGGCTAGCCGGGCAGCCCCGGTAGCAAAGTTCATCAACGACGTGATGGCGCTGTTCTGAAATCACCCGATACGAATTACCAACCAAACTGAATCGACTGGAGGTGTGACATGGGTGCAATTGGACCGATCTGCGACGCACTGGTG